>JANRJF010000140.1:0-19900 GCA_033764095.1 Deltaproteobacteria bacterium | reverse complement strand
CATGACCTCGCGGTCGAGGGTGATCGACTCGACGGCGCGATGCGCGACGTGCAGCAGGGTGCCGCCGGGGGTCTCGTAGACGCCGCGCGACTTCATGCCGACGTAGCGGTTCTCGACCAGGTCGACGCGGCCGACGCCGTGCCGGCCGCCGATCTCGTTGGCCTTCGCCAGCAGCGCGGCGGGGGAGAGCGCCTCGCCGTTGATGCGCACCGGGTTTCCCTGCTCGTAGTCGACCTCGACGTACTCCGGCCGGTCGGGCGCCTTCTCGACCGACACCGACAGGGTGAACATGTCGTCGTAGGGCTCTTTCCAGGGATCCTCGAGGATGCCGCCCTCGTAGCTGATGTGCAGCAGGTTGCGGTCGGTGCTGTAGGGCTTCTCGCGCGTCACCGGCACCGGGATGCCGTGCTGCTCGGCGTAGGCGATCAGCTTGGTGCGCGAGGTGAGGTCCCAGAAGCGCCACGGTGCGATGATCTTGATGTTCGGCTCCAGCGCGTAGGCGGTCAGCTCGAAGCGCACCTGGTCGTTGCCCTTGCCGGTGGCGCCGTGCGCGATCGCGTCGGCGCCCTCGGCGCGCGCGATCTCCACCTGCCGCTTGGCGATCAGCGGCCGTGCGATCGAGGTGCCGAGCAGGTAGACGCCCTCGTACACGGTGGCGGCGCGGAACATCGGGAAGACGAAGTCGCGGACGAACTCTTCCTTCAGGTCGTCGATGTAGATCTTTGCCGCGCCGCCCTTGATCGCCTTCTCGCGCGCCGGCTCCAGCTCCTCGCCCTGGCCGAGGTCGGCGCAGAACGCGATCACCGGCACCTGGTATCGGTCGATCAGCCACTTGAGCATGATCGAGGTGTCGAGGCCGCCGGAGTAGGCGAGAACGATTTTCTTCGGTTTGATGTCCATGGGGCCTTTCGGAGGCTGTCAGCAGTCAGCTATCAGCGTTCAGCTCTGAGAAATGGAATTATTGGATTCGAGAGCTGAGGGCTGACAGCTGATCGCTGACGGCTTCTCAGTGCTTCGCCGTCTGGTTGTGCAGCCAGACCATGATCCCCTTCTGCACGTGCAGGCGGTTCTCGGCCTGGTCGAAGACGATGGACTGCGGGCCGTCGATGACCTCGCCGGTGACCTCCTCGCCGCGGTGGGCGGGCAGGCAGTGCATGACGACGGCGTCGGGCTTGGCCAGCTTCAGCGCCGCGGCGTTGAGCTGGTAGGGGGCGAAGATCGGCTTGCGCGCTTCCGCCTCGGCCTCCTGGCCCATGCTGGTCCACACGTCGGTGTAGAGGACATCGGCACCGCTCACCGCCTCGCGCACGTCCTGCGTCACCGTGATCGCGGCACCTTCGGCGCGCGCCCTGGCGACCAGGCCGGCATCCGGCTCGAAGCCCGGCGGGCAGGCGAGGGCGAACGAGAAGCCGAAGCGCGGCGCCACCGCGATCCACGAGTTGGCGACGTTGTTGCCGTCGCCCAGCCAGGCGACCTTCAGGCCGTCGAGCCGGCCGCGCCGCTCCAGCACGGTGAAGCAGTCGCTCAGCACCTGGCAGGGGTGCTGGACGTCGCACAGGCCGTTGATGATCGGCACGCGCGCGTAGCGCGCCAGCTCCTCCAGCGTCGCGTGCTGGAAGACGCGCCCCATGATGCAGTCGACCCAGCGCTCCAGGTTGCGGGCGATGTCGGCGACCGACTCGCGCTCGCCGAGTCGGATGTCGGTCGGCGTCAGGTAGACGGCGTAGCCGCCGAGCTGCGTCATGCCGACCTCAAAGGTCACACGCGTGCGCAGGCTCGGCTTCTCGAAGATCATCGCCAGCGTCTTGCCGGCCAGTAGCGGCTCGCGCCGGCCCGCCTTGAGCTCGCGCTTCAGCTTCGCCGACAGGTGCAGGATCTCGTCGAGCTCGGCGCGGCTGAGCGCGTCGAGCGCCAGGAAGTCGCGCTTCATGCCGTCAGGACTCCGTCGAGCAGGCCCAACGCCTCATCCACTTCGGCCGCCGTGACGGTGAGCGGCGGGGTGAGGCGCAGGACGGTGTTGGCGGTGCAGTTGATGATCAGCCCGGCCGCCTGGCAGCGCTCGACGATCGGCGCGCCGGGCTGCCCGAGCTCGACGCCGATCAACAGCCCGCGCCCGCGTACCTGCTTGATGACGGTGGGGTGTTTCGCCGCCAGCCCGCGCAGGCCGCTCATCAGTCGCTCGCCCATGGCGACGCAGTTGGCCAGTACGCCTTCGCCGTCGAGCACCTCCAGCACCGCCAGGCCGACGGCGCAGGTGAGCGCGTTGCCGCCGAAGGTCGAGCCATGCGAGCCCTTGTCGAGCACCCCGGCGACCCGCGCCGACCCGAGCATGGCGCCGATCGGCACGCCGGCGCCGAGTCCCTTGGCCAGCGTCATGACGTCGGGCGCGACACCGAGCTGCTCGTAGGCGAACAGCGTGCCGGTGCGGCCCATGCCGGTCTGGATCTCGTCGAACATCAGGAGCAGGTGATGCCGGTCGCACAGCCCGCGCAGGGCGCGGAAGTACTCCGGGCTCGGCGCGACGATGCCGCCCTCGCCCTGGATCGGCTCGATCAGGATGGCGATGGTGCGCGGCGTCAGCGCCGCCTCGGCGGCGGCGACGTCGTCGTAGGCGGCGTAGCGGAACCCCTGCTGGACCGGCTCGAAGCCGACCCGCACCTTCTCCTGGCCGGTGGCGGCAATCGTCGCCAGCGTGCGGCCGTGGAACGAGTTGTAGAGGGTCAGCACCTCGAAGCGGCCGCCGCCCTCGGCGTGCCCGTACTTGCGCGCCAGCTTGATGGCGGCCTCGTTCGCCTCGGCGCCGCTGTTGCACAGGAAGACGCGGTCGGCGAACGAGCGCTTCACCAGCCGCTCGGCGAGGCGCGCCTGCGGCTCGCAGTAGTGCAGGTTGGAGACGTGCAGGATCTTGTGCGCCTGCTGCTCGATGGCGCGCACGATCGCCGGGTGCTGGTGGCCGAGGTTGCTCACCACCGTGCTTGAGAAGAAGTCGAGGTAGGACCTGCCGTCGGCGTCCCAGACGCGCGTCCCTTCGCCCTTCACCAGCGCCAGCGGCGCGCGCGCGTAGGTGGGGAAGAGGTAGCGGTCGGCGAGGGCGATGATCGCGGCGCTGTTCATTGGCCGCGCGCCCCCACGCGGCGCGGCTCGCGCGCGCGCCCGCCCGGCGTGCGCAGGCTGCGCACCACCTCGGTGCCGACGCCCTCGCGGGTGAAGATCTCCAGCAGCACCGCGTGCCGCAGGCGGCCGTCGACGATGTGCGTCTTCTTGACGCCGTTCTTCAGCGCCTCCAGGCAGCACTCGACCTTGGGGATCATGCCCTCGCCGATGGTGCCGTCGGCGATCAGCTGGCGGGCGCGCTCGTCGTCGAGCGTCGGCACCACCTCGCCGCTGCCGTCCTTGATGCCCTCGACGTCGGTCAGCAGGATCAGCTTCTCGGCGCGCAGCGCCTCGGCGACCTTGCCGGCGACCAGGTCGGCGTTGATGTTGTACGTTTCGCCGCCATCGCCGACGCCGACCGGCGCGATCACCGGGATGATGTCGCTGCGGTCGAGCGCCTCGATGACCATCGGGTTCACCGCCGCCACCTCGCCGACCAGCCCGATGTCGAGCTCCTCGGTGCCGCCGCTGGCGGCCGGCGCCGTCATCTTCATCTTGCGGGCGCGGATCAGCTCGCCGTCCTTGCCGGACAGGCCGACCGCATGGCCGCCGTGGCGGTTGATCAGCGACACGATCTCCTTGTTGGTCTTGCCGACCAGCACCATCTCGACCACGTCCATGGTCGCCTGGTCGGTCACCCGCATGCCGCGCACGAAGGTCGACTGGATGCCGAGCTGCTTGAGCATCGCGGCGATCTGCGGGCCGCCGCCGTGCACGACGACCGGGTTCAGGCCGATCAGCTTCAGCAGCACGATGTCCTGCGCGAAGCTGCTCTTCAGCGCCTCGTCGACCATGGCGTGGCCGCCGTACTTCACCACCACCGTCTTGTCGGCAAAGCGACGGATGTAGGGCAGGGCGTCGAGCAGGACCTCCGCTTTGGCGATCAGGTCCTGCACCTGCTTGGCGGTGCGGGTCGGCATCAGCCGGCCGACTCAGAGAATGTAGCGTGAGAGATCGTCATCCTGGACCACCGCATCGAGCTTGGCGCGCACCTGTTCCGCGTCGATCGTCACCTGCGAACCGGACATCTCTGGCGCGTCGAACGATATCTGGTCAAGTAACCGCTCCATGACCGTGTGAAGACGGCGGGCGCCGATGTTCTCGGTGCGCTCGTTCACCTTGGCGGCGACGTCGGCGATGGCCGCGATGGCGTCGTCGGTGAAGCGCAGCTCGATGCCCTCGGTCTGCATCAGCGCGACGTACTGCTTGAGCAGCGCGTTGGCCGGCTCGCTGAGGATGCGGACGAAGTCCTCGCGGGTCAGCGCGTCGAGCTCGACGCGGATCGGAAAGCGACCCTGGAACTCGGGCAGCAGGTCGGACGGCTTGCTGATGTGGAAGGCGCCCGAGGCGATGAACAGGATGTGGTCGGTGCGCACCATCCCGTGCTTGGTGTTCACCGTGCTGCCCTCGACGATCGGCAGCAGGTCGCGCTGCACGCCCTCGCGCGACACGTCCGGACCGCCGTGCCCCTGGCGCCCGGCGATCTTGTCGATCTCGTCGATGAACACGATGCCCGACTGCTCGACGCGGCGGATCGCCTCCTGGTTGACGGCGTCCTGGTCGAGCAGCTTGGTCGCCTCCTCCTGGCTCAGGTGCTCGAGCGCCTCGCGCACCGTCATCTGCTGCGCCTTGGTCTTGCCGGGGAACAGGTTGGCGAAGGCATCCTTGAGCTGGGCGCTCATCTCGTCGAAGCCCTGCGGCCCCATCACCTCGACCATCGGGATGCTGGCCGGCTTGTTGACCTCGATCTCGACCCGCCGGTCGTCGAGCGCGCCCTCGCGCAGCATGCGGCGCAGCTTGTCGCGCGTGCCGCCGTCGGCCGCCGTCTCGCTCTCGCCGCCCATCGGCTGGATGCGGCGGTCGTTGGAGATCGGCGGCAGCAGGAGGTCGAGCACACGCTCCTCGGCCCGGGCGCGCGCCCGCACCTGCACCTTCTCCTTCTCCTCCTCGCGCACCATCTTGATCGCCAGCTCGGTGAGGTCGCGGATCATCGACTCGACGTCGCGCCCGACATAGCCGACCTCGGTGAACTTCGACGCCTCGACCTTGAGGAACGGCGCCTGCGCCAGCTTGGCGAGGCGGCGCGAGATCTCCGTCTTTCCGACCCCGGTGGGGCCGATCATGATGATGTTCTTCGGCGCGATCTCGTCGCGCAGGTCCTCGCTCACCTGCTGGCGGCGCCAGCGGTTGCGCAGCGCGATGGCGACGGCGCGCTTGGCGTTGCGCTGGCCGACGATGTAGCGGTCGAGCTCGGAGACGATCTCGCGCGGCGTCATCTGGCTCATGGCAGCGTCTCGATGACGATCTGGTCGTTGGTGTAGATGCACAGCGAGGCGGCGATCGTCATCGCCTCACGCGCGATCGCCGCCGCGTCGAGCCGACTGTGCGCCATCAGCGCGCGCGCCGCGGCAAGGGCATACGGGGCACCGGAGCCGATGCCGGTGACCGGCTCGTCCGGCTCGATCACGTCGCCGCTGCCCGAGATCACCAACAGCGACTCGGCGTTGGCGGTGAGCAGCAGCGCTTCCAGCCGGCGCAGCATGCGGTCGGTGCGCCACTCCTTCGCCAGCTCGACCGCGGCGCGCTGCAGGTTGCCCTGATGCTGGTCGAGCTTGCCCTCGAACTTGTCGAACAGCGTGAAGGCGTCGGCGCTGGCGCCGGCAAAGCCGGCCAGCACGCTGCCGCCGCGCAGCCGCCGCACTTTGCGCGCGCCGTGCTTCATCACCGAGTTGCCGAGCGTCACCTGTCCGTCGCCGGCCATGACGACGGTACCGTGGTGGCGCAGGGCCAGAATGGTCGTGCTGCGGATGCGGTCGGTCATTGACTGTCGCTGGATCGCCTATCGTCGGAATGTCGATACCCGATACGGCGTTCTCCGACCATATGCGATAGGCCGTCAGGCATAGGCGCTGCTCCGACGATAGGCGAGACGCGATAGGCGATCCGCGCGGTCGCAGCAGCGACCGATCACGCCCGCGGATGCGCCTTGTCGTAGGCCGCCATCAGCTGCTGCAGCTCGACGTGGGTGTACTTCTGCGTCGTCGACAGGCTGGCGTGGCCGAGCATCTCCTGGATGGCGCGCAGGTCGGCGCCGGCGCCGAGCAGGTGGGTGGCGAAGCTGTGGCGCAGCGCGTGCGGGCTGATCTTGCCGGCGATGGCGCCGCGCCGCATCGCGGCGTCGACCAGACGCGCCACCGAGCGCACCGTCAGGCGCGTGCCGCGCTGGTTGAGAAAGACCGCCTCCGGCGTCTGCACGCCGCGCGGGCAGAGGGCGCCGAGGCGCTCGCGGTACTGGCGCAGCGCCTCGAGCGCCGTCTCGCCGATCGGCACGATGCGCTCCTTGCGCCCCTTGCCGCGCACCCGCACGACGGCGAGCGCCTCGTCGACGTCGAGCCAGTCGAGGCCGACCAGCTCGCTGACTCGCAGGCCGCACGAGTAGGTGACCTCCAGAATGGCGCGATCGCGCCGCCCGGCCGGCGTGTCGTCGGCCGGGGCGACCAGCAGGCGGAACATGTCGTCGACCGAGAGATGCGCCGGCAGGGTGCGGTCGGCGCGCGGCGCCTTCAGCCCGGCGCACGGATCGACCGCCAGCAGCTCGCGCCCCAGCAGGAAGCGCGCGAGGCGCTTGACCGCCGAGAGCTTGCGCGCCGCCGAGCTGCGCGCGCTGCGCTGCAGGCGCTCGACCAGGAAGGCGCGCACCGCGTCGCGGTCGAGCGCCTCGCAGGGCAGGCCCTCCGGCTCGCAGGCGCGGCGCGCGGCGATCGACTGCAGCAACTGGTTCAGGTCGGCGGCGTAGGCGCGCAGCGTGTTCGGCGAGGCGTTCTCCTCGACATCGAGCATGCGCAGGAACTCGTCGACCGCCGCCGGCAGCGTCACCATCGCCTCCACCACCACCGTCGCGCGCCTGGGCGCGACGCGGCGCGCATGGTAACAACCGCCCCCGGGCGGAACAAGAAAGCGATGTCCGAGGGACCGACCTGCTGGCGCTGCGGCGCCGCCTTCGACGCCCGCCAGCCGGTGGGTCGCCGCGCCGCCTGCCTGGCGTGCGGGAACGACCTGCGCTGCTGCCGCAACTGCGCGCGCTACGCCCCGGCGATGCACAATCAGTGTCGCGAGCCGCAGGCCGAACGCCAGGTCGACAAGGAGCGCGGCAACTTCTGCGACTGGTTCAGCCCCGGCGCGGCCGCGCCGGCCGCGGCCGATCCCGCCGCCGCGGCACGCGCCAAGCTCGACCGACTCTTCCGCCGCTAGCCTGGCGGGCGCGACGCGTCCGCGCTGGGCCGCCACGCGCCACCCTGCGGGGAACCCCCAATTGTCGGTGCGACGGCCGATCGTCATGAGGCGGGCACGCGCGCCGAGCAATCGGGCCGGCGGCGACGACCGGCCGGCGGACCGAGCACATCGGCACCGGCCAGCGAGGGGCGAGGGCCATGGCACGACCGAAGCTCACCACCCAGCAGAGCGCGACCGCGCAGGCGATCGTCAACGTGTTCGAGACCGGGCGGATCCGCGGCGACTACGGCAACGTCACGTTTCATCCCGACGATCCGGGGCATCTGACCTATGGGCGCTCGCAGACGACGTTGGCGAGCGGCAACCTGGCGCTGCTCATCCACGCCTACTGCGACGCCAACGGCGGCCTGGCCGCCGAGCTGGCGGTCTTCCTGCCGCGCCTGGAGGCGCGCGACTTCGCCCTCGACCGCGACGCGGCGCTGCGGGATCTGCTGGTCCGCGCCGGCGACGATCCGGTGATGCGCACGACACAGGACGCGTTCTTCGACCGCGTCTACTTCGAGCCGGCCCTGCGCCACTGCGAGACGCTGGCCCTCACCGCGCCGCTCAGCGTCACGGTGGTCTACGACAGCACCGTCCACGGGTCCTTCGCCCGCATCCGCGACCGCGTCCTGAAGAGCAGCGGCACGCCCGAGGCCGCCGGCGAGAAGGCCTGGGTGGCGAGCTACGTCGCTACCCGGCGCGAGTGGCTGGCGACGCACGACAATCCCCTGCTGCGCAAGACCGTCTATCGGATGGAGACGCTGCAGCAGCTCATCAAGCAGAAGAAGTGGAGTCTCGAGCTGCCGCTGACCGCGCACGGCGTGGTGATCAGCGCGCCGGCCCTCAAGACCGACACGTCGACCGTCACCGCCTCCGCGCAGGATCCCGCCGAGCGCCTGCTGCGCCTCACGCTGCCGCGCCTCACCGGCGCGGACGTGAAGAAGCTGCAGCGCGCGCTCGGCTTCAGCGGCGACGAGATCGACGGTGAGTTCGGCCCGCTGACCGACCTGGCGGTGCGCACGTTCCAGCAGCAACGCGGCCTGTTCGTCGACGGCCAGGTGGGATCCGCGACCCGCGCGGCGCTGGGCCTCTGAGACGCGCCGCGGCCCGCGACCGGCGGCAGCGGACCGCCGCCGAGCGGCGAAATCGGCGTGGCGGAGGGTCGGGTTCGCCGCTAGCCTGCGGCTCCCATGTGGATGGTCCGGTGGAGCGGGGTGCTGGTCGCCATCGTCGGCCTGCTGGGCTGCCAGCCGTCGCCGGAGTCATATTTCCCGCTCGAGGCCGGCGCGCAGTGGCGCTACGTCACTTCCGGCGAGCTGAACTTCTTTGCCGGCTACCGCTATCGAGAGGAAGACGGCGGCATTCATCGCGCCACCGCGTCGCAGCCGATCGATGACATCATGGTGGATGTCAAGGCGCAGGAGGCGCGCTCGATCGGCGGCCGCGACGCTACTCCGATGGTCACCGTCAACCAGCTGGAGAACGGCCACAGCTACGCCTTCTTCGCCCGCGACAAACGCGGCATCGCCGAGATCGCCCGCCAGGCGCGCGGCTCGAACGACGTCGTCCCGCTCGCCGAGCCGGTCTACCAGCTACGCTTCCCGCTCAGCGTCGGGACGACCTGGGACACGCGCCAGCCGATGCGGGTGACCGATTCCGAAGAGTTGATGATGACCGGCACCGCGCAGATCGCGGCGGTCGACGCCGAGGTCACGGTTCCTGCCGGCACCTTCCGGCGCTGCGTCCGCATCGACAGCGAGTCGATCGGCCACCGCACCATTCCGCACCTCAACGGGCGCGATATCGACGGCGACGCGGAGATCCAGGTCAACACCTCGACCTGGCTGGCACCGGGCGTCGGCACGGTGAAGCACACGCTGCGCATGACCCTCCGCCCGGAGTCGCTCGGGTCGGGCGAGCAGACGCTCGAGCTGGTGCAGTTCAAGACGCGGTGAGGCGGCGGCGATGTTCCTGATCCCGATCGGCAACGACTGCGGACCGCTGCGCCGCGTTCCGGTGGTCACCTTCGGCATCATCGTCCTCTGCTCGCTGGTCTACCTGGCGCACCCAGCGATGACCTACGAGCAGGAGCAACAGGTCGGCGAATATTTTTCCGACACCGCCAAGTACTACGTCGCCAACCCCGACCTGACGCCCGCGCCCGAGTTGAAACAGGCGATCGACCGGGTCCTGGCAACGCTGAGCGCCACCGAGCGCCGCCAGGCGCGCGAGGAGCTCGACGAGGCCGAGCCCGACGAAGCGTCGCTGGCGCAGCGCCAGAAGGTGCTCGACAACCTCACCGCGCGCTGGCTCGCCGCCGAGCACGACGATGCCGCCTACCGCTGGGGCCTCATCCCGGCGCAGTTCTCGTGGCTCAAGCTGCTCACCTCGATGTTCATCCACGGTGGCCTGCTGCACCTGCTCTTCAACATGCTGTTCCTCTACCTCACCGGCCCCTCGGTCGAGGACGTCTGGGGCCGCCCGATCTTCGCCGTCTTCTACCTCGCCGCCGGGATGGCGGCCGGCGGGCTGTTCGCGCTGCAGGATCCGACGATGAGCGCCCCGTTGGTCGGCGCTTCGGGCGCCATCGCCGGCGTCATGGGTGCCTTCGCGGTGCGCTGGGCGCGGGCCCGCATCAAGATGATGTTCCTCGCCCTCATCATGATCCGCGTCGTGCGCTTCGAGTTCAGCGTGCCAGCCTGGTTCCTGCTGCCGTTGTGGTTCCTCGGCGAGCTGGTGAGCGCGCGCGGCGCGCTCACCTACCAGCCGCTCGACGCGACGCCGATGGTCGCCTACTGGGCGCACGTCTGGGGTTTCGCCTTCGGCGCCGTGTTCGCGCTCGGCATGAAAGTCTTCAAGGTCGAGGAGCGCTTCATCACCGAGGCGATCGCCGAGCGCGAGGCGGAGAAGCAGGACCCGGTCACCACCCAGCTGACCGCGCTGCTCGACGCCGGACGGGTCGCCGACGGCTGTCGCCTGCTCGCCGCCGAGCTGCTGCGCCACCCGAACGACATCGACCTGGGCGAGACGTTCTGGCATCTGGCGCGACTCGACCAGATGCGCGACCAGCAGGGCGCCTGTCTGCGCCTGATCCGCACCGATCTCGCCGAGCGGCGCGAGGCGCTCGCCATCGAGCGCTGGTTGGAGCTGCACGCCGCGGTGCCCGAGGTCGCAGCCGACGGCCCGTTGACCATTCGGCTCTTCGACGTCCTGACCCGCACCGGCAAGGACGACGCCGCCGCCGCCGCGCTGAGCAGCATCATGCGCCGGCTGGCGCCGACCGATCCGGCCGAGCTGTGGGCGCAGGTCGCCGACCGTGCGCTCGATGCCAAGCTTCCCGACGCCGTCGACTTCGCCCACCGCGCCCTTGCCAACCCGCGCCTGCGCGCCGACTCGCGCCGCACCGTCGAGCAGAAGCTGCTCTTCCACACCACCGCGCCGTCGGCGACCCTGGCCCTCGCACGCTGAGCCGCGCCGCGCGCTCAGTGCGGCGCGGTGGCCGCGGCCAGCACCGTCGCGACCGCCTGCGCGGTGCTCAGCACGTCGGTGTTGATGACCAGGTCGTAGTGCGTCGCCGTCTCCTCCGGCAGCTTGTAGAAGCGCTGGAAGTATTCCTGGCGCTCGCGATCGGAGCTGGCGATGCGCCGCTCGGCCTCGGCTCTGATCAACCGCTCGAGCTCGGCGACGCGGCGGACGCGCGTCTCCGCCGACGCGGTCACCAGCACGCGCAGCACACCGGCGGTGTTGGCAAGCGCCAGCGAGGCGGCGTGCGCGACGATCACCGCGTCACCGAGCGCGGCGACCTCATGGATCGCCGCCTGAATCAGCGCGCGCAAGTCGGCGGTGTCGGTCCGACCGGCGGCTTGCCCCGCGGCCGCCGGGACGCCGGCCGCCGCTGCGACCACCCCGGCGACCTCCGCGCCGCGCGGCAGCTTCTCGAGCAGGCGCTGCATCAACGGCTGGTGTTGCTTGGCTTTCGCCACCAGCCCCGGGTCGACCTGGGCGTGCTGCGCCGCGCGCCGGATGATCTGCTCGTCGACGTAGCGAAACCCGAGCCCCTGCGCGACCGCCTGCCCGACGTCCTCGCCGCCGGCCGCGGTCGTGCGCGAGATGCACACCACGCGAAATGCCATGTCCGTCTCCCCGTTCTGCGGCGCGCACCCTAGACGCACCGGTGCTGCGCCGCCAAGCGCGCCGCGATTCGGTCAACCGCAGCGGGCGAAGCGGGCCGGGACACGCCGGGTGGCGCGCCGGCGGCGGCAGGGAGCGGCGGGCGCGGCGTGCCGCGCCCTACGACGCCGCGTTCGCCGCCGCCTTCTGCTTCAGCAGGTCTTTGATCTGGTCCTTCGACGCGACGTAGGTGTCGAACTGCTGCGGGGTCAGGACCGCGCGCAGCTCGTTGTCCTTCGCCTCATCGACGGCCTTGGCCTCGCGCATCAGGGTCCAGGCCGACCCTTCCAGCAGCGGCTGCATCTGGTTGGCGACCTTGAGGTTGATCGCCTCGACCTTGGTGCGCTGCTCGGCGCTCAGTTGGAGCTTCTGGGTCATGAAGTCGGTCTGGATCCCCGCCCGCACGCTGGGCGGAATCTTGGCCAGCTCCGCCGGGCTCTGCGACCGGGCCGGGGCCGCCAGCAGCAGCGCCGTCGCCAGGATCGCCGTCCACAACACGCGTTCTCGCATCGCCGGACACCTCCTCATCGCCGCTCAGTCTACAGAGATCGAGCCGCGTGGCGACGGACAATTTCTTCGGCCGGGGCGCGGTGGTGAACCCCGCCGGGTTTGTCGTAGAAGGCCGCCCATGGAGCGGGTGCCGGTGCACGAGGGGCTGTTCAGCAGCGCGGACGGTGGCCACCTGCTCGGCGCCCGCTGCGGCGCCTGCGGCAAATGGCAGTTCCCGGCGGGGACCGACTGCCCGTACTGCTCGGCCGAGGACTGCGCGACGCTGCCGCTCAGCCCGACCGGCACGCTGCATCTGTTCACCAGCGTGCGCAATCGGCCGCCCGGCTACGTCGGCGAGGTGCCCTTCGGCTTCGGCGTCGTCGAGCTGCCGGAGGGACTGCGCATCATCAGTCGGCTGACCGAGTCCGACCCCGCGCGCCTGCGGCTCGGCATGGCGGTGCGGCTGGTGTTGGTGCCGCTGCATGTCGATGAGCAGGGGCGCGAGGTGCACACCTACGCCTTTGCCCCGGTCGAGGTGGCGCGATGAGCTCGGCGGTCGAGATCGCCGGCGTCGGCATCCACCCATTCGGCCGCTTCGGCGAGAAGACGGTCACCGCGATGGGGGTCGAGGCGGTGAAGCAGGCGCTGGCGGCGGCCGGCGTCGGACGCGGCGGCTTCCAGGCGGCGTACTGCGGCACCGTCTACAGCGGCGTCGCCGCCGGCCACAAGGTGCTCACCGCGCTCGGCCTGAGCGGCGTGCCGATCGTCAACGTCGAGGCCGGCTGCGCCAGCGGCGGCGCGGCGCTCGGGCTCGGGGTCGAGGCCATCCGCTCCGGCCGCTGCGACACGGTGCTGGTGTTCGGCATCGAGAAAATGCCGAAGGGCATCATCCGCTCGTCGTTCTTCGAGCCCTGGCGCGAGCAGGCCGGGCTGGCGGTGACGCCGGCGTACTTCGCGTTGCGCGCGCAGCGCCTGATGCGCGACTCCGGCGTCACCAAGCACCACCTCGCCGCCGTGACGGTGAAGAACCACCGCAACGGCGTGCACAACCCGTACGCGATGTTCCGCAAGGAGACGCGACTCGAACAGGTGCTCGAGTCGCCGGTGGTGTGCGAGCCGCTGCACCTGTTCATGCTGTGCTCGCCGAACGAGGGTGCCGCCGCGATCGTGCTGCGCCGCGCGCCGAGCGCGGCGAGCGGTCGCGTCACGGTGCGCGCCGCGGCGCTGCGCTCGCACCTGCCCGGCAGCGTGCTCGGCGAGCACACCCCGATGTGCGGATTGGTCGACGACGACCTGCCATCGCCGACGACGCTGGCGGCGCGCGCCGCCTACGAGGAAGCCGGCATCGGTCCGGCGGACGTCGACCTCGCCGAGGTGCAGGACACCGACTCGGCGCGCGAGCTGATCTCCTGCGAGGAGCTCGGCCTGTGCGCGCGCGGCGGCGCCGGCCGGATGCTCGACGAGGGGCGCAGCGAGCTCGGCGGCGCACTGCCGATCAACCCGAGCGGCGGCCTGCTGGCGAAGGGCGAGCCGCTCGGCGCCTCGGCGCTCGGCCAGGTCATCGAGCTCTACTGGCAGCTGCGCGGCGACGCCGGCGCCCGCCAGGTCGCCGACGCGAAGGTGGCGCTCGGCCACACCGTCGGTCGCGGCGCCAACGCCTCGGTCGTCATCCTGGCGCGCTGACGGAGGCGCGCGCATCCGGTCGGCATGAACGGCAGGGACATGGCGCGCGATCGCACGCCGCCGGCGCTCTGGCGCTGGCTGAGCGGGCTGCGCCGCCGGTGGCGCGCCGACGACGCGTGGGTGCATCTTCCCGGCGGCTGGCCCGAGGCGGCGCGCCTGCGCGGGTCCAGCGCACCGGTTTCACGACGACGACGGCTGGACCGCGCAGCGCTACGATCTCGTCGTCGCGTCGAGCGCGCTGAACTACGTGCGCGACAGGCGTATCATCCTCGCCGCGCTGGCGCGCGCCACGGCCGGCTGCCTGCTGGTGACGCGCCTGCCGACCACGACGCCGCCTCGTACGTCTTCGCCCAACCGGCTGCGTCCACCGCTACTACACCGTGTACGCGGGGTGGTGTCGGTCGCGCGCCGAGTTTCTCTCCGCCGCGCGCCTCGACCGCTCGGCCGGTATGGCGGCGGGCGCGCTCCCTGGTGCGGGCACTGCGCGAGAGATCGCTGCTGGCGGTGCTCGGCGACCGCGTGCTCTGAGGCGTCGGGTCATGGGCGCGGGTAGATGAGCGGGTGGTACACGACGATCCTCCTGCTGCACTCCTGGCTGCGCTGGGGCGTGCTGGCGCTCGGCGTCTGGTGCGGACTGGCCGCTGCGCGCGGGTGGCGGCAGCGCGCTCCGTTCGGCGGCGCCGACGTGCGCCGGCTGACGCTGTTCGTGGCGGCGGTCGACACCCAGTTGCTGCTCGGGCTGCTGCTCTATGCGCAGCTCAGCCCGATCACGTCGATTGCGTTCGGCAACCTCGGCGCGGCGATGGGCAATGCCGTCCTGCGCTTCTTCGTCCTCGAGCACCCGCTCGCGATGGTGAGCGGCGTCGCGCTCCTGCATGTCGGCAGCGTACGCGCGCGCCGCCTGGGCGCCGATCCCACCCGCCACCGCGCCGTGCTGCGCACCATCGGGCTGGCGCTGCTGTGCGTTCTCATCGGCATTCCCTGGCCCGGACTGCCGTACGCGCGTCCGCTGTTCCATCTGCCGGCGAGCCGCGCCGCGCCCTGAGGCGCCGCGCGCTGCGCAGCTCCCGGCAACCGAGTCAGCGCCCGGTGAAGTTCGGCGCCCGCTTCTCGATGACCGCGCGGATGCCTTCCTTCGCGTCGGCGGTCTGGAAGGTCGCCGCCTGTTGCGCCGATTCCATGTCGAGCGCGTCGGCCAGCGAGTGCTCGAGGCCGCGGTAGACGGCGCGCTTCACCAGGCGCACGGCGATCGGCGCGGCGGCCGCCAGCTCCTGCGCCAGCTCGCCGACCGCGGCCGGCAGCCCCTCGCGCGCGACGATCCGGTTGAGGATGCCGAGCTGTTCGGCCTCCTCGGCGTCGATGATGCGGCCGGTGAAGAGCAGGTCGCAGGCGCGCGCGGCGCCGATCAGGCGCGGCAGGAAATAGGTCGCGCCCATGCCGGGGTGGATGCCGAGCTTGGTGAAGGTCATGCCGAGCTTGGCGTCGGACGCGGCGATACGCAGGTCGCAGGCGAGGGCGAAGCACATGCCGGCGCCGATGGCGTGGCCGTTGATCGCGGCGACCGTCGGGATCGGCAGCGTCGCCACCGACAGGTAGCGCTTGTAGAACTCGCGCGGCGGGCCGCCCATGCCGTGCGCCGCGGTGCCCTTCGGCGGCTCGACGCCGGCGTCGGCCGCCAGCATGCCGAGATCACCCCCGGCGCTGAACGACTTGCCCTCGCCGGTGACCACCAGGACGCGCACCTCGGCGTCGGCGCGCACTGCCTCGACGGCATGCTGCACTTCCTCACCCATCGCGATCGACATGGCGTTGCGGGTGTCGGGCCGGTTGAGTTTCAGCGTCGCGACATGTCCGTCGCGGATGAGCTGGATGTGTTCGTAGGACATGGATGGCATGCGTAGTCGAGCGCCGCCGAGGGAGCAATGGAGAGAGCAGCTCTCAGCTGTCAGCTGTCAGCTGTCCGCCGTCAGCTCTCAGCTGGATTGGTCGTAGCCGAGCGAGCAGCTGTCGGCTGTCAGCCGTCAGCGCTCAGCTGGTTTGGTCGAAGCCATCGGTTGACGTGCACAAGGCCGATGCACGACGGGCGCGATCGAATAGAACTGATCCGAGGATCCAAGTAGCTGAGAGCGGAAAGCTAAGCTGAGAGCTCAGAGCAGAAAGCTGACAGCTGATCGCCCGTCTTCCGCCCACCGCTGGGTTGCCGCGCCAGCGCCAACCCGTTAGGTAAGCGGGCGCATCTCAGCCCGCGCGAAAGGAATTCACATGAGTCGACGCAAGCTCGCGATGATCGGATCTGGCGCCATCGGCGGCACGCTGGCGCATCTGGCGCTGCTCAAGCGCCTGGGCGACGTGGTGATGTTCGACGTCGTCGAGGGCGTGCCGCAGGGGAAAGCGCTCGACCTCATCGAGTCGGGGCCGATCGAGGGCTTCGACGCGGTGGTGACCGGCACCAACAGCATCGCCGACATCGAGGGCGCCGACGTCTGCATCGTCACCGCCGGGCTGCCGCGCAAGCCGGGCATGAGCCGCGACGACCTGCTGGAAACCAACGTCAAGGTCATGAAGAGCGTCGGCAACGGCATCAAGCAGTACGCGCCGAACGCGTTCGTCATCGTCATCACCAACCCGCTCGACGCGATGGTGACGGCGATGAAGCGCATCACCGGCTTCCCCAAGAACAAGGTGGTCGGGCAGGCGGGCGTGCTCGACTCGGCCCGCTACCGCACCTTCGTGGCGATGGAGCTCGGGGTCTCGGTGCAGAGCGTGTCGGCGATCGTGCTCGGCGGCCACGGCGACGACATGGTGCCGGTGCGCAGCCTGTGCCACGTCGGCGGCGTGCCGGTGGAGAAGCTGATCAGCGCCGACCGCCTGGAAGCGATCGAGAAGCGCACGCGCGGCGCCGGCGGCGAGATCGTCAACCTGATGAAGATCTCCGCCTTCTACTCGCCGGCGGCGGCGGCGATCCGCATGGCCGAGGCCTACCTGTTCGACAAGCAGGAGATCCTGCCCTGCGCCGCGCTGCTGGAGGGTGAGTACGGCGTCAACGGCTTCTACGTCGGCGTGCCGGTGCAGATCGGCGCGAAGGGCGTCGAGAAGGTCGTCGAGGTGGCCCTCACGGCGGCGGAGAAGAAGATGCTCGACGAGTCGGTCTCGCACGTCCGCGAGCTGGTCGAGGCGTCGGAGAAGTTCCTCAACGCCTGAGCGCCGCGGCGCGGGAGAGTCGTCGACATGAACGTGCACGAGTTTCAGGGCAAGGCCCTGCTGAAGCAGTACGGCGTCGCGGTGCCGAACGGTCGCGAGGTGACCAGCGCGGCCGATGCCGCCGCGGCGGCCAGGGAGCTGGGCGGCAAGTGCGTCATCAAGGCGCAGATCCACGCCGGCGGGCGCGGCAAGGCGGGCGGCGTCAAGCTGTGCAAGAGTCCCGAGGAGGCCGAGGCGGCCGCCACGGCCCTGCTCGGCAAGGTACTGGTGACGCACCAGACCGGCCCGCAGGGCAGGGAAGTGAAGCGACTGCTCGCCGAGGAGCTGCGCGACATCGAGCGCGAGTTCTACCTCGGCATGGTGGTCGACCGCGCCACCGGCCGGCCGGCGATGATGGCCTCGGCCGAGGGCGGCGTCGAGATCGAGGAAGTCGCGGCGCGCTCGCCAGAGAAGATCCTGCGCGAGAGCATCGACCCGGCGGTTGGGCTGCAGGGCTTCCAGGCCCGCAAACTGGCGTTCGGCATCGGCATCCCGGCCGCCTCGGTGAACAAGGCGGTGGCCTTCATGCTCGGCCTCTACAAGGCCTTCATCGACACCGACGCGTCGATGGTCGAGATCAACCCGTTGGTCCTGACCAAGCAGGGCGACCTGCTGGCGCTCGACGCGAAGATCGGCTTCGACGACAACGCGCTCTTTCGTCACCCGAAGATCCGCGAGCTGCGCGATCTCAACGAAGAGGATCCGAAGGAGATCGAGGCGTCGAAGTTCGACCTCAGCTACATCACCCTCGACGGCAACATCGGCTGCATGGTCAACGGCGCCGGCCTGGCGATGGCGACCATGGACATCATCAAGCACTTCGGTGGCGAGCCGGCCAACTTCCTCGACGTCGGCGGCGGCGCCACCACCGAGAAGGTCACCGAGGCGTTCAAGATCATTCTCGCCGACAAGAACGTGAAGGCGGTGCTGGTGAACATCTTCGGCGGCATCATGAAGTGCGACGTCATCGCCAACGGCGTCGTCGAGGCGGCCAAGCAGGTCAAATTGTCGCTGCCGGTGGTGGTCCGCCTGGAGGGCACCAACGTCGAGCTCGGGCGCAAGATCCTGGCGGAATCGAAGCTGAACATCGCTTCGGGCACCGACATGTCGGACGCCGCCCGCAAGGTCGTCGAGGCAGTCCGCGCCGCCTGATCGGCCGGGCTCTGTGGAGAACCTGTTGATTGTCGCTCGCAATGACGCCTCGCCCTAGGGCGACGGGTCATTGCGCAGCGATTGAGCATCTCGACCGCCGGCAGAAGCGGTCGCAGTTTCAACAAGTTGCGCAGACTTTGTCTACGCGGTCGAGGCGACGACCGGAAGCGGCCCGTCTGCTACGCGAAACGCCGGCCTGTGGATAACGGCCTCAGAAATTGTGCGTGACGGTGGCGTTGGCGTCGTAGTCGGCGTCGACCAGTGTGCCGTTGATGTAGAGCTCGGCGCGCACCACCGGCTTGGGGGCAGGCGGGGCATCCTGGCCCGGGTTGACGCTCATCACCGCGTCGATCTGGTCCACCGGGTTCTGCACGAAGAAGGTCACCGGCGTCTGGCAGTTGTCGAGGATGGGCGACAGCGTGCAGTTGGTGATGTTCGCCTGTTCGAGATCGCCGAGGCTGGCGAAGAAGAACAGGTTGCGGTCGGTCGAGGTGGTGTTGTCGAGGCAGGAGATGTGGTTGCCGCCGTCGGGTGAACAGACTTCGATCTGGGTGTCCGGACCGCGCGGCTTGGGCGTCAGCGAGACGGTGTCGTCCGACTGGATGACCTTGCAGCCGAGCGGCGGAATCGTCCCGGCGTCGCCGCCGACCGCCTGAGTGAAGCCGAGATAGAGGTTCACCGTGATGGGTGCGGTCAGCGAGAGATTGCGGAAGGCGGCGCGGACCGGCTGGCGGGTGTTCTCCAGGACGAAGAGGCGCGGCGTCTCGAAGACCCGTCCGGTGAGCAGATGCTGCGCGTTGGGCGCCTGAATGCCCATGATCGGCGCGGCATACTGGCCCGGCGGCGCGTCGCAACCGGCGGCGTCGGTGACGATCTCGAACTGTTGCCCCTCGAATCCGGTGACGTAGTACAGGAGCTCGATGGGACGCCCCTCTGGCTCGCCGGTGGTGCCGCAGGCGGAGGCGAGCAACAGGCAGAGGACGGCGAGCAGACGCGTCATCCGGTTTGTCTGTCAGCATCGCCGATTCGTTGCAACACGGCGCCGGACACCTTTCTGCCCGGCGCGATCCCGGCTACACATGGCGGGTGACGCGAGAGCGCTTTCACGAGTTGGTGGCGGCGGCGCTCGACGAGATCCCGGAGCCGTTCCGCGCCCGCCTGGCGACGGTCGAGGTGGTGGTCGAGGACGAGCCCGCGCCGGAGCTGTTGCGCGAGCTCGGCCTCGATCCGCGCCGCGACACGCTCTACGGCCTCTACGACGGCATCGCCGATGAAGTCGGCTTCGACGCCGGGCCGGCGCTGCCCGACCGCATCGCGCTCTACTACCGGCCGCTGGTGCGTGACTTCCGCACCCCGACCGCGATCCGGCGCGAGATCCGCAAGACGGTCATCCACGAGGTCGGCCATCTCTTCGGTCTCGACGACGACGAGATCGAGGCGGAGGGCTACTGAGATGATCGCCATCGACGACGTCCCGCTGGAGCGCGTCACCGTCGAGCTGGCCGGCGCGGCGGTGCCGCTGTGGCGCGCCGCGGCACTGGAGCGGTTCGTCGACGTCGACGCGCTGCTGCGCGCCGACGCGCCGCCCGAGCCGCCGTACTGGATGCACCTGTGGCCGGGGGCGCTGGCGCTGGCGCGGCGCCTGGCGACGGCGTCGCTGCGCGGCCGCCGCGTGCTCGAGCTCGGCTGCGGGCTCGGCCTGCCGGCGGTGGTGGCGGCGCGACGCGGGGCGCGGGTG
>JANRJF010000139.1:0-8640 GCA_033764095.1 Deltaproteobacteria bacterium | reverse complement strand
GCCCTTCGGCGTCGCGCTGCTGGCGCGTCGCGTGCGCCGCGCCTGAGTCGTCGGCTCAGCGCCAGGGCAGCCAGGATGAGCCGCGCCGCGGCGTCGGCGTCGGCGTCACGGTCGCCCGGCGGGTCGGCGTGCGCGTCGGCGTGCGGGTCGCGGTCTTCGTCCGCGTCGGCGTCGCGCTCGGCCGCGCCGCCGTCGGCGTGCGGGTCGGCGAGGCGGTGGCACTCGGCGGCCCGCCGCAGAGCGTGCCGCGCACCGCTTCCGGCGCCCACCAGTTGCCCGACATCACCAGCATCGACAGCAGCTTGATCGAGTTCTCGTAGTAGCCCTCGGCGCTCACCGGGGTCGCCACCACCTCGTCCCAGACGGCGTTGAGCCAGGCCTGGTTGCCGGCATCGCTCATCGCCGCGACACCGAACGGGGCGATGAACGCCATCGACTGGTAGTTCGCCCCCGGGCTCACCGTGCCGTTGAGCCGATAGCCGCTGGCGATGCGCGAGGGATCGTCGCCGCTGGCGCCGCGGATCCAGGTGGTGAGGCGCTGCACGGCGGCGCGGGCGCGCGTGTCGCCGCTCAGCACCGCGTCGCTGCCCAGCCGCCAGGGCACGCGGCAGGCGTTGTAGTCGTAGGCGCCGTCGTTGGCGCCCTCGAGGAAGTTCGCCGCCGCCGGCTTCGGCGTGCTCAGCGCGCTCTCGACGAAGTCGGGCAGCAGCCCGGTGCTCGCGGCGTAGGTGCTCTGCAGCGTCGCGATCAGCTCGTAGGTGGCGTCGCGCAGTTGCGTCCAGCTGGCGTCGCCGCTCGCCTGCGCGAAGCTGCGCAGGTGCGCCGGCATCAGGTCGGAGCTGCGCGTCGCCGCGCGGTAGCGGTCGCTCGACCCGCCGACCCAGTCGCCGAGCCAGAGGATGCGGCCGCTCGGATCGCGCTCGCCGTCGGCGATGTCGGCGATGACGCGCAGCGCCTCGGCGCGGTAGTCGATTGCCTCGCAGCCGCCCCACTGCTTGTCGGCCAGCAGCAGCGCGAGGGCGATGTCGAGGTCGCCGTCGGTGGCGCTGTCGCGGCCCTGCGCGTCGCCGCAGGACTTGTTCTGGTACCACGACATCAGGTGCGAGTGCGTCGCCGTCGGATGGGCGCGGAAGAAGCCGTACAGACCGTCGAAGATCTCCTGCGCCTGCGGATCATGGCCGGCCATCAGCACGGTGAGCAGCATGCCGTAGCCGTGCGCCTCGGAGACGGTGAGGTTGTCGCTGTCGACGTCGGCGGCGACGTAGTAGCGGCCGCTGCCGCAGCCGGCGCGCAGGTAGCGCGCCTTCCACGCGTCGTAGACGGCGCGCACCTGTTGATCGAGCACCGCCTGGCTCAGATGGTTCGGCTGGATGGTTCCGGCGGCGTAGGCGACCGGGTGCGAGCCGAACGGACGCAGCGGGCTGATCGCCAGGGACGGCACGCTCGTGCCAATCAGGAACAACGCAAGAACGGGCAGCGAGACGCGCGAACGGCCATTCATTCCGTCGAGCTAACGACGCTCGACAGAAAGTTGCCAGAGAAAATTCTGGTCGGAGTGAATTCTTTCCTTGTGCGACATGCGTTTTGCTCGGCGACCTCGCAAGCGCGACGCGCCGGATGGGCGTGCATCAGCGCGGCGCGGTGGCCGCCACCGAGGGCCGCCGCCGCAACGCCTCGATCCAGCGCCGCAGTGCCGCGCGTTCGGCGACCAGGCTGGCGAGCCCGATGGTCTCCAACTCGCAGACCAGCGGCGCGTAGGCGATGTCGGCAAGCGAGAAGTCGCCGACCAGATGATCGCCGGAGTCGGCCAGCGTCAGGTCCAGCACGTCGAGGTGCACGGCGATCTCGCGCGCCGCGAGCGTCTGGTCGGCGCGATCCCACTGCGCTTCCGGCGTGAACAGGCGCGTCAGCCAACGCTTGAGCGGCCCGGTGAGATAGTTGCCCGACGCCTGCGTCCACTGTCGCACGCGGGCTCGCTGCGCGATGTCGCGCGGCAGCAGCGCCGGCATGGGATAGCGCTCCTCCAGGTATTCGAGAATGGCGACCGATTCGTAGATGACCAGGCCGTCGTCCTCCAGCACCGGCACCTGGCCAAACGGATTGAGGCGGCGGAACGCGTCGCCGCGCGTCGCCCCACCGGGCAGGTCGATCTCGACCTCGTCGCAGGCGACGCCCTTCTCGCGCAGCGCGATGCGTACCCGGCGCGGAAAGATCGAGAACGGAT
This sequence comes from Deltaproteobacteria bacterium, assembly GCA_033764095.1. Lineage (GTDB taxonomy): Bacteria > Desulfobacterota > Binatia > HRBIN30 > CADEER01 > JBDTMT01. The sequence continues at coordinate 6,416 of JANRJF010000139.1, read as the reverse complement.
GCCAGTAGAGTCGCAACGTCATCGCCCCCCCATTTCGCCGACCGCCCGCCCAACAGCGGCCCGACCGGCGACCGCCACCGCGACCCGTCGATCGCCTCCGACGCGGGGAACGACGCGCGCACATCCCATCTTCGACCTCCCCACAGCCGGAACGGCGCATCGAACCGGCGCCGCCCCGATAGCGATGTGCGACCGCTTGCGCAACGCATCGGGGCACCTGCCAGGCCGCCCCCGGCCAGGTGACTTTTGTCGTTCGATGTGAGACAGACGCGACGCGGGAGGGACGATGCAGCGATTGGCCATGTTCGGCGCGGCGGCAGCCGTGGTAGCGATTACGGCGGCAATGACTCTGGCCGGCCCACCGCCGGAGCCCTGCTGCGCCTGCATCCCGCTGAACCGCTCGACCCCCGAAGCCGCCGCCGCCTTCTGCGGCTTCTTCCCGCCCGGGGCGGAGCACGCCGCCGCCGAGATCCGCTGCGACAACTCCTCGCTCAGCGGGCCCTTTCTCTACTGCCTCAACGCCAGCGCCGAAGCGTGTCGCCAGGACCTGGCCGAGGCCGCGATCCTCTGCCCTGCCGCGGGCGCTCCCGCCGCCTCGACCGGCATCCTCAGCGCGTTGGTCGCCCTGCTCGGCCTGGTCGGCTACTTCACCGCCCGCCGCCGCGCCCGCAGCTAGTCTGGGTGGCGGAGGAAGAGACTGGCCATGCAGCGCGCGCTGGTGATCCTGATCGGCCTACTGGCGGTGGGCGCGATCGCGCTCGGATCGGCCGACGCCCTGCCCGCAACTCCCTGCTGCGCCTGCATCGAGCTGAGCGGTGCTGCCCAGCCGCCCGCCCTCCCGGCCTTCTTTTGCGGTTATTTCCCCGGCGCCGCGCTCGGGGAAGCCGAGGCGCGGTGCGAGGGCTTCAACCAGACCACCAGCGACCCGGGTCTCTACTGCGTCAACGGCAGCGCCGCCGAGTGCCCTGGCGCCCTCGCCGACGCGAACATCCAGTGCCCCGCCGCGGCGGGCGCGCCGACCGCGTCGAGCAGCTTGCTGGCCATCCTGGTGTGCGCCCTCGGCGCCATCGGCTTCCTCGCCGCCCGGCGTCGCGCCTAGCCAGCCTTTGCGGCTCGGACTGCACCGCGTCTGCCGGTCGCTGGCGCGGTAGCCGCCCGCCCCGCGCACGCGCCGGCCGAGGCGCCGCCGGGCATGGCTGCCCGGTGTCGGCTCTACTGCAGACTCGCGACGCCGCGGCCGCAGAGCTGCTCGACCGCTTCGAGCATGCCCTCGGTGGGAGCGACGCGCAGCTCGCGCGGCAGGGCGATGACCGTTTCGGTCTTGTTCGGCAGCAGCAGGTGGACGTAGCAGGGGCAGTCGCCGCGGTGCTGGGCGAGCGTGTCCTTCAGGCGTGCGAAGAGCTCGTCGGTGACGCGGTCGGCGACCAGCGCCAGGTGCACGCCCTGCGCGACGCGGGCGCGGTGGTTGGCGAGCAGCAGCACCTCGTCGGCGATGACCTGGCAGCGCTCCTCGCTCACTTCCAGGGTGCCGGTGACGCAGATCGGCTCGTCGGTGGTGAAGTCGAGCTCCGACTTGCGGTAGGTCTCCGGCCAGACGATCACCTCGACGGTGCCGGTCTTGTCCTCCAGGGTGAACGCCGCGTAGCGGTCGCCCTTCTTGCTGTTCTTGAGCTGCAGGTTCTGGATGACGCCGCCGAGGCTGACGGTGCTCTTGTCGGGCTTGTCGGGCAGCTGCTCGCACAGCGCGGTGGTGAAGCGTTTCAGGTCGCTCTCGTACTTGTCGAGCGGATGGGCGGTGATGTAGAAGCCGAGCGCTTCGCGCTCCGCTTTCAGCATCTCCTTGTCCGACCATGGCGTCGGCGGCGGCAGCGCCGGCTCGGGGCTCTCTATCTTGATGCCCTTGGCGGCGAACAGCCCGATCTGGGTGGTGTTCTCCTCCCGCGCGTGTGCCGCGCCCCAGCTCAGCGCCTTGTCGAGGCCGTCGAGCAGCTGGCGTCGGCGCGCGCCGGTGAAGTCGAACGCGCCGCACTTCACCAGGCCCTCGACGACCTTCTTGTTGAGTTGGCTGGGCACCGACTTGGTGTCGCTGGAGGATGAATCGGGCAATCCCCCCAGCCCGCCCTTTTCAGGCGAGGAAGGGGGATCGGAGGGGCGAAAGCCGAGGACGCGGCGGCAGAAGCCGGCCAGCGAGGTGAACGGCCCGCCCGCGTCGCGCGCCGCCAGGATGGCGTCGACCGCCTTGCTGCCGACGCCGCGCACGGCGCACAGGCCGAAGCGGATCGGGCGCAGGCCGTTGTCGTCCGCCGTCGCCATGACGGTGAAGTCCTCGCGGCTCTCGTTGACGTCCGGCGGCAGGATACGGATGCCGCGCTCGCGGCACTCGACCATGTTCTTGAACGTCTTGTCGGTGTCGCCCATCTCCAGCGTCAGCAGCCCGGCCATGAACTCCTCCGGGTAGTGCGCCTTGAGGTAGGCGGTCTGGAACGAGACCAGCGCGTAGGCCGCCGAGTGCGACTTGTTGAAGCCGTACATGGCGAAGGTTTCCATCTGGTCGAAGATCTCGCCCGCCTGCTTCTCGGGGATCTTCTGCTTCGCCGCCCCGCCGATGAAGCGCTCGCGCTCCTTCTTCATCTTCTCGGGGTCTTTCTTGCCCATGGCGCGGCGCAGGTTGTCGGCGTCGCCGAGCGAGTAGCCGGCCAGCACCTGCGCGATCTGCATCACCTGTTCCTGGTAGACGATGACGCCGTAGGTCGGCTCGAGGATGGGCTCCAGCTTCGGATGCGGGTAGCTGACCTCGGTCTTGCCGTGCTTGCGCTTGATGAACTCCTCGACCATTCCCGAATCGAGCGGACCGGGGCGGAACAGCGCGATCAGGGCGATGATGTCCTCGAACGTCGTCGGGCGCAGCTGCGCGGCGAGCTTGCGCATGCCGCCCGACTCCATCTGGAAGACGCCGACGGTGTCGCCCTTGGCGATCAGCTTGTAGGTAGCCTTGTCGTCGAGCGGCAGCGTCGAGACGTCGATCTCCGTGCCGCGCCCCTCGCGGATGCGGCGCACGATGTTGTGCACCAGGGTCAGCGTCTTGAGGCCGAGGAAGTCGAACTTGATCAGGCCGATCTCGTCGACGTGCGGGCCGCTGAACTGGGTCATGACGCTGCCCTCTTTGTCCATGAAGAGGGGCAGGTCCTCGACCAGCGGGCGCGACCCGATGACGATGCCGGCGGCGTGCTTGGAGGCGTGGCGCAACAGGCCTTCGAGCTTGAGCGCGTGGCCGAACAGGGTCTGCTCGCGCTCGCCCTTGTCGCGCAGCTCGCGCAGCCGCGGCTCCATCTCCAGCGCCTTGGCGAGCGGGAAGTCCTTGCCCTGCTTGGGCGCCGGGTAGAGCTTGGCGATCTTGTCGGTGTCGCCGTAGCCAAACTCGAGCACGCGGCCGACGTCCTTGATCGCCGCTTTTCCCTTCAGCGTCCCGAAGGTGATGATCTGCGCGACGTGATCCTCGCCGTACTTCTCGCGCACGTAGCGAATGACTTCGTCGCGGCGCTCGAAGCAGAAGTCCATGTCGATATCCGGCATCGACTTGCGCTCCGGATTGAGGAAGCGCTCGAACAGCAGGTTGTACGGCACCGGGTCGAGATCGGTGATGCGCAGCGCCCAGGACACCAGGCTGCCGGCGGCGGAGCCGCGGCCGGGGCCGACCGGGATGCCCTGGTTCTTGGCGAAATTGGTGAAGTCGGCGACGATGAGGAAGTAGCCGGCGAAGCCCATCTCGTTGATGACCTTCAGCTCGCTGTTCAGGCGCTCCTGATAGACCTTCTCGCGTTCGGCGTCCCACTGGCCGAGCGTGCGCAGTCCGATCAGCCGCTCTTCCAGCCCGGCGCGCGCGTCGCGCTCGAGCTGGTCCTCCAGGCTGATGCCCTTCGGCACCTGGAACACCGGGAACTGGTAGCGGCCGAACTCCAGCTCCAACGAGCAGCGCTTGGCGATGTCGAGCGTGTTGCGCACGGCCTCGTCGCGCTCGCCGAAGGCGGCGAGCATCTCGCTCGGATCCTTGACGTAGAGCTGGTCGGTGCCGAAGCGCCAGCGCTTCTCGTCGTTGAACGTCTTGCCGGTCTGGATGCAGAGCAGCACGTCGTGCGCGACGTGGTCCTCCGAGTGCAGGTAGTGGCAGTCGTTGGTGGCCACCAGCGGCAGGCTGAGCTCGTCGGCCAGCGCCACCAGCTCGCGGTTGGCGCGCTCCTGCTCCTTCAGGTGGTTGTCCTGGATCTCGACGTAGTAGCGGTCGCCGAAGATCTCGCGGTACTCGCTCAGCACGTTGCGGGCGCGGTCCATCGAGCCGCTCATCAGCGCCTGGTTGACCTCGCTCGCCAGGCAGCCGGAGAGCGCGATCAGCCCGCCGTTGAGCTCGCGCAGCAGCGCCTTGTCGATGCGCGGCTTGTAGTAGAAGCCCTCGGTGTAGCCGAGCGTCACCAGCCGGCAGAGATTGCGATAGCCCTCCTGGTTGGTCGCCAGCAGCACCAGATGGAAGTTGCCGGCGGTCTCGAAGTCGTCGCCGCGCACCACCTTCTGCTTGTCGCGCCGGTCCCCCGGCGCGACGTACATCTCGCAGCCGATGATCGGCTGCACCCCGTGCGCCATGCACGTCTTGTAGAACTCGATGGCGCCGAACATGTTGCCGTGGTCGGTCATCGCCACCGCCGGCATGCCCAGCTCCTTCACGCGCGGCACCAGCTGCGCGATCTTGTTGGCGCCGTCGAGCAGACTGTACTGGGTGTGGAGGTGGAGGTGTGCGAAGCCCACGGCGACCTCAGGACAACGGTGTGAGCCGGTGAGCCGGTGAGCCGGTGAGCCGGTCGTAGGAATATCCTGCTTCCCTCACCATGCCCTCGCCCCCGCCCGATCCCTTGCCATAACTGCCGAGCCGCCTGACCAGACCGGAACACAACCTGCGGACCGACCGTGCTTCCGCGTAGACTGCCGCAAAAGTCACCTCATCGATCCAGTGCTGATCCATCGCAACGTAGAGGCAGCTCTGAATCTCGGAAGCGGAGCGAATCGCGTAACGAAGGAACCGTCTGAACTCGGTACGCGATGCGCTGTCGAATCCCTCGGCGATGTTGTTCATCGTCGAGACCGCCGCACGGCGCATCTGGTCTGCGAGACCTGGGTCGACGCGCACGGGTGACACGCGCGCCAAGCGATAGACCGAAGACGTCAACTGTCGCGCTTCTTTCCACGCCTCGAGATCCTCAAACCGACGCACCAGGCCCACGGCAGCCTCCTCAATCCAGTTGCGCGATTCGTTGCAAGCTTCTGTTACCGGCTCACCGGCATACCGGCTAACCGGCTCACTCCCACTCGATCGTCGCCGGCGGCTTCGACGAGATGTCGTACACCACCCGGTTCACGCCCTTCACCTCGTTGATGATGCGCGAGGACATGCGGGCGAGCAGGTCGGTGGGGAGGCGCGACCAGTCGGCGGTCATGCCGTCGACGGATTCGACGCAGCGGATCGCCAGGACGTGCTCGTAGGTGCGCTCGTCGCCCATGACGCCGACGGTCTTGACCGGCAGCAGCACGCAGAAGGACTGCCAGATGCGGTCGTACCACCCGGCGGCGCGAATCTCCTCTTCCATGATCGCGTCGGCGGCCTGCACGACGGCGACGCGCTCGGCGGTGACCTCGCCGAGGATGCGGATGGCGAGGCCGGGGCCGGGGAACGGGTGGCGGCCGGTGATCGAGGCGGGGATGCCGAGCGCGGCGCCGAGCTCGCGCACCTCGTCCTTGAACAGCTCGCGCAGCGGCTCGACCAGCTTGAGGCGCATGCGCTCGGGCAGGCCGCCGACGTTGTGGTGGCTCTTGATCGTCTGCGACGGGCCCTTGAACGACACCGATTCGATGACGTCGGGATACAGCGTGCCCTGGGCGAGGAACTCGACGTCGCGGATCTGCTTGGCCTCTTCCTCGAAGACCTCGATGAAGGTGACGCCGATGGCGCGCCGCTTCTGCTCCGGGTCGGTGAGGCCGGCGAGCTTGGCGAGGAACAGGGCGCCGGCGTCGACCGCCTTGATGCGGAAGTGGAAGGCGTCGCCGAGGAATTGCATCACCCGCTTCGCCTCGTCGCGGCGCAGCACGCCGTTGTCGACGAAGATGCAGGTGAGCTGGTCGCCGATGGCGCGGTGGATCAGCGCGGCGGTGACGGTCGAGTCGACGCCGCCGGACAGGCCGCAGACGACGTGCGACGACCCCACCTGGGCGCGGATGCGCTCGCACTCGCGCTCGATGAAGTTCTCCATCGTCCAGTCGGCCCTGGCCTTGCAGATGCGGAAGAGGAAGTTCTCCAGCAGCTCGCGACCGCGACGCGTGTGCACGACCTCCGGGTGGAACTGGATCGCATAGCGGCGGCGGGCGCGATCGGC
>JANRJF010000138.1:0-4504 GCA_033764095.1 Deltaproteobacteria bacterium | reverse complement strand
ATGCGCAGCGCGAAGCACTTCTTGCCGAGCAGCGCGTTGCCGCCGTAGCCGGAGCCGACCGACCAGATCAGGCGCTCCTGCGGGAAATGGGCGATGAAGCGGCGATCGGGGCTGAGGTCGCCGAGCGAGTGCAGGCCTTTGACGTAGTCGTCCGAGCTGCCGAGACGGTCGAGCGCCGCCTGCCCCATGCGCGTCATGATGCGCATGTTGGCGACGACGTACGGACTGTCGGTGATCTCGATGCCGATCTGGCTGTACGGCGACTGCACCGGCCCCATGATGTACGGCACGACGTAGAGCGTGCGGCCCTTCATCGAGCCCTTGAACAGGTCGCCGATCTTCGACTTGGCGTCACGCGGCGCCATCCAGTTGTTGTTGGGGCCGGCGTCGTCCTGCTTGTCGGTACAGACGAAGGTCAGGTGCTCGGTGCGCGCCACGTCGCTCGGGTCGCTGCGGTGCAGATAGGAATTCGGGTACTTGTCGCCGTTCAGGGGATGCAGCGTCTTCGACGCCAGCATCTCGTCGATCAGGCGCTGGTTCTCGCCCTCCGACCCGTCGCACCACATGACGCGGTCGGGCCTGGTGTGCGCCGCAACTTCATCGACCCATTTCTCAACCGGCGTAGCCATTGAACCCCCAGGAAAAGAACTCACGCAGAGACGCGGAGACGCGGAGAGCACAGAAAAGGAATTGAGAGTTTCTCTGCGCGCTTCGCGTCTCCGCGTCTCTGCGTTGAAGAATCGTGTTCACGCGATGCACTTGTTGGTAATCGTTCCGATGCCTTCGATAGTGCTGATGATCGTCTCGCCGGGCTTCAGGTAGCGGCGTGGGTTTTGCCCCGAGCCGACGCCGGACGGCGTGCCGGTGAAGATGATGTCACCGGGTTCCAGCGTGCAGAGGCCGGAGAGGTACGCGATCAGCGGCTGCACGCCGAAGACCATGTCGCTGCTGCGCGCCGACTGCATCTGCGTGGCGTCGACGTGGCAGGTGAGCGCCAGGTCGTTCGGATCCTTGAACGCGTCGAGCGACACCAGCGCCGGCCCGAGCGGGCCGAAGGTGTCGAGCGACTTGCCCATGCTGAACTGCGGCGGCGTGTCGCTGAACTGCAGCTTGCGGTCGGAGATGTCCTGCCCGACCGTGTAGCCGGCGACGTACTCGAGCGCCTTGGCCTCGCTGATGCCCTTGCCGCGGCGGCCGATGACGGCGACCAACTCGACTTCCCAGTCGACGTAGGCCGAGCCCATCATCCGGACGTCGGCGCGCGGGCCGCAGATGCAGTTCTGGAACTTGGTGAAGACCAGCGGCTTGGTCGGCAGCGGCAGGCCCGCCTCTTCGGCGTGCGACTTGTAATTCAGGCCGATGGCAAAGACCTTGCCGGGACGCGGCACCGGCGCGTCGAGCACCGCTTCGTCGTAGGCGCCGGTCGCTGCGCCGGGGTTGACGCCGGCGGCCCAGGACGCAAACGCGTCCCAGTGCGCCAGCACCGCCATCGGATCGCTGGAGAACTTGTTGTTCGAGGCGCGCTCAACGTCGGCGATCGTGTCGCCGAGCACCAGCACCGCCCTGCCCTTGGCGTTGGCCAGTCGGATCGCCATCTCAGAACCCGTAGGCGGCGGCGAGGTCCTTGTCCTTCGCCGCCAGCAGCTTGGCCAGGTTGACCATCACCTTGCACTGCTTCCAGGTGGCGTCGTCCTGCATCTTGCCGTCGAGCATCACCACGCCGCGGCCGTCCGGCATCGCCTCCAGCACGCGCTTGGCGAAGACGACCTCGTCGATCGGCGGGCTGAACACCTTCTTGGCGATGGTGATCTGGCTCGGGTGCAGCGACCAGGCGCCGACGCAGCCGAGCAGGAAGGCGGCGCGGAACTGGTCCTCGCAACCGAGCGGATCGGAGATGTCGCCGAACGGTCCGTAGAACGGCAGCGCGCCGGTCGCCGCGCAGGCGTCCACCATGCGCGCGATCGAGTAGTGCCAGAGGTCCTGCTGCGCGGTCGGCCGCGGCGCCTCGGGATGCTTCGGATCGGGGTCGTTGCGCACCACGTAGGCAGGATGGCCGCCACCGACGCGCGTCGTCTTCATGCGGCGCGACGCAGCCAGGTCGGCCGGTCCGAAGCTGATGCCCTGGATGCGCGGGCTGGCGGCGCAGATCTCCTCGACGTTGGTGACGCCGAGCGCCGTCTCCAGGATGGCGTGCACCAGGATCGGGCGTTGCAGGCGCGCCTTCGCCTCGAGCTGCGCCAGCAGGCGGTCGACGAAATGGATGTCCCACGGTCCCTCGACCTTGGGGATCATGATCACTTCGAGCTTGTCGCCGATCGCCTCGACCAACTGGGTGACGTCGTCGAGGAACCACGGACTGTCGAGACTGTTGACCCGCGTCCACAGCGGCGTGTCGCCGAGGTCGATCTCGCGGCCGACCTGGATCAGTCCCTGCCGCGCCGCGACCTTCTTGTCGGCCGGGATGGCGTCTTCGAGGTTGCCCAGCAGCACGTCCGCCTGGCGCGCCATGTCCGGCACCTTGGCGACCATCTTCGGGTTGCTGGCGTCGAGAAAATGGATGCAGCGCGCGGGCTTGAGCGGCACCTCCCGGAGCGGCTCCGGGGCGCCGAGGGCCAGCGGTTTGAAGAAGTCACGCGGGCTACGCATGCAGGCTCCTCACCAAACGGAAGACACGCGTCGGTTGTCCCAGACCGCCGCTGCCACGGCACGGATGGCCTGCGTCCCCGACAACAGTTGAGTGAGTCGCACTTTTTGAAAGGCAACTCAACTCATAAGAAGCGCTTACACTCTGATGAGCGGCCCGGGCGCGGTTGCCGGTTCTCCATGGCCGTCTCGCGCGCACCGAGACCAACGATGGAGAACCGGCAACACGCCGTTACGGCGTCCAGTTTCCGGTCACGTCACCGAGCAGGATGGCGGTGAAGTTCTGTCCGCCCTGCGGCGGGGAGAACGGATCGAAGACGATCTCGCCCTGCTGGCAGACGCCGCCGCTCAGCACCGGTTGCACCAACGTCTGGTTCGGCGCCGCAACGGGCGATGGACGGAACAGCCAGTCCGAATCGCACACCGCCGGCGCCGCGGCGGGGAACTCGGAGATGAGCTGCACCTGGAACTGCAGGATGAGCGAGGCGTCGAGCGTGCTGATGGTTCCGTCGCCGGTCACGTCGCCGGCGAGCAACTGATCCGGCGACAGCGTACGCAGCTGCGCGATCGCCTGCAGGATGAAGGACGCGTCGAGCGAGGTGATCGCGTCGCCGAAGTCGCCGTCCTTCGACGGCTGGATCGACAGCATGCCGCTGCCGGCGTCGGCGAAGCCGTAGTGGCCGTTCGCATCGGTGGTGGTGCTCTCCGGCATGCCGCCGAGCAGCGACACGTTGACGCCCGGCACCGGATCGTCGCTGCTGTAGTAGCGCACCACGCCGCCGAGCGCCGGCGTCGGGGTGATGGTCGGCGTCTGCGTGATCGTCGCGGTGGCGCTCGGCGTCGCGGTGTCTTCCGGCGTGGAGGTGATGGTCGGCGTCTCGCTCGGCGTCGCCGTCTCGGTGGTCGTCGCGGTGTCGGCCGGGGTCGCGCTCTCGGTCGCCGTGGCGGTGATCGTCGCCGTCGCGCTCGGCGTCGTCGTGTCGACCGGGGTGTGGGTCGGGGTGTCGGTCGGAGTGTGCGTGACCGTGTCGGTCGTGGTCGGGGTCGCCGTCGCGGTTGCAGTCGCCGTCGCCGTGAAGGTCGCGGTCGCCGTCGCGGTGAGCGTCGCGGTGCGGGTGAGCGTCGCCGTCGCGGTGCTCGGCGGCGTCGCGGTCGGCGCCACCGGCGCGCTGTCGCAGCCGCCGGCGCAGGCGTCGGCCCCGTCGTAGGTGGTCGCCGTGCAGCCAACGCTCAGGCAGAAGCCGGTGCAGGTCTGCGAGGTCTGCAGCCCGTCGACGCAGAACGCCGCGCCGGTGCAGTTGCGGCACACACAGCACATGCCCTCGGCAGCGTCCGGCGCAAACGCCGCCGCCGCGAGCACGATCGTCAGCAGACCGCATAGCCCTGCGCGCATCACTCCCTCCCCGACTGATGTGTGGCCGACTCAGACCAGTCCCGCCGCGCTGCTGTCAACCCTGAAAAGGCGGCGCTCGGCGGTCGGCGCTCAGCCGTCGGCCGGAGGGCAAGAAACCGTCGGTCGATCTGACAACGCTGCCGTTACGTTCAGTCTGCGCCAATTCGAAGCAGCCACCGCTTGGAAACCCACTGAACGATTGCCTATCCTCCGCCCACGGCGACCAAAGTCGCGCGACTGGCTGAGCAGGCGATGAAGGCGCGACGAGGTGCCGTGGAAACGACCCAAGGCGACGAGGTACGGCGCAGGGTACGCAGCGCCATTCGTCGATGAACGAGCGGCTCTAGCCGACGGGGCCACGGCCCTGTCGAACAACGGGAGCGCGCCAGCGCGGCAGCCTACGCCTCACGCGGCGCGGCTGTGACGCGCGGCGATGAGCTCGACCAGGTCGCCGATGATGTCGGTGAG
>JANRJF010000137.1:0-3464 GCA_033764095.1 Deltaproteobacteria bacterium | reverse complement strand
CGCGCAGCTGGACCTCGATCGCCGCGCGCGCTGCCTGCGCGTCGGCGCGCTCGGCGGCCAGCGCGTCGCGCAGCGCGTCGAGCTCGCGGTCGCTCGCCGTGGCCGGCGCGAGCGGCGCGCCAGGCGGCAGGGGGCCGGATGCGGAGGAGTCGGACGCAGCCATCAGGCAGTCGGGCTGGCCTCGGCGCTGCGGCGCATCTGCGCCCGCAGCGCCGCCAGCAGGTCGGTGTCGGCGGCGACGGTCGCCGTCATGCCCTCGCCGATCGGATCAGCGGCGCCGCGGCGCACGCCGATGCACTGCAGGCGCTGGCCCTCGGGCAGGCGGCGGACGAGCGCCAGTTGATCCCACACCGGCCCGCCGGGCGCGGCGTCGACCAGGACGTGGGTCGGAGCGAACAGGCGCACGGTCATCGGCAGCTGGCGGAAGTCCGACGCCACCTGCACCGCGAGCCAGTCGTCGGCCTCGGCGACGGCGCGGGCGAGCGACGCGTAGACCGGGCTGTCCTTGTGGCAGGCGACCAGCACGCGCGGCCGCGCCCCGTCGCCACTGCCGTCGGTCAGCACGCCGGCGGCGGCGGCGCGGAAGACCAGTCGGCAGACGCGCCGGTACCCGTCGAGCAGCGTCTCGCCGAGCGAGCGGATCGAGCCGTCGTCGCACAGCGCATACGGGGCGCCGGACTCGGCCTGGCGCAGCGCCTCGGCCAGCTGCTCGCGCACCCGCGCCGCCAGCTCGGTGTACGACTGGGCGCGATCGGCGAGCGCGCCGGGCGTGTCCAGCTCTTCGACGAAGACGCCTTCGAGCCCGGCGCGCAGCGTCTCCAACAGCAGGCTGGTGGTGCGGCGTTGCGCCGGTGTCGCCGCCGCCGGCGCGGTCGCAACGGTGGTTTCGTCGACCGCGGCCGCCTGCTCGAGCCCGGCCAGATCCACGCCTGCAGGCTGCCCCGCGTCCGACGCGACCGGCGACGACGCGGGCGCCTCCACCACCGCGAGATCATCCTCAGCGGCCGCGGCCAGCGGCGCGGCGAGATCCTCCGCCACGACCGGCGCCGGCGCGGCCGGCGCGGCCGCGGCGTCGACCGCGCGCGCCTCGGCGACGACGGCCAGCACGTCCTCGGGCGCGAACGGCTTGCCCAGGTAGCGCACGACGTTGGGCAGGTCGCGATAGGCCTGCTCGATCTCGGCGCCGCGCGCGCTGATCAGCACGACCGGGATCGCGGCGGTGGCGGGATCCTCGCGCAGCGCGCGGCAGACCTCGCTGCCGCGCAGATCGGGGAGGATGAAGTCGAGCAGGATGACGTCGGGCGGCGACTGACGGGCGCTGGCCAGCGCCTCGGCGCCGCTGGCGGCGAAGGTCACCGCATGGCCCGCCGGCGTCAGAATCAACTCCAGCGCCTTGCGGATGGTCAGGCTGTCGTCGACGGCGAGCACGCGCCGCGCATCACTCATCACCCCTCCACTCAGTTGGCGCGCTCGGGCTGCGCGGCGAGCGCCGCCAGCGTGAGCGCGATGGTGCTCTCGGTGATGCGGGCCGCCGGCACGGGCGCGGCTGCCTGCGGGCTGAAGCGCGCCGTCCGCGGCGCGCCGAGCAGGCGGGTGAAGGCGGCGCGGCCGTCGGCGCCGCCGCAGCTGGCGTTCACGACGCGGCCGGCGTGCAGCACGATGACGCCGCGACCGCCGTCGGCCGACTCGACCTCGATCGCGCCGCTGGCGCCGCTGCGCTGCCGTTCGACCAACTCGCGCAACAGGCGGTCGAGCGGGTCGGAGCCGCCGTTGAGATGCTCGCCGGGCGGCGCCTCCAGATGCTCCAGCAGGCGGCGCGCGGCGCCGGCGGCGCGCCCCTGGCCGGTGCGGGCGCAGAGCCGGGCGTAGGCGCGCAGGCGGTCGGCGGTCGCCTCCTGGCGCAGCTCTTCCCACAGCGTGGCGACGCGCTGCTGGCGCTCGCGCAGCGCGGCGGCGCGGGTGCGCAGCGGCGCCAGGGCGGCGCGCAGCTCGGCGTCGAGCAGGCGGTTGGGGTCGAGCACGGTCAGCGGCCGGCCGTCGAGCGCGGTCAGGTGGCCGATCGGCACGCCGCCGTCGCGCGTCACCCGCGCCGGCAGCGGCGGCGCCTGGCTGAGGTCGAGGGCGCGCACCCCGAGGCAGGCGTCGATCGGCAGCGCCAGGCCGCCCTCGCCGCCGCGCAGCAGCAGCAGGCCGCCACGCCGGACCGGGCCGAGCACCTCCAGCAGGCCGAGCATTTCGCGCAGATCGACCACCGGGGCGACCGTCGCGCCGCGCAGGATGAACGGCCGCGCCCGCCCGGAGCCATTGCGCAGGGCGTGGGGGGTGACGGCATCGGCGGACAGCACGTCCTCCACCCAATCGAGGTGGACACCGAACAGCCCGTCGTCGACTGCCACGATCAGAACCTTGCCCCCGCCCTCGCCAAGCCGCATCGCGCCTCCCTTTCGGAGGCAGATAGCCAAGCAACGGGTGTGCCGAACCTCTTGCCGTCTGGCCCCGACACGACTGAACACATTCCACGTCATTGTCTGTGAGGTCGCCGAACGTCGGGGCGATCAAATCTCGACGACCCGAGTGCCAAAGGGCGCTCATGCGTCGGCGCAACTCGCATGCGCCTGACGCATCCGTAACGCCGGCGAACCGCCAGCTTACCGTGTTGACCAGTCGAATCTCGCTGAGATAGTGAACGCGAATTCCGTCACGTCACGAGCACGTCCCACCGCGTGGAGCCGAACGCGTCGCCGCGGTGCGATGAAGGGGAGGAACGATGAGCGCAGAACAGGTGCGCATGACGACCGAACAGGAGTCGCGGCAGATCGCGGAGGAGTCGCGCGAACAGGAGTGGGCCGGCCGTGGCTTCCTGCGCGAGCTGTTCCTCGGCAGGTTCGACCTCGACCTGGTCCATCCGTTCCCCCGCGCCGAGGCTGACCGCCCGGAATTCACCAAGTTTTACGAGGAGATGCGCGACTTCCTCAAGACCAAGGTGGACTCCGTCGCGATCGACGAGACGGGCGAGTACCCGGAGCACGTGGTCGATGGCCTGCGCAAGCTGGGCGCCTTCGGCATGAAGATCCCGAAGGAGTACGGCGGCCTCGGCTTCACCGTCAGCGAGTACTGCAAGGTGATGGAGATGGTCGGCAGCGCCGACGGCAACATCACGGCGCTGCTCTCGGCGCACCAGTCGATCGGCGTGCCGCAGCCGTTGAAGCTGTTCGGCACCCCCGAGCAGAAGAAAAAGTACCTGCCGCGCTGCGCCGCCGGCGCGATCAGCGCCTTCGCGCTCACCGAGCCCAACGTCGGCTCCGATCCCGCCAGCCTGTCGACCGTGGTCGAGCCGCAGGGCGACTTCTTCGTCCTCAACGGCGAGAAGCTGTGGTGCACCAACGGCACGCTCGCCGAGCTGCTGGTGGTGATGGCGCGCGATCCGAAGACCAAGAAGATCAGCGCCTTCGTCGTCGAGACCA
>JANRJF010000136.1:0-9158 GCA_033764095.1 Deltaproteobacteria bacterium | reverse complement strand
CGACGCTCGCCGAGTTCGCCGGCACCGACGACGCGCTGCCGCCGATCCTCGCCATCCACGCCTACAGCGGCTACTACCAGCACCCCATCGTCCTGCAGGCGCTCGGCCTCGAGCCGCGCCCCCCGCACCCGCTGGGCTACGCGATGGAAGAGAACGACCTGTCGTTGCTCGAGCCGGTGCGCCAACGGGCAAAGTTGTTCCGAGAGTGCTGAAGAGAACTGCGGAACCACGGATGAACACAGATGAACACGGATGGAGACTGTATGTGGTGACGCCTTCTCTGGGAGGCGCTGCCGGTTCTCATCTGTGTTTATCTGTGTTCATCCGTGGCTAAGTCCCTTTGCTTCAGACCGGCCCGTCGCCGCAGCCGCTGAGCGCGGCGCTGACGGCGGCGATCAGGTAGTTGATCGAGATCGGATCCTGCTCGCAGGTGACCGGGCACACGCTGCAGGGGGCGGCGCCGAGCGCAACGTTGAGCGCGGTGATGAGCTCGTTGATCGACACCTCGCCGTCGCCGTTGCAGTCGCCGGGGCAGGGCGGGGCGGCGTCGCGCTGGCTGTTGCGGGCGAGGAAGGCGAGCAGCGGGTCGATGACCTGGTTGTCGGCGGTGGGCTCGGCGGTGACGACGTCGAGGTGGGCGAAGCCCTCGCTGATGTAGACCTCGAAGCCGCCGGCGACGTCGCCGAAGGTGGGGAACGCCGGGTTGGGGTTGGCGGCATCGACCAGGCGCGGCGTCTCGCCATCGCAGCTCGGCGCGGTGCAGGGGCCGATGCTCTGCGCGAAGGCGGCGAACGCCGCGGGCACCGGCGCGAGACCGTGGCTGCCGCCGAAACCGATCACCGGGATGTCGACGTGCGCCGCCTGGGTGAGGTTCTCGATGTCGCAGCGGCCGCGTCCGAGCGGCGGCGGCGCCGAGAGCTTGGTCGAGTCGAGGCCGATGCCGGCGGTCGTGCTCGGTCCGGCCTGCGGATAGTACCAGTCGCTGAAGTTGGTGGCGCCGAGAAAGAACGAGAAGATGACGCGGTCGATGCGCGTCGCCTGCGTGTCGCGCCCCCAGGTCGCTGCCGGCAGCGCGGTCGGCGGCGGTCCGCGGTCGGGTCCCGGCGTGATCGGACCGTGCAGGAAGTCCTTCCAGAACAGGATGCCGTCGACGGTTGGGCCGGGCTCGCCGATCGACATGGCGACGAAGCTGAGCGCCGCGGCGATCGGACCGTTCTTGTTCAGGAAGGTGCCGAAGCCGGCCATCACCGTGCCGGGCGGCACGACGCCGAGGCTGGCGATGTCCGGCACCTTGGCGATGGCGTTGTTGCCCGGGGCGCCGACGTCGAGCTGCCCGACGGACTGGAAGGTGTTGAGGTCTTCCAGCGCCTGGATCGCGGTTGCCTCGGAGGCGGCGAGCACGCGCGGGTTGAGGATGCCGGGCACGCCGGAATAGGCGGTGGTCGGCGGCGTGCAGCGCGGCGGCACCTGGCCGGCACAGTCGGTGAGCTCGCTCGCCACGGTGCAGGCGGTGGTGCCGTCGACGCAGCGCGGCGCGTTGTCGCGCACGGCGCCGAACAGGCCGCCGTCGAAGCGCGCGATGGCGCGGTCGAGCGTCTCGTCACTGATCTGGTCGGCGCCGGCGCTCGATCCGCCGCCGCCCTCCAGCAGCACCAGGCCGCGCAGCTTGGCGTAGCCGGGCTGCGGCGTGCCGGCGCAGCCCGCGCCGAGGTTGAAGTCGGTCGCCGCGTAGCGCGCGGTGAAGCCGGTGCCGGCGGAGTGGCCGCCGAGGAAGACATTGCCGTGCTTGGCGACGGCGCGCGCCGCCTCGACCACCGCGTCGATGTCCTGCGAGAAGACCAGGTTGGTCCAGTCGGCCATGAACGGCACGTCGTCCTGCGGATTGTAGAACACGGCGCGGCGCGACAGGCGCGGGTCGAGCGGCAGGCTGAGCTCGGTGCCGAACAACCAGTTCTGCGCCAGGAAGGCGTCGTGCAGATCCTCGGCGAGGTCGAGGCCGAGGGTGTCCTCCAGCTGATTGGTGCGGCGGTCGAACGCCCACACTTCCAGGCGCAGGTCGTAGTCGTCGTGCGCGCGCTGCAGCAGCTCCTGCGCCAGCACCTGGAAGTTGCCGGCGCCGCCCTCGAAGCCCGGCACCAGGATGAGGATCGCGTCCGGTGCCAGCGCCTGCGCGTCGAGCCGGTAGCGCGTGTAGCGCGCCTGGTTGAGGTCGGCGTCGGCGCCGAGCTGCGCGAGCAGCTTCGGGTTGGTGACCGTCACCCCCGGGCTGCCGGGCGTGTGGGCGCCCTTGCCGGCGCTCGGGATGTCGATCGTCGTCACCGGCGGGCATTGGCAGCCGCTGTCGCAGTGTCCCGGACAGGCGCTGTCCTCGGGCGAGTCACACTGCTCGCCGACGTCGAGGTCGCCGTTGCCGCAGACACCGGGAAACGGCGCCGCCGCCAGCCGCAGCGGCAGCACCACGAGTGCGATCAGCAAGACAGCGCGAGTGTGGCGCATGGCATTCCCCCCGTCGAAGAAGACTGGCTCGATCTTCTTCTTCTCGCGGCGCCCGTTGCAAGCGGCGCGGCGGAGCGATTTTCCTGCGGACCCGGCCAGTCGCGGCATGCTATGCAACCCGCGCCATGACTGTCCCGCCGGCTCAGCGGCAGGTGTCCGCCGCGGCGGCGGATGATGTCTTCAGCGTCATCTTCGACGCGGTGCCGGCCTTCATCTGGTTCAAGGACTGCGAGAACCGCATCCTGCGCATCAACCGCCCGGCGGCCGATGCGCTCGGCCTCGCGCCGGCGGCGGTCGAGGGGCGCCCGACGAGCGAGTTCTATCCGGACGAGGCGGAGCGCTACTACCAGGACGACCTCGAGGTCATCCGCTCCGGTCAGGCAAAGCTCGGCGTCATCGAGCCGCTCGCCAGCGGCTCGGGCGAGAAGCGCTGGGTGCGGACCGACAAGCTGCCGTACCGCGACGCGGACGGCCGGGTGATCGGGGTCATCGTCTTCGCGGTCGACATCACCGAGCGGGTGCAGGCCGAGGAGGCGCTGCGCCTGGCGCGCGATGGGCTCGAGCGCCGCGTCGAGGAGCGCACCGCCGAGCTCGCCGACGTCGTGCGCGATCTGCGCAGCGAGATCATCGAGCGGCGCCGCGCCGAGGATCGGCTGCGCGAGCAGCAGGCGCAGATCGCCCACCTGCAGCGCGTGCGGACGGTCGAGAGCCTGGCGGCGCAGCTGGCGCACGAGATCAACCAGCCGCTCGGCGCGATCGTCAATTTCGCCAGCGGTCTGGTCCTGCGGCTGCGCAACGGCGCCGGCGACGTCGCCGGCCTGCTGGCGGTCGGCGAGGAGATCAGCCAGCAGGCGCTGCGCGCCGCCGAGGTGGTGCGCCGGCTGCGCGATTTCGTGCGCCAGAGCGAGGGGCCGCGCGTCGCCTGCCAGCTCCTCCCGGTGGTGCAGGATGCCTGCCGGCTGCTCGACGCCGACCTGCGGCGGCGCGGCGCCGCGCTGCAGGTCGAGGCGCCGGCGGATCTGCCGCTGGTCGACATCGACCGCACGCAGATCGAACAGGTGGTGGTGAACCTGCTGGCCAACGCGATCGATGCGATCGACGGCAGCGCGCGGCGCGACCTCCGCATCGCGCTGCAGCCGGCCGACGGCGGCGGCGTCGCGGTGCGGGTCGAGGACAGCGGTCCGGGCGTCCGGCCCGACGACCGCGAGCGCCTGTTCGAGCCGTTCTTCACCACCAAGCCGGACGGCCTCGGCATGGGGCTGCCGATCAGCCGCTCGATCGTCGGCGCGCATGGCGGCCGCCTGTGGATGGAAGCGGCGCCGGGCGGCGGCGCCGCGTTCGTGTTCGTACTGCCCGGGTTGGCCTCGTAGGGCGCGCCGGGGCGTGCCCTACTGGGAGACGCCTTGCCCGGCAATTCGTTGCCTCGATCAGCGCCCCGGACGAGGCTGTTAGGCTGTTGGCTGTTAGTGCCGCCACCGGCCGCGCCGGAACACTCGGGCCAGAAACGCGCGTCCTCGCCGCTTAGAAGATCACCACCAAGACACCAAGGCACCAAGGTCTGAGGTCCGCTTGGTGTCTTGGTGCCTTGGTGGTTGGCCTTGCTCCTGTGCGTGAAGTTTCAGGTCAGGGCGGAAGAGCCCCCCTGACAGCGAGCAGCCGAACAGCTTAACCGCCTCGTCGGTGCACTCCGCTGCCGAGGCACATTGGCGGGCAAGGCTACTGGGAGACGTAGGCGCCGAGCAGGATGAACATCTCGTCCTCGGTGGTGGTGCCGAAGCCGACCGCGCAGGCGTCGCACAGGCCGTCGCCGACGCCGGGGCTGCTGTCGCACTGCGCGTCGACGCGGCACGGCGCGCCGACCAGCCCGTCGGTGCAGCCGCTCGGCTGCGCGCAGGGGCCGCCGGGGAAGCCGGCGGTGGGCAGCGGCGCGGTCGACTGCCGCTTCACCTCGCGCGGGTCCAGCACGCCGTTGGTGTAGAGGCCGCAGTAGGTCAGCGTGCGCTCGGCGGCGGTGGCGTGGCGGCCGCCGAGGCGCAGCGGCGGGTCGAACTTGGCGACCGCCGGATCGGAGTACGAGAGGCTGGTGTAGACCAGACTCGCCGCCGGATCGCGCTGCGCCGGGTTGATCGCCGCGTCCACCGCCGCGAGCAACTCGTCGATCGTCACCTGGCCGTCGCCACTCGCGTCGAAGCGCGGGCACGCGTCGAGCCCGCTGCCGTCGAGCGCGATGGACACACCGCGCACCACCTCGTCGACGGTGACGACCAGGTCGCCGCTGCAGTCGCCGGCGCGAGGCGGCGCGATCGCGCTGCAGGGCGTGCCGAGGCACGGGTCCGTCAGCCCGAGCCCGGCGTCGGTGCCGAGCGGCGAGCAGGCGGCGCCGGCGTTCGGCCCGCCGGCGCAGGCGAAGGCGCCGGTCCAGATGCGGAAGCGTTTGCCGCGATGGTGATTGTGCGAGCTCAGCTCGATGAGCCCGGCGTCGGGCGGGATCTCGTAGCGAGCGCAGAGCTCGCTGGCGCCGAAAGCGGGGACGAAGAGGCGAAACTGCTCCAGCACCTCGGTGAAGCGGCGCAGCGGAAAGCGCTGCTCCTCGGGGGCGGCGAAGTCGAGGTTGACCCAGATGTCGAGCTTGCCGGGCACGTCGGTGGAATTGAAAGCATGCGAGTTCCAGATCATCGTGCCGCGCAGCGGCGCCTCGGCGTAGACCCCCTCGACGGCGCCGAGGCCGGCGGCCATGGTGTTGAAGAGGCTGTCGTTGCCGACGCCGATGCTGGCGTCGCCCTTGCCGAAGCCGATGCAGCCGACGGCGCCCTGCGGGGCGCTGGCGCAGACACCGTCGCTGCCGCAGCTGGCGCGGTCGAGCGGGTCGCAGCCCAGCCCGTCGCGCGTGCCGCCGCCGCAGGTGAACGGGCCCCACACCGGATCGTCGATCGGCGTCGGACCGAGATACGGGATCACCACCGCGTGATGGCTGAGCGGATCCTGGCGCGCGTCGATGCGCTTGTAGCGGAAGGTGGTGCCGCCCGGACCACGGAAGCGCTCGGGGACCTGGTCGGTGAAATCGTAGTGGGTGACGAAGCAGACCTCGCGCTCGCTGTGCGGCGCCAGCACCTGGCGCGGCGCGCGGATCTGCAGCCCCTCGCCGGGCGGCGGCGGATCGAGCGGCTTGGTCTGCAGCGGCTCGGGCGGCGGCAGGCAGGCGTCGAGCAACTCGCCGGTGCCGTGCACCACGCCGTTGCGCGGTGCGCCGGCCTCGATCCACAGGCGGATCACCTCCAACTCGTCGCGCGTCAGCGGCGCCAGGCCGCCGAGCGGCATCGGCCGCAGCGGCGCCTTCCACTCATCCGGCAGCGTCGCGGCGGCGAGGTTGAGCCACAGCAGGCTGTCCTCTTTCTTCGCCGGCGAGACGCGGCGCAGGCTGGGACGCGGTGCGATGCTGCCGACCGGCGCATCGACCAGGTCGTCGTAGGCGACGGCGCTGCTGAGGTCGAGCCCGCCGGCGGCGGCGCTGTCGTGACAGCTGGCGCTGGTGCAGCCGCGGCGTTCGAAGATGGCGGCCTGGATCAGCGCGAAGGTGCCGTCGAACCGTTGCGTGCAGGTGCTGGCGACCGCCGGCGCCGCGAGCCACGGCGCCAGGGCGCCGCCCAGCAGCCACAGCAGTGTCGCGCGCCGTCGTCGCATATTCGCCCGTCCCCCCTGCGGCGAGGATACGCCGATTGCGCGCGCGATTGACAGCGGCGCTGCCTGCCGTGGCTCGGCCGCTCAGCTGGTCAGCGCCAGGTAGACGGCGAGCGCGACGCCGAGCAGCGCCAGCAGCGCGGCGGTGACGGTGCCGAGCGAGAGCGGATTGAAGGTCAGCGTCTGCTGGTGGTTCAGGCGGGTGATGACGCTGCGGTAGCGCGCCGCGGCGTAGACGTTCACCGCGACGCCGCCGACGACCAGCGCCACGCCCACCAGCAGCGACACGTGCGGCGAGTCAGCGCCCGGGGCGGTGCGCAGCGCCGCGACCTCGCGCAGGAAGAGCCCGAAGCGCGCCACGACGAAGCCGAAGCCCATCATGGCGAGACCGGTGCGCACCCAGGCCAGCAGCGTGCGCTCGGCGGCGAAGTAGATGCGCGGATCGACGGCTGGCGGCGGCGGCGGGTCGGGGGCGGGTTCGTCGAGGGGGCGCGACATGCCTCCCTTGTAGTACGGCGCGGCGCGCCGCGAGAGCCGCGCCGCCCGGCGCGGGCACGAGGGGCGTGCGGCCCCTCGTGCCCGGCGGGACTCACTGGCAGGTGAAGGTGAGTTGGGCGAGGATGTCGCCCAACGTCGAATCGAAGAAGCCCAGCGTGCCGACCGACTTGAGGCCGGTCATGGTGCTGGTGCTGAGCGTCGTGCAGCTCAGCCCGGCGCCGGTCATGCTGACCGGCGCCGCGACCGGCAGGTTGATGCCGGCGTTGTTGTTCACGTCGAAGATGCGGCCGGTGGCGGTGCCGGTGGTCACCGGGCCGCACAGCGACGGCAGCTTGATCGTGTCGGCGTCGAGGCAGTCGGAGTCGGCCGGCAGCTCGACGTCGATCTGCACGCCGAGATTGCAGGCGAGGGTGCCGGCGGTGCTCGGCGAGCCGAGGTTGGTGCCGCCGCAGGCGCAGTTGCAGGTGCCGACATGCACCGGCGGCTCGGCGCCGACGCAGGAGCCGCCGGGGCACTGCGTATCGGCGGTGCAGGCGAGGTCGTTGTTGGCGCCGCCGAGGCAGAAGCCCTCGCAGCCGATGAGCAGCGGGTTGTAGGTCGCGCCGATGCCGCTGCAGAAGGCGCTGCACGACGCGGCGCAGGCGGTGTTGCTGGCGCACGCGCCGATGTTGTGGTCGGCCTGCATGCTGACGCTCAGCGGGTCGCCGCCGTTGCAGTCGATGGCGCCGTCCGGGCAGGGGCCGGACGGGTTGACGCAGACGTCGCCGATCGAGGCGATGACGATCGGCGCCAGGCTGACGACGCTGCAGGTGCAGGGCGCCGAGCCGGTCGGGCCGACGTCGCCGCACGAGTAGCTCAGCGTGCCGTTGGCGGCGAACGGCGGCAGGGTGAAGGCCTGCGTCGCCAGCACGATGCTGGAGGCGCTGCCGTTCAGCGTGCAGGCGTGCGTGCCGATGTTGATCGTCGGCGTCGCCGTCGCGGTCGGCGTCTGCGTGCTGGTCGCCGTGCCGGTGCGCGTCGCGGTGGCGGTGTTGGTCGGCGTGCGCGTGCTGGTTGCCGTCGCGGTGTTGGTCGCCGTGCGGGTGTCGGTCGCCGTGCGGGTCACCGTCGCGGTGAAGGTCGCGGTCGCGGTCGACGTGACGGTCGGCGTATTGGTGACCGTCGGCGTGTTGGTCACCGTGCGCGTGTTGGTCGCGGTCGGGGTCGGTTTGACGAACGGGCAGCCGCCCGGCGCTGCCGCGTCCTTGCGTTTGATGAGCTTGACGTCGTTCTTCACGTTGGTGCCGCCGAAGCTGGCGCAGTAGCGCTTGGTGTCGGTGCCGACGTTGAGGATGACGCCGACGTTGCCGGCGAACGGCGTCACCAGCGACACGGTGGCGCCCTTGCACACCGCCTTGATCAGGTTCGGCTTGAGCAGCACCACCTTGCAGGGGTCGGCGCCGCTGCCGGCGCCCTTGTACTTGTAGCCCTTGCTGCCAGCGGGGTTGCCGAGCGCCGACCATCCGCCCGCGGCGAGCGCGTAGGTGTTGGAGCCGGCGCCGCCGAAGGTGGTGTCGAAGATCTGCAGCGTGCCGCCCTCGGTGAGCAGGTCGCCGCCGGCGGTGGGCATGGTGAAGGTGCCCTTGGCGAGGAACTTGGCGAGCTTGGTCGGTTTGACCAGTGTGAGCTTGGCGCCGATCAGGGCGTCGGGCTCGTCGTTGGCGCGCGCTCCGGGCGCTGCGCCGACGATCATCGCCGCGGTGATGGTGGCAACTGCGGTCCAGCACGAGATGCGTGTCATGATCCCCCCCCGTGTCAGTGCTGGGCAGGAGCGGCTCGCGGGCGGCACGCATCCTGTCAGTGGCGTTCCGAACAGGTTCCCCGAACGATAACGGTCCCCCTCCGGTGTGCGGTCCCGAAGCCTGAAGCAGCTGGCTGGACGGGACGCTACTCCCCGCCAATTTGCGATGTCAAGAAATCGTTTCTTGCAAATTGTCGAGTCGGGTGGAGGTTCTGCGGCTGCGCGTTCAACAGCGCCTGGGGATCAGTCACGGCCGCCGGTGTGTCGGGCGTGGCGGCGCCGCGCGGGTCGGCGTGCGGCGCGCTCGGCCGGCGGCGCGCAGGGCCGGTTCGCCCCGACGCGCCGCGGCCAGGCGCAGTGCGATCACCGCGCGCAAGGCAGCTCCAGTCCGGTGTGCTGGGTGAAGCGGCGCGCCAGCCGAGTGCAGGAAGACGGGAAGCCGCGCTCCTCGCAGCGCTCGCAGATCTTCGCGCACATCTTGCCGGTCTTGCCGCCCATGTCATCGCAGGAGGTGGGCTGCAGGGTCGGCCGCTCGCAGGGCAGCGTGTCGTCGCCGGTGAAGCGCTCGAACAGCCGGTGCAGGACGCGGCAGGCGACGCGGAAGCGCGGATCGACGTCGCAGTCGAGGGCGACGCAGTAGGCGACACAGATGCCGCGCGGCGCGCCGCTCAGTTCGCCGCACTGCCCGCCCGTCGGGCCGGTCGGC
>JANRJF010000135.1:0-19847 GCA_033764095.1 Deltaproteobacteria bacterium | reverse complement strand
TGTCCATCGCGGAGCGTGAACCGCCGCCGGCGTGTCCGCCGGGAGGTGCCGTGCTAGGAGCGCGCATGCGCTCGCGCTGGGACTGGATCGCGCGCGCCGGCGTGCCGACCGAGGTGACGCGGCGCCTCGATCGGGCACGTGGGCGGGTCGCGCGCCGGCTGGCGCGCCTCGCCGGGGTCGAGGACGCGCTGGCGGCGCAGCGCGAGACGATCGCCTGGCAGCGCGCCCGCCTCGACTATCTCGAGACGCTGGTCGCCGGCCTGGCGCGGCGCGCGCCGGCCCGGCCGTGGCGCGGCGCCGAGGAGCGCCCGGTGCTGCTGCTCGGCACCGGCGGCGGCGGCACGCGCGTGCTGGCGGAAGCCGCCGCGCGGCTCGGCGTGGTGCTCGGCACGCGGGTGAACGAGAGCTTCGACTCGGTCGAGTGGGCGCCGCTGGTCTACGAGTCGGTGCTCGCCGGCAACGATGCGCCGTCGGCCGACGCGATTCACCAGGTGGCCGAGTCCATCTATGGCGTGTGGCTCAGCGACACGGGGCGCTGGGGCCTCAAGCTGCCCGAGCTGATCCTGGTCCTGCCCGCCTTCCTGCGCACCTTCCCCGCCGCGCAGGTGGTGTGGCTGACGCGCCATCCGCTCGCCGCCGCGTTGCGCCGCGCGCACGTCACCACGCAGCCCGATCACCCGCTCGGTCGCGTCGTGCTCGCCGCCGCATACGCCAGCGCCGGCCGCGATACGGCGCGCCTCGCCGGCGATGCGCAGCACGTGCGCAATGCGCTCGCCTGGCGCTACCAGGTCGATCTCGCGCGCGCCGCGCTCGCGGCGCTGCCGGCCGAGCGCGTCCTGCACCTGCGCCTGGAGGACTTCGCCGGCGACGCGCCGGCGCGACTGGCGTCGTTCCTGTCGCTGCCGCCGGCGCCTGTGTCGGTCGGCGTCGACGCGCAACGACTCGCGGTGCCGCGCGGCGATCCGCGGGCCGGCGAGGTGCTCGCGCTGTGCGGGCCCTTGGCAACGGCGCTCGGGTACGATTGAGCGTCCCCTCACCACGACGACACGACGGCACCACGGCATGTCGTTGTGTCGTGGTGTCGTCGTGGTGAAGGAACGCTCAACCCGGCACGACCCCAGATCCGATCACGCGCGGCGGCGACAGGATCGAGTCCACCTCGACTGCGTCCAGTCCTTCCAGCAGCACCTCGCGCATCGCCTGGGCGGAGAAGCGGTAGTAGTCGCCGGGGAACTGGTGCGGCAGCAAGGTCGGCGTCGAGGCCAACGCCGACTCCACGCGCGGCCCCAACAGCGGCAGCCGTCGCAGCCCGCGCAGCAGGCGCCGGCGCGGCGGCACACCGTACGCCGGCACGCCGATCACGAGCAGCGCGCCCGGCCGCGCGACGCGGCGCATCTCGGCGAGCGTGCGCCAGAAGTGCGGGTCGTGTTCCAGCACCGAGTTGCAGAGGATGGTGTCGAAGCGCGCCGCCGGCAGCTCGAGCTGGCGCGCGTCGCCGCGCGCGATGGTGAAACCGGCGCACTGGTGCGGCCCGTCGAGATTGACGCCGAGCTTCTCGCGCGCACCGGCGAGTGCCGGCAGGCAGAGCAGCGTGTCGGGCGTCGGCGTGGCGCCGATCTCCAGCACCGCCCCGCCGGCGCCACGCGCCCGGCAGATGCGGTCGAAGGCCTGGAAGACCGCCGGATGCACGCCGCGTGGGTTAGCACGCTTGCGCCCGGCCCGTGAACTTGCGCAGACGACGGCATGAGCCTGGCGGGGACGCGCGTTCTGGTCACCGGCGCGGGTGGCTTCATCGGCAGCCATGTCGTCGAGGCGCTGGTGCACGCGGGAGCGACGGTGCGCGGCCTGGTGCGCTACGTCGCCAGCGGCGCGCGCGGCTGGCTCGACGCGCTGCCGCGCGAGGTGCGCGACACGGTCGAGGTGGTGGCGGGCGACGTGCGCGACCCGGGCAGCGTCGAGGCCGCGGCGCGCGGCACCAGCGTGGCGTTGCACCTGGCCGCCTTGAGCGGCATCCCGTACTCGTACGCGGCACCGGAAGCCTACGTCGCCACCAACATCAGCGGCACGTTGCACGTCCTGCAGGCGGCGCGCCGCGCCGCGCTGGCGCGCGTCGTCATCACCTCCAGCTCCGAGGTCTACGGCAGCGCGCAGCGGGTGCCGATGGACGAGCGGCACCCGCAACGGGCGCAGTCGCCGTACGCGGCGAGCAAGATCGCCGCCGACCAGCTGGCGGAGTCGTTCGCGCACAGCTTCGGGGTGCCGGTCGTCGTGCTGCGCCCGTTCAACGCCTTCGGCCCGCGCCAGTCGGCGCGCGCGGTGATCCCGGCGATCCTCACCCAGCTGTTTGCCGGCGCCGACGTCGTCGCGCTCGGCAACCTGACGCCGCGCCGCGACTTCACCTACGTCGAGGACCTGGCGCGCGCCTTCGTCGCGGTGGCCGCCGCGCCGGGGCTGAGCGGCGAGACGCTCAACGTCGCCAGCGGGCAGGAGATCGCCATCGACGACCTGGCGCGGGCGTTGATCGCGCGCGTCCGCCCCGGCGCGCGCGTGGTCGAGTCGGCCGAGCGGCTGCGCCCCGCCGGCGCCGAGGTCGAGCGCCTGCTTGGCTGCAGTGCGCGCCTGCGGGCGCTGACCGGCTGGCGCCCGGCGTGGCATCTCGAGCGCGGCCTCGACGCGACGGTGGCGTGGTACCGCGAGGCGGCCAACCGTGCCCGCGTGCGTGCCGACGGCTACCAGGTGTGAGCGGCGCGCCCTCGCGCGCACGCCACTCGGCCGTATGCACCTCGCGTTGGTGCTCGATCGCTTCGACCCCGACCGCGGCGGGCTGGAGCACTGGGCCTGGCAGTGGACGCAGTGGTTGCTGGCGCGCGGCCACGCGGTGTCGGTCGTCGCCGCGGCCGTACGCGCCGACCTGCAGCGGCCGGGCCTGGCGCTCTACGCGCTCGGCGAGGCCGACTCGCGCCTGGCGCTCGGCGCGCGCGTCGCGGCGTGTCTCGCCGATCTGCGCGTCGACCTGGTGCACGATCTCGGTGTCGGCTGGCGCTACGACCTGCTGCAGCCGCAGTTCGGCAGCCGCCTGGTCAACGATCGCCAGCAGCTGCGCGCGCTGTCGGGCTGGCAGCGGCTGCGGGCGCGCGCCTCGCGCCACCGCCGCCGGCGTCTCGCCGACCTCCGCGCGCTCGAGCGCCGCCAGTACGTGGCGCAGCGCGGCCATGTCGTCGCCGTGTCGGAGATGACCAAGCGCGATCTGTGCAGCGCGCATGGCCTGGCGGCGGAGCGCGTGACGGTGATCCACAACGGCGTCGACGCCGCCCGCTTCGCCGCGCCGCAGCCCGCGGTGCGGCAGCGGCTGCGCCAGCGCGGCGGCTGGGCCGATCAGGTCGTGCTGCTGTTCGCGGCGCACAACTTCCCCCTCAAGGGCCTGGAGACGGTGCTGCGCGCGCTGGCCCGGCTGCGCACGCCGCGGCTCCATCTGCTGGTAACCGGGCGCGGCCCGGTGGCGGCCTACGCGGCGCGCGCCACGCAGCTCGGCATCGCCGGCCAGGTCACCTTCGCCGGCGTCGTCCCCGACGTGCGCGAGGCATTCGCGGTCGCCGACGCGTTCGTCCAGCCGACCTTTTACGATCCCTGCAGCCTGGTGCTGCTGGAGGCGGCGGCGAGCGGGCTGCCGCTGCTCACCAGCCGCCGCAACGGCGCGGCGGAATTGTTTCGCGACGGCGCGTCGGCCTGGATCGTCGCCGATCCCGCCGACGCCGGCGAGACCGCCCGCCGGCTGGAGACCTTTCTCGACGCGGCGACGCGCGCCCGCATGGGCGCGGCGGCGCACGCGGTGGCGCAGCGGGCGACGGCCGACGCCGCCTTCGCGACGCTCTTCGCCCTCTGCGAGGCGCGGCGCGGATGAGCGCGGCGCGGCCGAGCGTCATGGCCTGCTCGCACAGTCGCGACGATCCGGCCAGCCGCTTTCGCGTCGTCCAGTACCTGCCGCTGCTCGCCGAGGCGGGCTGGCGGGTGGCGCACCGGCCACTGGTGCCGTCGCGCTACTGGCAGCCGGCGACACGCCTGCCGGGCTGGCGCGGCCTGCAGCGCCGCGCCGCGGCGTGGACGCGCACCTGGCATCGCCGCCGCGACGTGCGCGACGCCGCCGGGTTCGACGTCGTCCTGCTCAACCGCGATCTGCACCGCGGCCGCCAGGTCTGGGAGCAGCGCCTCTTCGCCGCCAACCCGCGCGTCGTCTTCGACTTCGACGACGCGATCTACCTCGGCGACAAGCGCGCCCACATCGAATGGATCTGTCGTCGCGCCGCCTGGGTGACGGCGGGCAACGCGACGCTGGCCGAGTTCGCCCGCCAGTACACCGATCGCGTCACCCTGCTGCCAACCGTCGTCGACCCGCTGCGCTATGCGCTGCACGACGCCGGCGACGTCATGCCCACTGCGCCGCTGCGGGTCGGCTGGCTGGGCTCCGACCTGTCGATCCGCGAGACGCTCTACCCCCACTGGAAGATGCTCGGCCGCCTGCAGCACGCGCTCGGCTTCGAGTTCGTCATCTGCTCGCGCCCACGGCCGCAGCCGCCGTCGGACGCGCTGCGCTGGAGCTTTCTCGAATGGAGCCCGCGCGCCGAGGAGGCGATCGGTCGCCACCTCGACGTCGGCGTCATGCCACTGGTCGACAACGAGTTCCAGCGCGGCAAGTGCGGCCTCAAGCTGCTGCAGTACATGGCCGCCGGCCTGCCGGTGATCGCCTCGCCGGTCGGCATCAACCGCGCGCTGGTGCAAGCCGATACCGGCTTCCTGGCGACCGGCGAGCACGAGTGGCACGCGGCGCTGCGCGCGCTGCTCGTCTCACCCGAACGCCGCATCGCGCTGGGCCGCGCCGGGCGGGCGCGCTGCGAGCGCGACTTCTCGCTGCGCGGCTGGGTCGGGACGCTGCACGAGATCCTCTCCAACGTGGCGTCAGGTGCTCGATGACCCGGCCCGGTGCTGTGCCCCGGCTCGGGCCACCGACTGCACCACTCCCTGCGGATGCGCGTCGCACGGATGCCCGACGAACTGATCTGCCCGCCCTCGGTGGACTCCGTGGCTGACGCGACTGCTGCGGAGACGCGCCCGCGCGTCCTCGTCGCGCGCATCGGCGCGATCGGCGACATCTGCCTGCTGCTGCCGGTGGTGCACGCGCTGGCGCGGCACTGCGACGTCGACTGGCTGATCCGCGACGAGCACGTCGCACTGGTGCGCGCCTTTCCGCAGGTCGCCTGCCGCCTGATCGGCGTGTCGCCCGGTCCCGACCCGCGCCAGCCCTTCCCGCCCGCTCTCGTCGCCACCTTGCGCGCCGCGCGCTACCAGGCGCTGATCGACTGCTCGCACTGGGCGAGCGTCGCCTGGCTGGCGGCGGCGCTCGACGACGTGCCGGTGCGCGCCGTCACCCGCGATCCAAAACAGGATGCGCTGCTCGGCGTCGAGCGCGGCCTCGGGGAGTCGGCCTTCACCTGCGTCGTGCCGGTGGCGCCGCACGCGCACCAGGTGGAAAAGTGGATCGCGCTGGTGCGGGCGGCGTGCGGGATCGAGCTGCAGCTCGATTGGCCACTGTCCCCGCCGCGGGCGATCCGCGCCGACCGGCCGCTGCGCCTGTTCATTCACCCGCACGCCAGCAAGCCGGAGAAGGTCTGGCCGGCCCGCCACTTCGCCCGCGTATTGACCGAACTGGCGCGGCGACGGCGCGTCCACTGCCTGGTCAACGGTGTACGGCGGCGGATCACGCACGAGTTGCGCGGCCGCCTGCTGCTGGCGCGCGCCACCACCGAGGTGGTGCCGATCGATCCCTCCTACGCGCGCCTGCGCGCGGCGCTCGGCGACGTCGACCTCGCCCTCGGCTGCGACAGCGGTCCGCTGCACTTCGCCGCTCTGCTCGGCGTGCCGACGCTGGTGCTCTACGCGCGCTACCCGGCGGCCGAGTTCGGCCCGCTGTGGCGCAGCACGGCGGTCTCGCCGCCGCCTGGCCGCGACGTCGACGCGATCGAGCCGTCACAGGTCAGCGCCGCGCTGCACGCCTGGCTGGACGGTGCGACGTAGGCGCGGGCGGGCTGCGCAGCCGCGCGACACCGGCGCGGAGACCGGCCGGCGGCGCGGCTCGATCGATCCGCCCGCCTGCGGCGGCGGGTCATTTCACGCAGGCACGCTGGGTCCCGGCGCGAGGCCGGACGACGCGACGCTACCGCTGCAGCCGGATCGGCCGCGCCGCACCGAAGCGCGCGAAGTCGCGATCCTCGGTCAGGATCTCCGCGATGCCGTGCTCGCGGCAGACCGCCACCAACTGCGCGTCGAAGGCGAGATTTTGCCCTGCACGGCACCGTCGCGACATGCCTCGGCGAAACGAGCGGGAAAGGTTGGACCGGGCAACACCATCCTGGCGGACGGACTGCCCAGCACCTGGTCGAGGAAGGCGAGCGCCGTCTCGAGATCCGTCGGTGGATGGAACACGCGCGGGTGGGTGACGACGCGCACGAGCTCCTCGACGCAGAAGATGGGGAGCGCCCATGGCGTGCCGCCCTCTGCCAGCATGCGCAACCGTTCGAGCGCCGGCGCGTGTAGCGGCATCTCCTCGCGATGGGCGCAGACGAGCACGTTGGTATCGATGGCGATCATCGCCGATCGGCGAGGAGATCGTAGAGCGCGTTGCGGTCGGCCACGTCGATCGTCGGCGCGCTCGTACCGCGCACCGTTGGCGGCGCGAAGCGATAGCGCGCGTGCGCCTCGGGCCGCGGTGCCAGCCGCGCCCGCAGCGCCTCCTCGACGACCGCGCGCAGGGTCGTGCCGTGCGCCGACGCATGTCGCTTCGCCCGCTCCAGGAGTCGGTCGTCGATCTCGACGGTCGTTTTCATATGGGTCACCCATATCATCAACCCATATCCGACTGCGCGCCGAGCCATCCGTCCCTGTCCGCTGGCCTGGTGGGGGATCGGCAGTCGTCGCCCGACGGCCCCGCGCCGCGCTCAGGCGCGGTTGATCAGGTGCGCGGCGACGGCGGCGCCGAAGCCGTTGTCGACGTTCACCACCGTGACTCCGGCGGCGCAGGAGTTCAGCATGGCGAGCAGCGCGGCGAGGCCGCCGAAGCTGGCGCCGTAGCCGATGCTGGTCGGCACCGCGATCAGCGGCCGGTCGACCAGCCCGCCGACCACGCTGGGCAGCGCCCCCTCCATGCCGGCGACGACGATCAGCACACTGGCGGCGCGCAACCGGTCGTGGTGGGCGAAGAGGCGGTGAATGCCGGCGACGCCGACGTCGGTGACGCGGTCGACGGCGTTGCCGAGCAATTCGGCGGTCAGCGCCGCCTCCTCGGCGACCGGCAGATCCGCCGTACCGGCGGCGGCGACGACGATGGTACCGCGCCCGTTCGGCGGCGTCGCCGCGGCACGCCAATGGGCGATGCGCGCGGTGGCGGCGTAGGTGAGCTCGGGCAGCGCGGCAAGCACCGGCGGCGCGGCGTCGGCGCTCAGGCGCGTGATCAGGACGCTCTGGCCGCTGTCGCGCAGCGCGCGCGCCACGCCGACGATCTGCTCGGCGGTCTTGCCCGGCGCGTAGATCACCTCGGGCAGGCCGGCGCGCAGGGCGCGGTGATGATCGACCTTGGCAAAGCCGAGGTCCTCGAACGGCAGGCGCTTCACCGACTCGAACGCGGCATCGGCGTCGAGCTCGCCGCGCGCCAGGCGGGCGAGAATGTCGCGCAGTTTGTCCGGAGTCATCGCGCCTATCGCTTATGGCTTATCGCCTATCGCCGGAAAGGTCAGCGCTCAGCGCTTGAAATGATCGTGGCCGGAGCCGCGCCAGGCGGCCGTGCTGCCGCTCGTATCGACGAGCTGTAGCCCATCGCGCGGTGCGGTGCAGACCCCGATGCGGGTGATGCGACAGCCGAGCGCGGCGCTGTGGCGAGCGAGCGCCGCGGCGTGGCGCGGCGCCACGGTGAACAGCAGCTCGTAGTCCTCGCCGCCGGCGAGCGCCAGATCGAGGCCGGCGCGCCGCACCGCAGCGCGGCATGGCACGCGGGTCGGCTCGATGCGGGCGCCGACGCGGCTGGCGGCGCAGAGGTGCGCGAGGTCCTGCATGAGGCCGTCGCTGATGTCGATCATCGCCGAGGCAATGCGGCGGCGCGCCAGCAACGCGCCGGCGGCAAGGCGTGCGGTCGGGCGCCGGAAGCGGGTCACGGCCGCGCCGCGCGCGGCGCGATCGCGGCGCAGCAGGCGCACGCCGAGCGCCGCGTCACCGAGCGTGCCGGTGACGTAGATCGCGTCGCCGGGGCGCGCGCCGGCGCGGGTCAGCGGACGCGGCGGCGCGCTGCCGATCAGCGTCACGGTCACCGACAGCTCGGCGGCGCGCGACAGGTTGCCGCCGACCACGGCCGCGCCGGCGGCGGCCGCGGCGCTGGCGACGCCGCGGGCGATGGCATCGAGCTCCGTCACCGCGGTGCGCGCCGGCGCGCCGATGTGGGTGACGCACCAGCGCGGCGTGCCGCCCATGGCGGCGATGTCGCTGGCGTTCACGGCGAAGGCGCGGCGGCCGAGCGCCGCCGGCGTCAACCAGCCGCGGCGGAAGTGGACGTGCTCGACCAGCGCGTCGACCGTCACCAGCCAGGCGCCCGCCCGCGCGTGCACCACCGCGCAGTCGTCGCCCGGCCCGAGCAGCACGTCGCGCCCGCGCGGCAGCTGCGGCAGCAGGCGCCGGAGGAAGGCGAACTCACCGAGCGACGCGAGGGTGGGCATGCCCTGGGCTGCTGATTCGCTGTCAGGGAGAGCGCGCCGCGCCCGACCCTCACCAAAGGGGAACGCCGATCAGTCGGGCACCGGCACCGCGACGGCGGCGCGCGCCGGCGGCGCGCTGGTCAGCGCGATCTCGCTGATCGTGCCGTTGGTCAGCTTGAGCAGGAAGAGTTGACGTTGGATGCCGTTGGCCGAGACGCCGAGCGTGCCGCCGGCGCCTTCGAGCGTGCGCGGCGCTTTCAGCGCCTGCGCCATCTGCAGTCGGCTGCGGGCGCCGGATTGCAGCGCACGGGCGACCAGCAGGGCGGCGTCGTAGGCCTGCGCTTCGAGGATCTCCGGCGTCGCGTTCGCGTACGAGCTGCGGTAGGCGGCGACGAACTGCTGGGTCGCCGGGCGCGTGCTGCTGGCGAAGAAGCCGTCGACGAAGACGGCGCCGTCGAGCTCGGCGGCGGCCGGACCGAGCGCGCCGGGATCGTTCCAGCCGTTGCTGCCGAGCAGCACCAGGTCGGGATGGGCCTTGCGCAGTTGGGTGGCGAGCGGGATCGCCGTCGGCGCGAAGTCGGGGATGAACAGCGCCTGCATGCCGTCGCCCGAGATCCACTTGTTGACGCTGAGCATCTCGACCGAGAACTCACGCTGCTTGCCGTCGTAGGTCACCGAACCGACCACCTGGCCGCCGCGCTGTTCGACCTGCTCGCGGAAGGCGGTGGACAGGGCGATGCCGTACGGGTCGTTGGGGTAGAGGATGCCGAAGCGCTTCAGCCCCTTGCTGGCGACGGCGTACTGGGCCAGTTCGCTCGCCTGCCGGGCGGTGGTCATCGCCGGTTGCACCACCCACTGGCCGGTGATGCCCTCCTGCTGCGCCAGCACCACCATGGGCAGGCCGGCGCGCTCGGCACGCGGCGCCACCATCTCCGCTTCCTTGCTGCGCAGCGGGCCGATCACGGCGACGACGTTGGGGTCGAGCATCATCGCGTCGAGCGCGGCGCGCGCCGCCGCCGGATCGCCCTTGGTGTCCTTCACGTCGAGCCGGTCGGCGAGCGGGCCGAGCGCCAGCTAGATGCCGTTCAGCGAGCGTTCGCCGTAGGGCGCGTACTCGCCGGTGAGCGGCAGCAACACGCCGATGCGCGCCGTCGCCGGCACCGGCTTGTCGGACGGCGTGCCGCTCGGCATCGCCGCCTTGGTCGCCGCGTCGGCGGCACGCTGGCCGGCGACCGACACCGGCACCGCGGCACTGGTGCTGCGCGGCGCGGCGGTGCCGCCGAGGCGCGCGTCCACCATCGCCTGCATCGCCGGCGTGGTGAACACGTCGCGCGCCTTGCTCAGCGTCGCCGCATCCATGCGGCCGAGCGCGTCGGCGATGTGCTGCTTGGCGGCGCGCTTCTCCTCGCCGTCGGACGATTCGTAGGCCTGCTCCCACCAGCGCAGCGCGCTCATCGTCTTGCCACGCGCCAGCTCGGCGTCGCCGCGCAGCGTGTAGACCTGCGGCCATTCGCGGTCCGGCAGGCGGCGCTCCATGCGGTCGAGCGCCGACAGGCACTCCTGGTAGCGACCGCGGCGGTATTCGGACAACGCCAGGCGGTAGTAGGCGCGCGGGACGAGCTCGTCGTAGTCGTCGCTTGCGTCGCTGTCGAGGAAGATGGTGTAGCCGCGCGCCGCCTTCTCGTAGTTGCCGAGGCGGAAGGCGTCCTCCGCCTGGCGGTAGGGTAGCGGCGCGTCTTCGAGCGGGACCGACGAGGTGGAGCAGCTCGCCAGCAGGAGCAGCAGGAGCAGGAGCGCGCGATGCGGCCATCCCCCCTGACCCCCGATTCGCAACGGAGGGAAGTCGATCATTCGGGCGTCCTGTGGCCAGCCGGCTAGCCGAACATCTCCTTCATCTTGTCGAAGAACCCCTTGCTGATCGGATGTACCTCTTCCCCGCTCAGACGCGCAAACTCCTCCAGCAGCTCGCGCTGCTTGGCGGTGAGCTTGCGAGGCGTCTCGACCACGACGCGCACCAGCGCGTCGCCCTGCCCGTAGCCGCGCACGTCGGGCACGCCCTTGCCCTTGAGGCGGAAGACGTTGCCGGACTGGGTGCCGGCCGGCACCTTCACCTTCATCTTGCCGTGTGGGGTCGGCACTTCGATGTCGGCGCCGAGCGCCGCCTGGGTGAAGCCGATCGGCACCTCACACAGCACGTCGTTGCCCTCGCGGCTGAAGAGCGGGTGCTCCTGCACGTGCAGCACGACGTAGAGGTCGCCGGCCGGCCCGCCGTTGAGGCCGCTCTCGCCCTCGCCGCGCAGCTTGAGGCGCGAGCCGGTGTCGACGCCGGCCGGGATGCGGACGCTGAGCGCCTGCTGGGTGCGGACCGCGCCGCCGCCGCCGCAGCTACGGCACGGATCCTTCAGCACCGTCCCCTGTCCCTGACACTGGCCACACGTCTTGGCGATCGAGAACAGGCCCTGCTGGAAGCGCAGCTGGCCGCTGCCGCGGCAGGTGCCACAGGTCTCGCGCGGTGCGTTGTTGCGCGAGCCGCTGCCCTTGCAGTCGGCGCAGCTCGCCAGGCGCGGCACGGTGATCTTCTTCTCGGCGCCGAAGACCGCGTCCTCGAAGGCGATCTCCAGGTCGTAGCGCAGGTCGTCGCCGCGCCGCGTGCGCGAGCGGCCGCGCCGGCCGCCGCCGCCGAACAGATCGCCGAAGAGATCGCCGAACATCTCCTCGAAGCCGGCGCCGCTGAACTCGAAGCCGCCGAAGCCGGCGCCCTGCTCGAAAGCGGCGTGGCCGAAGCGGTCGTACTGCGCGCGCCGCTCCGCGTCGCAGAGCACCTGATAGGCGGCCGAGGCTTCCTTGAACTTCTCCTCGGCCTCCTTGTCACCCGGGTTCTTGTCCGGGTGATACTTCATCGCGACCTTGCGGTAGGCCTTCTTGATGTCCTCGGCGCTGGCGTCGCGGGCGACGCCCAGCACCTCGTAAAAGTCTCGCTTGCCTGCCACTCGCGCTCCCATGGCTCCAATACAAAAGCCCTCCCCCGGAATCGAGGGAGGGCTTTAGTCCTCACGTCATGGCGGGTCGGCCCGCGGTTATTCCTTCACTTCCTCGAAGTCCGCGTCGACCACGTCGTCGCGGCCTCCCGCCTTGCCGCCCGGGCCACCGTTGTCGCCCGGCGCGCCGCCGTCGCCGCCCGGACCGGCGCCGGCGCCGGCCTGCGAGGCCTTGGCGTACATCGCCTCGGCGAGCTTGTGCTGCGCCTTGCTCAACCGCTCGAAGGCGCCCTTCATCTGCTCGGCGTCGTCGCTCTCCAGCGCCGTCTTGGCGTCCTTGAGCGCGTCCTCGACCGCCGACTTGGCAGCGGCGTCGAGCGCGGCGCCCTGCTCACCGAGGTGCTTCTCGGTCTGGTAGATGAGGCTGTCGAGCTGGTTCTTCGCGTCGACCGTCTCGCGCCGCTTGCGATCCTCGTCGGCGTGCTCCTCGGCGTCGCGCACCATCTGCTTGATCTCCGCCTCGTTGAGACCGCTGGAGGCGGTGATGCGGATCGACTGCTCCTTGCCGGTGCCGAGGTCCTTGGCGTGCACGTGCACGATGCCGTTGGCGTCGATGTCGAACGTCACCTCGATCTGCGGCACGCCGCGCGGCGCCGGCGGGATGTCGGTGAGGTCGAACTGGCCGAGCAGCTTGTTGTTGGCCGCCATCTCGCGCTCGCCCTGGAAGACGCGGATGGTCACCGCCGGCTGACTGTCGCTGGCAGTCGAGAACACCTGGCTCTTCTTGGTCGGGATGGTGGTGTTCTTCTCGATCAGCTTGGTGAAGACGCCGCCCAGCGTCTCGATGCCGAGCGACAGTGGCGTCACGTCGAGCAGCAGGACGTCCTTCACCTCGCCCTTCAGCACGCCGCCCTGGATGGCGGCGCCGACCGCGACCACCTCGTCGGGGTTGACGCCCTTGTTGGGCTCCTTGCCGAAGATCTTCTTCACGCGCGCCTGCACCGCCGGCATGCGCGTCATGCCGCCGACCAACAGCACCTCGTCGATCTCACCAGCCGACAGCGCGGCATCCTTCAGCGCCGTCAGGCAGGGGCCGTCGAGGCGATCGAGCAGGTCGGCGCACAGCGCCTCCAGCTTGGCGCGGGTGAGCTTCATCGTCAGGTGCTTCGGCCCGCTCTGGTCGGCGGTGATGAACGGCAGGTTGATGTCCGTCTCACTGGCGCTCGACAGCTCCATCTTGGCGCGCTCGGCGGCTTCCTTGAGCCGCTGCAGCGCCATGCGGTCCTTGCGCAGGTCGATGCCCTGATCCTTCTTGAACTCGTCGGCCAGGTAGTCGATGACGCGCTGGTCGAAGTCCTCGCCGCCGAGAAAGGTGTCGCCGTTGGTCGACTTCACCTCGAAGACGCCTTCGCCGAGCTCGAGGATCGAGACGTCGAAGGTGCCGCCGCCGAGATCGAAGACGGCGATCTTCTCGTCCTTCTTCTTGTCGAGGCCGTAGGCGAGCGCCGCCGCGGTCGGCTCGTTGATGATGCGCAGGACGTTCAGACCGGCGATACGGCCGGCATCTTTGGTGGCCTGGCGCTGGCTGTCGTTGAAGTAGGCCGGAACGGTCACCACCGCCTCGGTGACCTTCTCGCCGAGGTAGTCCTCGGCGGTCTGTTTCATCTTCTGCAGGATGATCGCCGAGATCTCCTGCGGGCTGTACTGCTTGCCGCGCGACTCGACCCAGGCGTCGCCGTTGTCCGCCTTGACGATCTTGTACGGCGCGATCTTCGACGCCCGCTGCACTTCCTTGTCGTCGAAGCGGCGCCCGATCAGGCGCTTGATGGCGAACAGGGTGTTCTCCGGATTGGTGATCGCCTGGCGGCGCGCGATCTGGCCGACCAGCCGCTCGCCGCTCTCCGGGAACGCGACCACCGACGGGGTGGTGCGGCTGCCTTCCGAGTTCTCGATCACCTTCGGCTCGCCGCCTTCCATGACGGCGACGCAGGAGTTCGTCGTTCCGAGATCGATGCCGATTACCTTGGCCATGTGGGTTGCTCTCCTTCAGCGCTGAAAGCTCAGCGGCGCCCGGGAGTTAATCATCGGTCGATGGGCTTTCAACCGGCGGTTTGGTCGACACGCTCACTTTTGCCGGCCGCACGACGCGATCGTGCAACGCATAGCCGGGGAGGAACTGGCGGACGACGCGATTGGGCTCGGTGTCCGGGTGGGGTTCGCTGGCGATGGCCTCGTGGCGGTTCGGATCGAAGGGCTCACCGGCCGCTTCGATACGGGTGATGCCGTGCTTGCTCAACACGTCGATGGCGTCGCGCAGCACCAGTCGCACGCCCTCCACCAGCGGCTGGCCGTTGCCACCGCTCTCGGCGTGCTCGATGGCGCGCTCCAGGTTGTCGAGCACGCCGGCCAGATCGCGCGTCAGGTGCGCGGTGGCGTAGCGCAGCGCCTCGGAGTGATCGCGCTGCACGCGCTTCTTGTAGTTCTCCAGCTCGGCGCGCTCGCGCAGGTAGAGATCGCGGAAGCGCTCCGCCTCGGCCTTGAGCGCGGCAACCTCGTCGGCCGGGGCGGGCGGATCGCCCGGCGCAGCCTTGGGACCAGCGGGCTCGGCGTCGTCTTCGAATGCCATCGGGTGGTGGATCCTTCCTCTTATATGGGGACGCGACCGGTCGGCCGCGGGGCCGCAACCTAAGGTGCTGTGCCACCTTGTCAACCAACCGGACCGGTGTTTTGTTCGCCGCGTGGCCGAGTCGTTGAGCAGCCCGGCGATCGTCCTGCGCTGGCGCGCTTACGGCGACAGCGACAAGATAGCCACCCTGCTCACCGAGCAGTTCGGCAAGCTCACCGGCATCGCGAAAGGCGCGAGGAACTCGCGGCGCCGCTTTCCCAACTCGCTGGAGCCGCTCGCGCGGGTGCGAGTGCACTTCCGCCAGCGCCCCGGCGCCAGCCTGGCCTTCCTCGAGAGCTGTGAGCTGCTCACCCCGACCGACGCCTTCGCCGAGCCCAACCGCTTCGCCTACGGCAGCTACCTGGTCGAGCTCGCCGACCGCCTGACCATCGAGGAGGATCCGGTGCACAGCCTCTACGCCCTGCTCGCCGAGGCGCTGGCGGAACTGGAGCAGGGCCCGGCCACCACCGGCTTCCTGCGCGCCTTTGAGCTGCAGCTGCTCACCGGCGCCGGCTTCGAGCCGCAGCTCGACGCCTGCGGGCGCTGCCAGCGCCCCTGGATGGCGGACGAGACCGCCTGGCTCAGCCTGCACCACGGCACCGTCGTGTGTGCGTCCTGTCGCGCCGCCGACGACGCGACCGTCGCGGTCGCCAGCCCGCTGCTGGCGCGCCTCGAGGCATTGAAGAACGGCCGTCTCGCCACCGCACGCCGCGTCGGACTCGGCGAGCACGCCGCCGACGCCGCCCTGCTCACCGGCCGCCTGCTCGCCCTGCACCTGGCCAGACCGCTGCAGTCGGTGCAGCTGATCGCGCAGCTGCGCCCCACTGAGCGATGAGCGACGAGCGGAAGGAGCAGCGTTCAGCAATCAGCTGTCAGCCAGAAAATGCTCCCGACAGCTGACGGCTGATCGCCGCCAGCTGCTCCTCGCTCATCACTCATCACTCATCGCGAATCAGTGAAGCGAACAGCGGTAGCGCCTCGTCGCGCCATCCCTCTTCCCAGGTGCGTTGCGGCAGGGCGGCGACGGCGTCGCGCAGCGCTTCGAGGCTGCCCAGCTGGGTGAGCGCATCGAGCAGCGAGCGCAGGCGGGCGGCGAGACCGGCGGCCTGGGTGAAACCGATTGCCGCCTCGGCCTGGCTGAGCATCTCGCGCAGGCAGGGACCGTAGTCGAAAGCACACACCGGCACGCCGGCGCCGTGCAGGTCGGCGATCTTCATCGGCAGGTCGACGCCGGAGGTCGAGCGATGCAGGCTGAGCCCGAGATCGGCGCCGGCGAGCAGCGCCGGGTAGTCGCCGGGATCGAGCCAGATGGTGCGGACGGCGACGCGCTGCCAGTGACGCGCCGCGACCCTGGCCTCGAAATCGGCGCGGCGCGGCCCGTCACCGGTCAATACGCAGACCAGGCGCAGCGCCGAGCCATCGAGCGTCGCCTCCAAGCGGCCGAGCGCGTCGAGCAGCAGGTCGGTGTCCTCGTCGGCGCTCCAACTGGTGGGACTGACCAAGAGCGCCGGGCGCGGCTCGGCATCAACAGGCAGTGCGAGCCGCGCCGCCAGGCGCGCCCGGGCCGCGGCACGCTGGTCCGCCGGGACAAAGGTCACCGGCCGGTCGCGCAGCACGTGCGCGTCGGCGATCCCCCACGACGCGGCCAGCGTCGCGCGCATCGCCGCCGAGACGCACAGATGTGCGGTCGCGCCCCGCCCCAGACGGCGCTCGACCGCGCGCGCTGCACGCACGGCCGGGTGCGCCGCCCCGACCGTCAACCCGAGCTGCGTGCAGGCGAAGTTGTGCCAGTCGATCACCACGCCCGCACCGCGCCAGCGCGCCACCGGCGGCACCACCGCCAGCGTCGGCAGGGCCGGCGGGTTCTGCACCAAGACGACGTCGGGCGCCGGCAGACGGCGCAGCACGGTCGCCAGGCGCGCGCTGGCGCCGATCAGGCGTGCCGCACCGTAGGCGAGAAAAGCGGCCCGCGGCAGCGCGTGGCGCGCGGCCAGGCGCGGTCCGGGAAGGTGGTGCACCGTCAGGCCCGCCGTCGCCGCCAGCGGCGCCGGCAGCGGCGCGCCGGCGTGGCCGATCAGGTCGACGGCGGCGCCGGCGTGCAGCAACGCCGCGGCATGGTGCAGCATGCGCGGGCTGCGGCCGAGATCACCGAGGACCACCACCGCGACGCGGGCGCCACCGAGCGCCGGCTGATCATTGCCCCTCGCCGTCATCGCCATCGCCGCTGTCATCCGCATCGCCGTTTGGCGCGTTGCGATATAGCCTGTTGCCGGTGATGCTCAACGGGAATTCCTGCCCGCACGGCAGGCCTCACAGCGAACGCAGCGCGGGACCCCGCCGGTCGTGACCGCGCCCGAGCTGCGCGCACGCGCGCCGCGCCGCGTCGCCCTCGCCGGCGGCGGCACCGCCGGGCACGTATTCCCGTTGCTTGCCGTCGCCGCGGCGTACCGCGCCCGGCTGCCCGACGTCGCCCTGCTCTTCCTCGGCGCCGCCGGCGGCGACGAAGGCCGCCTCGCGAGCGAGGCCGGCCTCGAGTGCGCGGCGTTGCC
Organism: Deltaproteobacteria bacterium; assembly: GCA_033764095.1. GTDB lineage: Bacteria > Desulfobacterota > Binatia > HRBIN30 > CADEER01 > JBDTMT01. The sequence continues at coordinate 2,923 of JANRJF010000135.1, read as the reverse complement.
GGCCGCTCCCTGGTTCGGCGTCGGGCCGCTCGGTCAACTGCGCGCCGCCTGGCGGGTGGGGAGCAGCCGGCGCGCGGCGCGCGCGCTGCTCACGGCGCGCGGCATCGAGCTGGTCGTCGGCTCGGGCGGCTACGTCTCCGCCGCGCCGCTGCTCGCCGCACGCCAACTCGGACTCGCCACCGCGATCATCGAACCGAACATCGCGCCGGGGCTGACCAACCGTCTGCTCGGCCGCCTGGTCGATCGGGTCTATCTGGGCAGCGCCGCGGCCGCGGCGCACTTCGGCGCCGCGCAACGGCTGGTCACCGGCGTGCCGGTGCGCCCCGACCTCGCGGCGCCGGCGACGGCGCGCCGCGCCGGACCGCCGCGCCTGCTGGTCACCGGCGGCTCGGGCGGCTCGGCGTTCCTGAACCGCGCCGCGCCGGCACTGCTGGCAGCCCTACAGGGCCGCGTCGGCCCGCTCGCGGTGCACCACCAGAGCGGCAGCGGCGACCCGCAGGCGGTCGCCGCTGCCTACGCCGGCCTCGGCATCGCGGCACAGGTCGAGCCGTTCATCGCCGACATGCCCGGCGCCTACGCCTGGGCCGACGCCGCGGTGGCGGCAGCCGGCGCGGTCACTTTGGCGGAGCTGGCCGCGGTGGGCCTGCCGGCGCTGGTGGTGCCACTCTCGACCGCCTCCGAGGATCATCAGACCGCCAACGCGCGCGCCTTCGCCGCCGCCGGCCACGGCCACTGGTGCGGCGAGGCCGACTGGGACCGCGACGCGCTGGCGGCGTGGCTGGCATCGGCGCTGGATCGGGCGCCGGCGGAACCCGCGCCATCTGTCGACGCCGCAGCAGTGATTGTCAGCGACTGCGAGGCGATACTGGAGTGGCGGAGAACCACACAGGCACCAAGGCACCAAGGCGCACGAGGCTAACTTGGTGTGTCGTGGTGCCTTGGTGCCTTCGTGGTCGTCTTCTCGCGCAGCGCCCGCACCCCGAAGAACGTCGCCACCACGACGAGCCCGACGATCAACGTATCGACCTTGCCGCGCGCCACGACGGCGAGGAACGCCAGCCCGCTGAACGCGACACATACGGCGTAGAGCACCAGGACGGCGCGGCGGTGCGACAGGCCGCGGCCGAGCAGGCGGTGATGGATGTGCGCCGCGTCGGCGCGGAAGATCGCGCCGGCGCCGGCGGCCAGCGAGCGGCGCAGCAGGGCAAGGGCGACGTCCATCAACGGCAGGCCGAGCGCCAGCAGCGGAACGGTGATCAGGACGGTGGTGGTGCCCTTCTGCAGCGACTGGATCGACAGCACCGCCAGCGCGTAACCGAGCAGCAGGCTGCCCGAGTCGCCGAGGAAGATGGTGGCCGGGTTGAAGTTGAAGAACAGGAAGCCGGCCAGCGCTCCGCCGAGCGCGCAGCCGAGCAGCGCCGCGTCGGGACGCTGCTCGATCGCCGACACCGCGACCAGGGTGAGCGCGGCGATCAGTCCGACGCCGGCGGCGAGCCCGTCGAGGCCGTCGATCAGATTGAAGGCGTTGGTGACTCCCACCACCCACAGCAGCGTCACCAGCGGTCCGAGCCAGCCGAAGTCGATCACCCCGCCGCCGAGCGGATTGGTCACCGCCGAGAAGCCATAGCCGCCGGCCAGCGCCATGACCCCGGCGAGCAGTTGCCAGCCAAGCTTGGCGAGCGGTCCGAGTCCGACGATGTCGTCCACCGCGCCGGCCGCAGCGACGATCAGCGCCCCGGCCAGCAGCCAGCCGCTGTGCCATCCGTAGGCGGCGAGCAGCGCGCCGAGATCGACGCCGCTCCACGCGGTCAGCGCCAATGCCCCGCCCACCCCGGTCAGCACCGCCAGGCCGCCGAGGCGGGGAATGCGCCCCTCGTGCAGATGGCGCCCGCCCGGCTCGTCCACCGCCCCGATCGCCAGCGCCAGCCGCCGTACCAGCGGGGTCACCGCCGCCGCGATCACCGCCGCGGCCGCAAAGGTCAGGACGTAGCGGAACACGCCACGCCCCAGTAACGAGAAGCGCGACCGGTGACCAGCCGATCGGAAAGACGTGACCTTTGTGCCCAGTGACCGGTGACCGGTAAAGAACAGGATGAGCGTCCGGTCTTGTCTTCTACCGGTCACCGGACACGCTTCTCGGTAGAATGCCTTCTCACCGGTCATGTCGGTGTGCTAGGCCCCGCAGTTCGCACACATGACACAGACTGCGGTGACGATGGACAAGATCGTGAACCTGGCCAAGCGGCGCGGGTTCACGTTTCAGTCGAGCGAGATCTACGGTGGCCTCAACAGCTGCTGGGACTACGGCCCGCTCGGCGTCGAGCTGAAGCGCAACGTCAAGAACGCCTGGTGGCGCGACATGGTGCAGACGCGCGACGACATCGTCGGCATCGACTGCTCCATCCTCATGCATCCGAAGGTGTGGGAAGCCTCCGGCCATCTCGCCGGCTTCACCGATCCGCTGGTCGACTGCCGCGTCTGCAAGGGCCGCTTCCGCGCCGACCATATTGCCGACGCACAGTGCCCGATGAAGCCGAGCAAGGCACCGGGGCAGTTCGAGAAGTGCGACCTCACCGAGGCGCGCAACTTCAACCTCATGTTCAAGACCTTCATGGGGCCGGTCGAGGAGTCGGCGGCGGTGGTCTACATGCGCCCGGAAACGGCGCAGGGCATCTTCGTCAACTTCAAGAACGTGCAGACCACGGCGCGCACCAAGATCCCGTTCGGCATCGCGCAGATCGGCAAGTCGTTCCGCAACGAGATCACGCCCGGCAACTTCCTCTTCCGCACGCGCGAGTTCGAGCAGATGGAGATGGAGTTCTTCGTCAAGCCGGGCGACGACGACAGGTGGTTCGAGTACTGGACCGCGACGCGACGCGATTGGTACGTCGCGCTCGGCATCCGGCCGGAGAAGCTGCGCCTG
>JANRJF010000134.1:0-9347 GCA_033764095.1 Deltaproteobacteria bacterium | reverse complement strand
TCGCCAGCGGCGTGCCGCAGGCGAAGGGGGATCACACGAAATCCGACGCAAACGCGGTGCGCGGCAGCGTCTGGCTGCTGGCCGCGGCGCTCGCGCTGATCGGCCTGGCGCTGCTGCTGCTGGCGCGGCCGCTGCTGCAGCTGCGCCGCGGCGCCGCGAGTGACGCGCAGGCCGCCGCGGCCGCGCCGGCGTCGCGCCCGTTGGCAGCCGTGACCCGCATCCCCGGCGCGCGACCGGTGCGGCGCAGCCTGCCGGACCCTCCCACTCCCCCGCAGGACGCCGGCGCGCGCGACCGTGCGCCGACCGATGCGAGCGCAGCACAGGCCAGCGCCGCCGCCGATGCAGCCGCCAACGCCGCCGCCGAGGCGGAAGCGCCGAGCGGCATCCAGCTCTTCCCGGCGCCGGGCACCAAGCCGCTGAAGCCGGGCATCATCGTGCCGCCCGACTTCGAGCTGCCCCCCGGGTACGTGCGCCATTTCCAGACCACCGACGACGGCGAGCAGCTGGCACCGATCCTGATGTTCCATCCCGACTTCGACTGGGTCGACGGCGCCGGCCGGCCGCTGACGCTGCCGGAGGATCGCATCGTGCCGCCCGAGCTGGCGCCGCCCGGGCTCACCATCCGCATGCTCGAGGTCCCCGACACGCACGTCCCGACGCTCGAGGATCCGCCGCCCGGGGCGGTGTTCGAGCCCGACACGCGCTGAGCCGGTGGCGCGCGCCGCCCACATCGCCGGCGCCGCGATCGCCAGCGCGCTCGCCTTCGCGCTGTACGCGCGCGTCGGCTGGCCGTGGTTCGCGCTCGGCTGGGTCGGCCTGACGCCGTGGCTCGCCGCGCTCGACCGCAGCGCGACGCTCGGCGGCGCGCTCGCCGCCGGCCTGGCGATGAGTCTCGCGTTCACGCTGGCGGTGTTCCCGTGGTTCGTCGGCGCCATCGCCGGCTACGCCGACGCGCCGTGGGCGGTCGGTCTGCTGGTGGTGCTGCTCACTGCACCGCTCATCCAACCGCAGTTCCTCACCTTCGCGGCGGCGCGCTGGCTGGCGCGCCGCCGCCGGCTGGGCTGCGCCGCGGTGGCACTGAGCGGTGCCGGCGTCTACGTCGGCAGCGAGTGGCTGCTGCCGAAGCTGTTCGCCGACACGCTCGGCCACGGCTTCCTCGCCTCGGCGCACCTGCGCCAGGCGGCCGACCTGGTCGGCGCGCACGGCCTCACCGTCGTGCTGCTGCTCGCCAACGACGCGGCGCTGCTCGCCTGGCGCAGTCGCCACGACCGGACGCGGCGCCGCGCGGCGCGCCGCGCGGCGATCGCCGTCGCACTGCTGGTCGGCGCCATGGCGCTGTACGGCACGCTGCGGCTGCAGCAGTTTGCCGACGGCGGCGGCGACGCGCCGGTGGTGGGCGGCCTGGTGCAGGCCGACATCAGCCACTACGACCAGCTGGCGCGCGCCATCGGAACCTACGACGCGGTGCGCGAGATCCTCGACGCGCACGTCGCGCTCTCCACCTCACTGCTGCAGACCGCGCGCCCCGACTTCCTGGTCTGGCCGGAGACCGTCTACCCCACCACCTACGGCGCGCCGAAGAGCCCGGCCGGCGCCGAGTTCGACGCCGCCATCGCGGCCTTCGTCGCCGACGCCGACGTGCCGCTGGTCTTCGGCAGCTACGACGTCGAGGCCGGGCGTGAGTACAACGCCGCCTTCGCGCTGGCGCCGCGGCGCGACGCGCCGCTCGGCATCTACCGCAAGGCGCTGCTCTTCCCGTTCACCGAGCGCGTGCCGGCATGGCTCGATCGGCCGGCGCTGCGCGCCGCGCTGCCCTGGCTCGGCACCTGGCAGCCGGGCGGTGGAAGGCGCACGCTCGACCTGCCGCTCGCCGGCGGACGCCGCCTGCGCGTCGCGCCGCTGATCTGCTACGACGCGGTCGACCCGTCGATCGCCATTGCCGCGGTGCGCGACGGCGCCGAGCTGCTGCTGGCGCTGTCGAACGACTCCTGGTTCGCCGACGGCAACGGCCCGCGCCTGCACCTGGTGGTCGCCGCCTTTCGCAGCATCGAGACCCGGCGCCCGCAGCTGCGCGCCACCAACACCGGCATCTCGGCGAGCATCGACGCCAGCGGCGAGCTGATCGAGACGCTCGCCGTGCACCGGCGCGGCACGCTGGCGGCGCGGCTCCGGCCCGAACGGGAGGCGCGCACCCTCATGCTCGCCTGGGGCGACTGGTTCCCGCCGGCGATGCTGGGGCTGGGACTGGCGGCGCTCTGCACCAGACCAGGACACCGGGTCTCCCGCGTCGTGGCGGGCCTCGGTGCCCCGGTGTCCTGGTGAAGAGACCGCGCGCCGCGATCCGCCGTCAGCTCTGCCGCACCACGTACTGCTGCGCCGGCACCGCGTAGCCGGCGGCGCCGAAGGTGTCGCGGATCGTCTTGTTGGCGTCGAAGTACACCTGCCAGTAGTTCGCGTTGTTGCAGTAGGGCCGCACGGCGAGCACCGGGCCGGCAGCGGTGAACTCGAGGATCTCGACGTCCGGCGCCGGCGTCGGCAGCACGTTGGCGATCGCCGCCAGGCGCGGCTTGAGCAATGCCATCGCGGCGAGCGCGTCGACGCCGTGCGCCAGCTGCGCGGTGAGGTCGACGCGCCGATAGGCGTTGGCGGAGAAGTTCTGGATGTTGTCGGCGAAGATCTTGTTGTTGCCGACGATCGTCTTGACGTTGTCCGGCGTGTTGATCGTCGTCGCGAACAGGTCGAGCGCGGTCACCGTGCCGGTGACGCCGCCGGCGCTGATGAAGTCGCCGACCTTGAACGGCCGCAGGATCACCATGAACACGCCGGCGGCAAAGTTGGCCAGCATGCCGCTCCACGCCACGCCGATGGCGACGCCGCCGGCGGCGAGCAGGGCGGCGAAGGTGGTGGTCTCGACGCCGAAGAAGCCGAGCAGCGCGATCACCAGCGCGATGGTGAGCAACACGGCGATACTGGAGGCGATGTAGCGCGCCACGGTGGTGTCGACGCTCTGCCGCTCGAGCGCCTTGTCGATCAGGCTGGTGGCGGTGCGGATCAGCCAGCGGCCGATGATCCACAGCACCACCGCGCCGATGATCTTGAGGCCGACGGCGGTGAGCAGGGTCAGGCCGTTCTGCACGACGACGGTGACGTCGAAATTCTGCATCGCACTCCTCCTCGAGCTGGTCGGTTGGTGGTGGCGTGACGCGGCGCGCACCGTAGCGCGCCGGCGGCCGGCTGCAAACGGGTCGCGCGCGGTTGACGGGATTTTTTCGCCTGTGGTAGCGCCGCGCCAGAACCAGTCGGCCGCAGTGGGGCGGCCCACAACCAGGGGGGTTTGGTTATGGTTCGCAAGGCGAGGAGTGCGCTCGTCCTCGGTTCGATGCTGGCGCTGTGTGGGACCAGCGCCGCGTCGGCCAGCACGATCACGCAGAACACGTCGTGGACGATCGACCGCTCGGGCACCTCGACCAAGTATCGCGTCGTGGCCTACGGCGATTCGATCTACGCCGGCTACCGCGGTTCGCTGTCGAGCGTCGCCAAGCGCGCCGCGCCGCTGGTCGACGGCGAGTACCTGTCGCAGCAGTGGGGCACCGATATCGAGGTCATCCGCCGCACCAAGTCGGGCGCCAAGGCGGACGACATCTACAACAACAAGATCGTCTCCGAGCGCTCCTACATGCAGGCGAGCAACACCCGCGTCGTGACCTTCGAGATGTGCGGCAACGACTTCCTGCAGGCGCGCTCGAGCTTCGCGGGCCAGAGCGGCACCTGCAACTACGCCGTGCTCGACACCGCGCTGGCCAACTGCACGAACTACACGGCGCTCGCCATGCAGGCGATCAACACCTACGCGACCACGGCGACGGCGAAGGTCGTCTCGAACATCTACTACCCGGGCTTCAACAGCGACAACGCGCTGAGCGGCTGCAACGACCCGCAGACCGGCCAGAAGATCAACAAGCGCACCAAGTTCCTGCCCTACCTGGCGAAGAGCAACTGGCGCACCTGCAACGCCGCCAACACCTACGGCTTCAAGTGCGTCGATGCGTTCGCCCAGTACATGGGCGCCGATTACGACTCGAACGGCGACAGCCAGATCGACTCGGACGCGCTGCGCTACGTCCAGGGCGAATCGGAGGCGGCCTACGTGACGCGCATCACCAGCACGCTGCTCGGCACGCTGCGCGACTCGAACACCCACTTCGTCAACGCCAGCACCAGCTACGACTACCTGCAGTCGGACGACACCCACCCGACCTACACCGGCGCGACCATCTACGTCGGCCTGCTCGGCGGCACCGGGTCGGGCTCCGGCGCACCCGAGTACACGACGCAGATCGTCGGCGGCAAGAATCCGGTCTGGAACCGGTTCGGCCACGAGCGCATGGGCTGGGGGCTCTCCGCCTTCAATCCGGCGGCGCCCTGAGCCGCGGCGCGACGCATTCCATCACCGGGGCGCGGCACTGCTGCCGCGCCCCTTTTTTTTTCGCCGTCCGCGTCGGGTCGCTCCGCGTCTCCGCGGTGAATCCCGTCCGACGGTGCCCGACACGGGGGGCAATCCAGCTCCCTAATCGAGAAAGCGCAGCGCCAGGATGGCGGCGCTGCCGCCGTAGAACGCCAGCCGGTCGCCCCACTCCAGCCAGCGCCGCGTCGACGCGGCGGCGCCGGGAGCCAGGAACGCGCCGAGCAGCGCCAGCGCTTCCACCACGCCGCGCCACAGGCTCGCCCACAGCAGCAGGTAGGCGCCGGTGGTCGCCCAGTAGATCGCCGCGCCGCGCAGCCACGGCGCCGGGCCCTGCAGGTAGTACTGGCCGAAGGTGCCGCCATAGGCGATCCACTGGTGCGCCCGGAACAGGATCGCCGCGATCGGCAGCGCGTACAGCACGTAGCGGCCGAGCCAGTAGCGCCAGCCGCGCCGCACGGCGGCGCGCGCCGCGCCGTAGCGCAGCAGCGGATGGTCGCCGTCGCCGCCCAGCGCCGCGACCAGCGGCGCCGGGTCGCGCAGTCCCAGGCCCACCTGCGCACCGTCGCCGCGCGTCAGCGTACAGCCGGCCTCCGGCAGCGGCACCCACCACGGCCGTACCGTGGTGCTCGGCCAGACGACGCGTTGGGCGCCGCGTTGCAGGACGAGCCCGCCGTCGCCGACCTGCGCCCGCACCGCGAAGGCCCGCCCGATCAACCACGCCGCCAGGGCCGGCAGGACGCAGAAGATGAGCAGCAGCTCGGCGAGCAACGGCGGCGTGATGGGGGGATCGTCGGCGGTGACCAGGCGCCAGAGCAGGAACGGCTGCATGGCGCGGCTGAGCGCGAACAGGAATGCCGCCGCCCATCGCCAGGCCGGCGGGTAGGCGCGCACTGCGACGTCGACCTCCATGCGGCGCCGCTTCTACGACACCGAGCGCCCGCATCCCACCCTTCCCCCGCTGGGCGAGGGGATGTGCCGGGCGCCGAGCGGGCTCGGCTGCACGTGCGGGCGGCGTGCGTGGAGGGAGCGATCTGCTAGGTTGGCGGACGTGCCGATGCGCGAGGGTCGATCGATATGGCGCCGGCGCGGGCCGTGGGCGGTGGCGTTGCTGGGGCTGCTCGCCGCCGCGGCGTGGGCCTACCGGCAGCGCGGCGCCGCGCCGGAGGGCGAGCGCTACCTCGGCGCGACGCTCGAGCGCGGCCCGGTCACGGCGACGGTCACCGCAACCGGGATCGTCCAGCCGGTGAGCACGGTGCAGGTCGGGACCTACGTGTCCGGCCCGATCCTGGCGATCGACGTCGATTTCAATTCGCCGGTGCGCAAGGGCCAGCGCGTCGCCAAGATCGACCCGGCGCCGTTCGAGGTGAAGGTGCAGCGCGCCGAGGCCGGCCTGGCGACGGCGCGCGCACGGGTCGCGCGCGCGCGCGCCGACCTGCAGCTCAAGACGCTGACGCTGCAGCGCAGCCGCTCGCTGCGCGGCACCAACGTGCTGGCGCAGAACGAGCTCGACCAGGCGCAGAGCGCCTTCGACCAGGCGCGCGCCGAGCTGGCGCTGGAAGAGGCCAACGTCCAGCAGGCGGAGGCGGAGCTGCGCGAGGCGCGCATCCAACTCGCGTACACCGACATCACCTCGCCGGTGGATGGGGTGGTGGTGAAGCGCGCCGTCGACGTCGGCCAGACCGTGGCCGCCGCCTTCCAGACGCCGACGCTGTTCCAGATCGCCCAGGACCTCACCAAGATGCAGGTCAACGCCAGCGTCAGCGAGTCGGACATCGGCGCCGTGCGCGACGACCAGCCGGCGACCTTCAGCGTCGACGCCTATCCCGGTCGCGTCTTCAGCGGCCGCGTCACCCAGGTGCGCAACGCGCCGACGACGGTGCAGAACGTGGTGACCTACGATGTCGTCGCCGCCGTGGAGAATCCCGATCTGGCGCTCAAGCCGGGCATGACCGCCAGCGTCACCATCGAGACCGCGCACGTCGCCGACGCGCTGCGCGTGCCGTTGCGCGCCCTCACCTTCGCGCCGCCGCGTGACGGCGCGCGGCCGCGCGACGGCGGCGAGGCGGTGTGGCGCCTGCTGCCGAGCGGCGAGATCGAGCGCGTCGCGGTGCGCACCGGCGTGCGCGACGACGCCTACGCCGCGCTGCTCGACGGCGCGCTGGCGCCCGGCGAGCGCGTCGCGGTGGCGCTCGACCAGGCGATCGGGCCGCGCGAGGGGCCGCGCGTCCCCGGCGTGCCGCGCTTCCGCTGATGCCCGCCGCCGCGCCGGCGCCGCGTCTGGCGGTTCGCGATCTGTGGAAGATCTACGCGCTCGGCGACGTCGAGGTCCCGGCGCTGCGCGGCGTCTCGCTCGACATCCCGGCCGGCCAGTTCGTCGCCGTGATGGGCGCATCGGGCTCCGGCAAGTCGACGCTGATGCACGTGCTCGGCTGCCTCGACCGGCCGACGCGCGGCAGCGTGCGGCTCGACGGCGTCGAGTTGACCACGCTCGACGCCGATGGGCGCGCGACGCTGCGCAATCGCGCCATCGGCTTCATCTTCCAGAGCTTCAACCTGCTGCCGCGCACCACCGCGCTGGAGAACGTCGAGCTGCCGCTGGTCTACGCCGACGTGCCGCTGGCCGAACAGCGCCGCCGCGCGCACGCGGCGCTGGCCGCCGTCGGCCTCGCCGAGCGCGCCGCGCATCTGCCCAGCCAGCTCTCCGGCGGACAGCAGCAGCGCGTCGCCATCGCCCGCGCACTGATCAACCAGCCGACGGTGCTGCTCGCCGACGAGCCGACCGGCAACCTCGACAGCCAGACCACCGCCGAGATCCTGCGCATCGTGAGCGCCCTGCACCGCGAGCGCGGCCTGACCATCATCCTCGTCACCCACGAGCCCGACGTCGCGGCGTGGGCCGACCGCGTGATCACGTTCCGCGACGGCGTCATCGTGTCGGACGCCCTGAAGAGTTAGCCACAGATGAACACAGAGCCCCGCCCCGCCGCTCCTCGAGAACACAGATCCCCACACCCCACCCTCCGTTTCATTTTCTTCTTTGGGGAGGCGGTGACACGACGGCGTGGACGCGACGCGCCCGTCTCCGTGTTCATCCGGGGCGGGGGGCGGGGTGTGTGTTCATCCGTGTTGAGCCGTTGATGCAATGAAACTCTTCCGCATGACGCTGATCGCGGCGCTGCGGGCGCTGCGGCGCAACGCGCTGCGCTCGGCGCTGACCACGCTCGGCATCGTCATCGGCGTCGCGTCGGTGATCGCCATGGTCAGCATCGGCAAGGGCGCCGACGCGGTGGTGCAGGAGCAGATGCGCAGCTTCGGCACCAATCTGCTGATGGTGATGCCGGGCGCGACGACGGCGGCGGGGGTGCGCTCGGGGTGGGGCGGCGCCTCGACGCTGACGGCGCAGGACGCGCAGGCCATCCGCGGCGGGGCGCCGGCGGTCGCCGAGACCGCCTACTTCCGCCGCGAGGTGGCGCAGGCGGTCGCCGGCGAGCGCAACTGGGCGACCGCCGTGCAGGGCACGCCGCCGTCCTACTTCCGCATCCGCCCCTGGCCGGTGCACCTCGGCGCCGCCTACGACGAGCGCGACGAGGCGAGCGCGGCGCGCGTGGCGCTGCTCGGGCAGACGGTCGCCGACCAGCTCTTCGGCCCCGGCCAGGATCCGGTCGGCGCCACCATCCGGATCAAGAACGTGCCGTTCCGCGTCATCGGCGTGCTGCAGCCGATGGGGCAGACGATGTGGGGCCAGGATCAGGACGACGTGATCTTCATGCCGTTCAGTACCGCCGAGCGGCGCGTCCTGGGCAGCGAGCGGCTCGGCACGGTGGAGATGATCCAGGCCAGCGCGGTGAGCGCCGCGGCGATGGACGACGCGATCGCACAGATCACCGACGTGCTGCGCCAGCGCCACCGCGTGCAGCCGGGCGAGGAGGACGACTTCACGGTGCGCAGCATGGAGGAGTTCGCGCGCGCCTCGCAGCTCGCCGGCCAGGTGATGAACAACCTGCTGCTCGGCGTCGCCGCGATCTCGCTGGTGGTCGGCGGCATCGGCATCATGAACATCCTGCTGGTGTCGGTGACCGAGCGGACGCGCGAGATCGGCATCCGCATGGCGGTCGGCGCCAAGCCGCGCCACATCCTGCTGCAGTTCCTGGTCGAGGCGGTGGCGCTCAGCGCGGTCGGCGGCCTGCTCGGCATCGGGCTCGGCATCGCCGCCGCGGCGACCATCGCCCGCTTTGCCGGCTGGCCGATCCTGGTCGCGCCCGCCGCGGTGCTCGGCGCCCTGCTCTTCGCCGCCGCGGTCGGCGTCTTCTTCGGCTTCTACCCGGCCCGCAAGGCCGCCCGCCTCGATCCGATCGCCGCGCTGCGCTACGAGTAGCCGCGTCGCCGGGTGCAGACCGAGCCGACCTAGCCATGCAGTTCCACGAGGGCGAGCGGGCCGTGCAGCAGCGCGCCGGGCGAGCCGCGCAGGCGGACAAGCTCGGACGCGGCATCCACGCCGAGATCCCCGACGTCTTCCGGCCGTTTCTCGCCGCGCAGCGGCTGCTGATTGCCGGCGCCGCCGACCCCGCGGGCGCGCTGTGGGCGACGGCGCTGTCGGGACCGCCGGGGTTCGTCGTCGCGCGCGACGCGCGGACGCTGGCGATCGCCGCGCGACCGAGCGCCGGCGACGCGCTGGCTGACGCCTGGCGGGTCGGCGCCGCGATCGGCCTGCTCGGCATCGAGCTGGCGACGCGCCGCCGCGTGCGGGTGAACGGCACGCTGATCCAGGTCGAGCCGAACCTGTCGCTGCTGCGCGCCCGCGAGGTCTTCGGCAACTGTCCACGCTACATCCAGGCGCGCGCGCTGGACGACGGCGCGGCGGCGCCGCGCGGCGGCGCGGTGC
>JANRJF010000133.1:0-1584 GCA_033764095.1 Deltaproteobacteria bacterium | reverse complement strand
GTCGGCGCCGACGGCACCGCCTGGTTCACCGACAACGGCCGCGACACCATCGGCCACATCACCGCCGAGGGCGACGTGGTCAACGTCACCATCCAGCCGCCCAGCAATCCGCAGGACATCGTGCTGGGGCCGGACGGCAATCTGTGGTTCACCGAGTACGACGCCGGCAGTCTCGGCCGCATCACACCGAATGGGGTGATCAAGCACTTCCCGATCGCCTTGGATCCCGGCCTTGCCGGCCCGCGCATCGACGTCGCGGTCAGCCGGCCGCAGAACCTCACCGTCGGGCCGGACGGCAATCTGTGGTTCACCGATCCCGGCCTCAACGCGATCGGCCGCATGACCCCGAGCGGCGCGGTGGTCGAATTCCCTATCCCCACCGCCGACGCCGATCCGTCCGGCATCGCCGCCGGCGCCGACGGCAACCTCTACTTCACCGAGGCCGCCACCGGCCGCATCGGCCGCGTCACTCCCGCCGGTGTGATCACCGAGCTCGGCACCGCCGCCCTGGACGCCGCCCCGTTCTACATCACGCGCGGCCCCGACGGCGCCATGTGGTGGACCGAGAGCTACGGCAACCGGCTCGGGCGCCTGGCGCGCGACGGTCGCATCACCAAGTTCGACCTGCCCGATCCCGACCAGTACCCGGCCGGCATCGTCGGCCGCGACGACGGACGCCTCTACATCGCCATGCTCAACGGCGCGCGCATCGCCTACACCGATCTCGCCGCCGCCGAGCCGACCCGCACCGCCACCCCGACCCGCACGCGGACGCCGACGCGCACCGTGCCGCCCGGCTCGACCGCCACCGCGACGCCGACCCTCACCAACACCGTCCCGCCCGGCTCCACCGCCACCGCCACCCGCACGCCGACCGAGCCAGGGTCCGGTTGCAACGGCGACTGCGACGGCAGCGGCGACGTCTCGATCAACGAGCTCATCGCCGCGGTGAACATCGCGCTCGGCAACGCCGACTATTTCACCTGCGCGCGGGCCGACGCCGACGGCAACCGCGAGGTGCAGATCAACGACCTGATCGCCGCGGTCAACGCGGCGCTGCAAGGCTGCCCGCAGTAGGCGGCCGGGCGCTGCCCGTGCGCGGCGGGCGGCCCCTGACACGCCGGAGAGATTGCGCCATGTCGGTATTCCGCAAGCAGCAGAACGAGGTCCACAGCATGCAGGGCAACCACATCGCCGGCGTGGCGACGCGCACCAGCGGCGCGCGCCAGGTGGAGATGTGGCGCGGCCGCATGGACGCCAACTCGGCCACCCCGCCGCACAGCCACGATACCGAGGAAGTGGTTCTGTTCCTGAGTGGCAGCGGCCGCGCAACGGTGGCGGATCGGGAAGTGCGCTACGCCGCCGGCGATACGTTGATCCTGCCGCCCGCCCAGGTGCACCAGATCTTCGCCGAGACCGACAGCGAGTTCGTCAGCGCGATGCCGCTCGGCGGAACCGTGAAGCTCCCGGATGGGGTGGTGATGGAGCTGCCGTGGGGGCGGGGGGGGGCGCCCCCGCCCCAAACCGGGCGGCCCCCCAACCGGGAGCGCGAACCCGGGGAGGGGGTGAACCGGTCACCCCAAA
>JANRJF010000132.1:0-3563 GCA_033764095.1 Deltaproteobacteria bacterium | reverse complement strand
TCGAAGCTCGGGTCGCTGAGGTTCTTGTCGCGGATGTGCTGCGGGCAGACCATGCCGACCAGGCCGAGCTCGGTGACGGCGCGGCGCAGCTCGGCGGCCGCCGCCGGCGGGTCGATCATCGGCAGCTTGGCGAGCGCCTTGAGCCGCTTCGGGTCGTGCTTGGCAAAGTCGTACTTGGCGTTGTTCATCGTGCGGCACAGTGCCAGGGCGAACTTGGGGTCGAGCATCGCCCATTCCTCGCCGGCGCCGCCGGGGAAGTTGACGGTGACGTCGATGCCCTCCAGGTCCATGTCCTTCAGCCGCTCGGCCGGATCGGTCATGCCCGGCCGCAGGTCGAACTTGTCGCCCTTGCGCGCCGTGCCGCCGCCCGGCAGCACCAGTTTGGCGTAGTGATGCTTGATGCGCTCGCGGTACTCGCCGAGCCGCGCCTGCCACTCCGCCGGCACGTTGTCGCGCCAGTTCTCGAACTCGCCGCCGTGCCCGTCCGCGTCAATCACGTGATAGCCGAAGCGACCCATTTGACACCTCCGAAGATCAAAACCTCACCACAGAACACACCGAGAACCACAGATGAACACGGAGGCGTTCATCTCAACGATGCCGCCTCCGTGTTCTCTGTGGTTCTCGGTGTTCATCTGTGGCTGGCAGTTTAGGCCATTGAAAAGACGCCGCGCGCGAGATGGCCGGCGCGCAGGTCGGCAAGGGCGTGGTCGAAGTCGTCGAGCGCGTAGTGGCGGGTGATGAGCTCGTCGATCTTCAGGCGGCCGCTCAGGTAGAGATCGGCGAGCATCGGGAAGTCGCGTTGCGGGCGTGCCGCGCCGTAGCGGCAGCCGAGGATCGCCTTGTTCTGGTAGAGGCCGTGCACGACGAACTCGTAGGTGGTGCCGACCTTCGGCACGCCGACGATCACCATGGTGCCGCCGGGGCCGATGGCGTCGAGCGCCTGCTTGATCACCGCGACGTTGCCGACGCACTCGAAGCTGTAGTCGGCGCCGCCGCCGGTCAGGTCCTTCACCGCCGCGACGGGATCGCCCTGTGACGCGTCGACGACATGGGTGGCGCCGAAGCGCTGCGCCCACTCGAGCTTCTGCGCCATGACGTCGACGGCGATGATCTTCGCCGCGCCGGACAACACGCCGCCCTGCACGCAGTTGAGGCCGATGCCGCCGACGCCGAACACCACCATCGTCGAGCCGGGCTCGACCCTGGCGCGGTTGACCACCGCGCCGAAGCCGGTCATGACGCCGCAGCCGATCAGCGCGGCGCGGTCGAACGGCACACGCGGGTCGAGCTTCACCACGCCCTGCTCGCGCACCACGGTGTGCTCGGCGAACACCGAGGCGTTGGCGAACTGGAAGGCCGGCTTGCCGCCAACGGTGAACGGCTTGGCGTCCTTGGGGCTCGGCGCGTTCTTGCACTCGGTCGGATGGCCGGTGTCGCACTTGGCGCAGCGGCCGCAGTGCGACAGCGTCGAGACGATCACCGCGTCGCCTTCCTTGACCGACTGCACGCCGACGCCGACCGCGTCGATGATGCCGGCGCCCTCGTGCCCGAGCACCACCGGCACCGGATAGGGAATGGTGCCGTCGATGACGCTGAGGTCGGAGTGGCAGAGTCCCGCCGCCTTGATCGCGACCCGTACCTCGCCCGGGCCGGGGTCGCGGACCTCGACCTGTTCGATCGCGACCGGCTTGTCGCTGGCGTAAAACACCGCAGCTTTCATTTGGAGGACCTTTCAACGCAGAGACGCGGAGGCGCAGAGAGCGCAGAGCAAGCCAGTGAAAGCAAATCTTCCTCGGCGCTCTCAGCGTCTCGGCGTCTCGGCGTTGAGTCTTTCATGACGCCCAACCGATGTACTTGAGCTCGCTGTACGCGTTGAGCGCGTAGCGGCCGCCGTCGCGGCCGATGCCGGAGAGCTTGTAGCCGCCGAAGGGGGCGTCGCCGTGCATCGGGGCGCCGTTGATCAGCACGGTGCCGGTGCGCATGCGCGACGCCACCTGCAGGGCGCGGGCGGTGTCGCCGCTCCAGACGTAGCCGTAGAGGCCGAAGTCGGAGTCGTTGGCGATGGCGACCGCCTCGTCGTCGCCGTCGAATGGAATGGCGACGATCACCGGGCCGAAGATCTCCTCGCGCGCGATGCGCATGTCGTTGCGCACGTTGGTGAACAGCGTCGGCTGCATGAAGTAGCCGGTGGCGAGATCGGGCGGTCGCTTGCCGCCGGCGGCGAGCGTCGCGCCCTCCTCGATGCCCGTGGCGACGTAGCGCTCGACGCGCTCGCGCGCCGCGGCGTTGACCAGCGGGCCGACGACGACGCCTTCGTCGCCCGGCCGGCCGACCTTGAGGCGCGGCGCCATGGCGGCGAGCTGGGCGGTGAACTCGTCGTAGATGCTGCGCTCGATCAACACGCGCGTGCCGGCGATGCAGATCTGCCCGGAGTGGAAGGTCCACACCTGCGCCGCGTGCGCCAGCGCCTTCTGGCGGTCGGCGTCGGCGAAGATGACGTTGGCCGACTTGCCGCCGAGCTCGAGCAGGGTGCGCTGCATGCGCCGTCCGGCGCCGCTCTGGATCTGCGCGCCGACCGCGGTGCTGCCGGTGAACGAGATCATGTCGACGTCGGGCGCGTCGCACAGCGCCATGCCGACCTCGGGCGCGCTGCCGCAGACGAAGTTGACCACCCCGGGCGGCAGCACCGAGTCGACGATGCGGCACAGCTCGGCGACGCCGAGCGGGTCGACCGGCGCCGGCTTGACCACCACGGTGTTGCCGCAGGCGAGCGCCGGGCCGATCTTGCCGGCGCAGTTGGTCATCGGGAAGTTGTACGGCGTGATGCAGGCGACGACGCCGACCGGCTCGCGCACCGCCATGCCGTTGTTGACGCCGCTGCCGCGCGGACCGCTGAACGGCACCGCCGCCAGCGGCTCCTGCGGCGAGAGGCTCGCCAGGGTGGCGTACTTCGCCAGGCGCAGACCGACGGCGCCGACCTGCTGCGTCTCGGCGACCACCGGCAGCGCCCCGGTCTCGGCGATGGTCAGCGGCACCAGCGGCGCCTTCTCGCGTTCGAACGCCTGTGCCGCCTTGTGCAGCAACGCGCCGCGCTCCGCGCCGCTCAGGCGCGGCCACGGCCCGCGCTCGAACGCCTCGCGCGCCGCCCGCGCCGCGCGCCGCACCTGCTCGATCGACGCCTGCGGCGCCCTGCCCGCCACCGCCTCGGTGGCGGGGTTGATGATGTCGTAGGTCCCCGCCTCGGCGAGCTCCCAGCTGCCGCCGATGAGGACTTTGTCGATGGTGTGCATGGACATTCGGAGAGGCTCTTAGGCTGCTAGGCTGTTACGCTGTCAGGAGGGGAAGGACCCGCGTGGGGCCGACCAATCTTCCCCTGACAGCCCGACAGCGTAGCAGCCTAACAGCCTGCGTCTCAGGCCGCCGCCTTCTTCAGTGCCGCCTCGCGCATGCGCGTGGTGCTGTGCACCGGATCCTTGTCGAAGTGCGGCAGCACGTGCTTGCCGAAGGTCTCGATGCAGCGCAGCACGTGCTTCTGGTCCATCGTCATGGTCAGCGGCGAG
>JANRJF010000131.1:0-4508 GCA_033764095.1 Deltaproteobacteria bacterium | reverse complement strand
CCGCGATCGTCGGTGCGGGTCGCGGCCGGCGTGCCGGTCGCCGCGCGCGTCGGCGCGGCGGTCGGCGTGCGCGGCAGCGCCGTACGCGTCGGCACCGGCGTAGCGGCCGGCCCGCCGGCGCTCCCGTCGAACGTGTCGGCGAAGTAGATTCCTGCCGCGCCGCGCACGACGACGACGGCGCCGCGCGGATCGACGTCGAGCGTCGCGGGGTGCGGCGTGTCGTCGGGCGATTCGAGCTCGAGCGTGCCGCGCGTGCCGCCGAGGGTCGCGGCAACCGCGATGCGGCCGCGCTCGACGTCGCCGACCAGCAGGACGTAGTCGCCGACCGGGACGTCCTCCAACTCGATCGACAAGCCGGCGCGGCAGCGGTCATCCTGGCGCCACCGGGCGCGCGCGCTGCCGTCCGCATCGAGCCCGGTGCTGGCGAGCCGCTGGCTGAGCTCCGCCGGCGCGCAGCTGGCAGTGGATTTCGCCGCCGCCATCCGCGGGGCGACGCCGCCGACGACCGACGCGAGCAGCGCGCCACCGATGATCCATGGGGTCCTGTGCATGGTTTCCTCCTCCGAATGGTTGGCGGAAGCCAGAGGCAGGAGGCGTGCCAGCTGGCGCGAGGCGATCCGCGCAGCAGCGCGTCGCGGCTCTGCGATCGCGGTGGGGGGAAATCGCGCAGCGCGCCGGGTGATATGCCCCAGGAAGGCGGGCGCGCAGGCCCACGCTACCGAAGCGAGACGGGCACGGAGGCTGCTCGCGCTGCCGAGCTGCCCATCGCGCGCTGCCGCGAGTTGCGTCCGCCGCGTGCGAATGCCATGCGCGCGGCGGGAGGCAAGTTCGCATGGCGTCACCGGCCCGCCGCGAGGACCTCATCCGCCAGGACATGCGCGATCTGCATGCGCTCGGCTACGCGCAGCAGCTCTACCGCGAGATGGGCGGCTTCTCGAACTTCGCCATTTCGTTCTCGATCATCTCGATCCTCACCGGCGCCATTCAGCTCTTCGGCTACGGCCTGCAGTTCGCCGGACCGGTGATCAACACGATCGGCTGGCCGCTGGTCAGCCTGTTCGTGCTCTGCATCGCCGCTTCGATGGCCGAGCTCGCCTCCGCCTATCCGACCGCCGGCGGCCTCTACTTCTGGGCGCACCGGCTCGGCGGCTACCGCTGGGCCTGGGTGACGGCGTGGTTCAACATGATCGGCCAGGTGACGATCACCGCCGGCATCGACTACGCCGCGGCGAGCTACATCGTCGGCGCGATCAACCGCATCGGCGGCCTGGCGCTGCCGACCAGCGTCGCCGCCACCGTCGTCGCCATGGTGGTGATCATGCTCCCGCAGGTGCTGATCAACGCGGTCGGCATCCGGCTGACCGCGCGGCTCAACGACTTCAGCGTCTGGTGGCACATCGGCGGCGTGCTGATCATCGCCGGCCTGCTGCTGGCGCTCGGCACCCACAGCCAGCCGCTCGGTTTCCTGCTCAGCCGCGTGCAGAGCGTCGACCCGGCGGCGCTCGGCGCGACGTTCACGGTCGGGCCGTGGACCGTCGACTCGATCATGCTGCAGCTGCCCGGCCTGCAGTCGCTCTACGCCGCCGGCGGCTTCGGGCTCGCCTTCGTGCTCGGACTGCTGCAGGCGCAGTGGACCTACACCGGCTACGACGCCTCGGCGCACGTCGCCGAGGAGACGGTGATGGCGCGGCTCAACAGCGCCTGGGGCGTGTTCCTCTCGGTCGCCGTCTCGTTCGTCGTCGGCTACGTCATGCTGCTCATCCTGACGCTGCACGTGCCCGACATCGCGGCGACCATCGACGCCGCCAACGCGCCCGCCGTGCTGTATCTCGTCTACGCCAACCTGCCGGCGTGGGCGGCGCACCTGATCGCGATCATCATCGGCGTCGCCATGTGGCTCTGCGGCCTGTCGTCGATCACCAGCATGAGCCGCATGTGGTTCGCCTTCGCGCGCGACGGCGGCATGCCCGGCGACACGCTGATCCGCCGCATCCACCCGCACTGGCGCACCCCGGTGTGGTCGATCGTGCTGACCAGCCTGCTGGCGGTGCTGCTGACCGTGTACGCGGCGCTCTACTCGGTGGTGGTGGCGATCAGCACCACGGCGCTCTACATTGCCTACGCCATCCCGATCTGGCTCAACCTGCGCAACAAGCTGCGCCGGCGCGGCGAGTACACCGCGCCGGACACGGCGCCATGGAGCCTTGGCCGTTGGGGGGTGGCGCTGAACGTCGTGTCGGTCGCCTGGGTGGCGTTCATCACCGTGCTGTTCTCGATTCCGCCCAACGAGCTGGCCGGCTGGTCGATCATCGCCCTGGTCGGCTTCATGGCGCTCTACTGGTGGGCCGACGCGCGGCACCGCTTCACCGGTCCGAAGCCGAGCAGCGAGGCGGAGCTGCGCGCCATCGAGGCAGCGCTGGAGTGAGCGGCGCGGCGGCGCGCGGGACTTGAACGACGCCGCGCAAATCGCGACTGTCGGGCCACGCATGTCGCGCCTCGCCGCTCTCGTCCTCTGCCTCGTCGGGCTCGCCGGCTGTCGCGGCGGCGCCGCGCCACCCCAGCCGGCCAGCCCGCCGGCCGACGCTGGCGCCGACGCGGGCGGCTACGCGACCGGCACGGTCGACGCGTTTCGCGCCAGCCTGTTCCTCGCCGCCGACCCGGAGCGCTTCGTCGCCGCGGTGCGCGCCGCCGGCGACGCGGTCGAGCTGCCGGTCGTCTCGCGGGCCGGGCGCGGCGAGGAGATCGTCGCCTTCGTCGCCGTGCAGGACTGCAGCGCCGGCGAGGACGGACTGTGCGACGTGGTGGTCGACTTCGAGCTGCGCGACTCCTCGGGCGAGCTCAAGGCGAAGCAGACCGACGTCGGACTGTGGCGCGACCCGCCCGAGCCGGCGCCCGGCGCAATGCTGTTCGGCGAGGCGGCGCTCACCCTGACCATTGCCGCCGACGCGCGACCCGGCACGTGGAAGCTGACGGCGCGGGTCACCGACCGCGCTGCCGCCGACACCGTGACGCTGCGCGCCGCGCTGCAGGTCGAATGAGGGTCAGCGGCACGGCGTGCCGAGGTTGCGCCACTCGCCGTTGTCGCACAGGAAGCTGACGCCCGACTTGCACACCGTCGAGCTGCTGGCGACCGTCGTCCCGTCGAGCATGCAGGTGCGGGCCGCGGCCGGCACCGCGACGCGGTCATCGCCACAGGCGACCGCCAGGCTCTTCCAGCTGCCGTCGTCGCAGCGGTATTGGGTGCCGGACTGGCAGCTCGTCGAGCCATCCGAGAATGCGTCGCCGCCGAAGGCACACGTCTTCGGCGCGCTCGGACGCGGCGCGCAGGCGGTGCCGAGCGCTTCCCACTCGCCCGAATCGCAGCGGAACTCGCTGCCCGACTGACAGGTGGTCGCCCCCGGCGAGAACACCGAGCCGTTGTAGCGGCAGCTCTCGTCGGCCAGCGCCGTGCAGCCGACGGCGAGCGCCCCGGCCCCGATCAGGAACATGCGTAGACTGGACATCGTACGTCCTCCCGACGTGGAATGCGGAGCCAGAACGCAGATCCCGTGCCAGCCGGAACCGGCCCCCGCCACCGCCCGCAACCGGCTGTCGCCCAAGGCCTGTCGTGTAGCGTCTACCGCCCCGCTCCTGCAGCTTTGGGGGGCCGCCCAGGCGCTGCCTCCCCCTGCTTTGCAGTCGGAACGGGAATGGGCTAGCAGTCGCGGGTTTGCTCAACCCTTAAGCGAGGAGTGCACACGATGCGGCGGAAGTACGCAGCGGCCCTGACCCTGCTGGCGAGCCTGGGCGTCTCGCCGGCCTGGGCGCAAGAGGCGGCTCACAAGAGCGAGATCGACCTGGTCCTGCCCGACCTGTCCCAGGTCATGATGATGGGCGTCAGCGGCCGCAGTCTGCTGATGGTGGGCCTGCTGGTCTGCGTCGTCGGCCTGCTGTTCGGCATGTGGATCTACAACCAGCTGCGCACCATGCCGGTGCACAAGTCGATGCTGGAGATCAGCGAGCTGATCTACGAGACCTGCAAGACGTACCTGATCACCCAGGGCAAGTTCATCCTGATCCTGGAGCTGTTCATCGGCACGATCATGGTCGTGTACTTCGGCGTATTGCGCGACATGTCGGCGGTGAAGGTCGCGACGATCATCCTGTTCAGCCTGATCGGCATCGCCGGCAGCTACGCCGTCGCCTGGTTCGGCATCCGCATCAACACCTTCGCCAACTCGCGCACCGCCTTCGCCGCGCTCGAGGGGCGGCCGTACCCCTGCTACGCGATCCCGCTCAAGGCCGGCATGAGCATCGGCACGCTGCTGATCTCGATCGAGTTGCTGCTCATGCTGATGGTGCTGCTGTTCGTGCCGCGCGACATGGCCTACTCGTGCTTCATCGGCTTCGCGATCGGCGAATCGCTCGGCGCCTCGGCGCTGCGCATCGCCGGCGGCATCTTCACCAAGATCGCCGACATCGGCTCGGACCTGATGAAGATCGTCTTCAACATCAAGGAAGACGACGCG
>JANRJF010000130.1:0-16766 GCA_033764095.1 Deltaproteobacteria bacterium | reverse complement strand
GCCGGACGAGCCGCTGGCGCTCGGCGGCGACCTGAACGTCGCGCCGGAGGACGCCGACGTCTGGGATCCGCGCGCCTGCCACGGCGGCACGCACGTGTCGCCGCCCGAGCGCGAGGCCGTCGCGCGGCTGCGCGACTGGGGTCTGGCCGACGCCTACCGGCTGCATCACCCGGAGCCCGGTCGCTACACCTGGTGGGACTATCGCGCCGGCGCTTTCCACAAGAACTTCGGCATGCGCATCGACCATCTGTACGTCACTCGTCCGCTGGCGGCGCGCACGGTGTGGGCGGAGATCGACCGCGAGGCGCGCAAGGGCAAGCCGATCCCCTCCGACCACGCGCCGCTGGCGATCGACATCGACACGCCCGGCCATCCGTTCGACGCCGGTTGGGAGTCGGCCGCCGGGCGCCTCGCGGCACGCCGCGCCGGCGGCCGCGCATGACCCCTCCGCCCTTCCCGCTGGCACCGCCGATCGAGCCGATGCTGGCCAAGCTCGCCACCGCCCTGCCGGCCGGCGACACGTGGCTGTTCGAGCCGAAGTGGGACGGCTTCCGCGCCCTCGTCTTCCGCGCCGGCGACGCGGTGTTCATTCAGAGCCGCGACGGCAAGCCGCTCGATCGCTACTTCCCCGAGCTGCACGCCGGACTGCGCGCCAGTCTGCCGGCGCGCTGCGTGGTGGACGGCGAGATCGTCATCGCCGGCCCGCATGGGCTCGACTTCGACGCGCTGCAGATGCGCCTGCATCCGGCCGCCTCGCGCGTCGCGCGGCTGGCGAGCGAGACGCCCGCCGCCTTCGTCGCCTTCGACCTGCTCGCCGAAGGCGATCGCGATCTGCGCGCGCATCCGCAGTCCGCGCGCCGCGCGGCGCTCGAGCGCGCCCTGGCACGTCCGGCCGCCGGCGTGCATCTGACGCCGTGCAGTCGCGACCGCGCCGTGGCGGAGGACTGGTTCCACCGCTTCGAGGGTGCCGGCTTCGACGGCGTCGTCGCCAAGCCGAGCGGCGCAACCTACCAGCCGGGCAAGCGGGTGATGGTCAAGGTCAAGCACGCGCGCACCGCGGACTGCGTCGTCGCCGGCTTTCGCTGGCACAAGCAGGGCGCCGGGACGCTGGTCGGGTCGCTGCTGCTCGGCCTGTTCGACGATGCCGGCGTCCTGCAGCACGTCGGGGTCACCGCCTCGTTCACCATGGCGGCGCGCCGAAACCTTGCCGAGGAGCTGGCGCCGTTGCGCGCCGAGGCGCTCGCCGCGCACCCGTGGCGCGACTGGGCGCGCGCCGCCGAGCACGGCACGCGCATGCCGGGCGGCCAGAGCCGCTGGAGCGCCGGCAAGGATCTCTCCTGGGAGCCGTTGCGCATCGAGCGGGTCTGCGAGGTGGGCTACGACCACCTGCAGGGCGACCGCTTCCGCCACGCCGCGGTGTTCGTCCGCTGGCGTCCCGACAAGGCGCCGGCCGATTGCCGCTACGACCAGCTGGAGGTCACGCCGCCCGCCGAGCTGGCGGAGATCTTCGCGCCGCGCTCGTAAGGCTACCCCTTGCGCCGCCGCGGCGGCGCGCCGGCGCTCGGGTCGTCGTCCGGATCGAGCGGCTCCTGGGCGGGGCGCGCCGCCTCCGGCACGTGCTCCAGGTTGACCCGCACGCGCGTCCAGGTGGACCAGCGCCCGCGCATCGCATCGACCAGCACGTCGGTCGGTTGCAGCTGCGCAGCCGCCTCGGGGTGGCGCTGCTTCCAGCGCGCCAGGCCGGCGAGCGCGTCGTCGCGCCGCGGCGAGCGCCCGATCTCGATCAACGGTTTGCGCGGGACGCGGCGCCCGCTGCCGTCGCGCCGCTTCGACGGTTGTACGCGCGGCGGCTCGCCGGTCTGCTTGCGGTAGTGCGGCGGCCACGGCGCGTCACCCATCCCCTCGGCCGCCTGGCGGGCCGAGAGCTCGAGCAGCGAGTCGAGCGATCCCGCGTGCTGGTCGATGCCGGCATGGCGATCGCCGAGCGCGGCGACGCGCGCCGGCATGGTGCGCAGGGTGAACTCCTGCGGCGCGCAGGTCGCCAACTCCTCCCAGGTCACCGGCGCCGAGACGCGCGCGTCCGGTCTCGGGCGCACCGAGTACGCGGCGGCGACGGTGCGGTCCTTGGCGTTCTGGTTGTAGTCGAGGAAGACGCCGTGGCGTTCCTCCTTCCACCACTTGCTGGTGGCGAGGGTGGGCGCACGCCGCTCCACCTCGCGCGCCAGGGCCAGTGCGGCGCGGCGCACCTCGCTGAAGCCCCAGCGCGCGGCGATCCGCACGTTGATGTGGATGCCGCGCGAGCCGGAGGTCTTCGGCCAGCCGCGCAGGCCGTGCTCGCTCAGCACCGCGCGCACTTCCGACGCCACCGCCTGCAGCTGCGACCAGGGCACGTCCGGCATCGGATCGAGATCGACGCGCAACTCGTCCGGATGGTCGAGATCCTCGGCCCGCACCGGGTGCGGATGCAACTCCAGGCAGCCGAGATTGGCCATCCACGCCAGCGCTGCCGCGTCGCGCGGCACCACCTCGTCCGCCGTCCGACCGGAGGGGAACTGCAGCGCCACCACCTCGATCCAGTCGGGCCGCTTCTCCGGTGCACGCTTCTGGTAGAAGAACTCGCCCTCGATACCGTCGGCGTAGCGCACCAGCACGTTCGGCCGCCCGCCGGCGGCGCGCAGGGCGCCCTCGGCGACCGCCAGGTAGTACTGCACCACCTCCAGCTTGGTGATGCCGGCGGCCGGGAAGTAGATCTTGCGCGGATTCGAGATCGTCACCTCGCGCCCGCCAACCTCGATCACCACCGCTTCGCGCTGGCTCGCCACGCGGCCACCATACCGTCCTACCGCGCCGGAGCGAATGCGGGTGACGGGCGCTGGCCGCCCGGGTGATCCGCCCGCTCAGCCGAGGATGAATTCGGGCGACTGCACGTCGCCGCCCCAGACGTCCACCGGCGTGCCGGCCGGGAAGATCACCGGCTGGTGCGTCGCGTCGTTCACCCGCCGATGGCCGTAGCCGAACTCCAGCGCGAAGCCGCCCGGGGTCTGCACGTAGCAGTGCAGCGTCTCGCAGTTCGGATGCTTGCCCGGCCCCATGCCGATCGGCGCGCCGACGGCGCGCGCGTGGTGGTAGCTGCGCATCAGGTCGTCGAGCGTCTCGACCTCGACCATGGCGTGTTGCAGCCGCGGCGCCAGGCCCGGCCCGCACGGCAGCAGCGCCAGCGCATGGTGGCGCGCGTTGACGCGCAGGAAGCAGAGGCGGATCGCGTCGCTGACGTGGACCCAGTCCGACAGGCGGAAGCCGAGCACGTCGGTGTAGAACTGGTGGGCGCGCGCCGTGTCGGACACGGTGAGCGCGGCGTGTCCAAGGCGCAGCACCGACAGCGGCCGCGTGTACCGACACGGTTCCGGCGCGACGTCGAAGCCGTGGCCGAGCGCGATGCGGTGGCCGTCCGGGTCGCACAATTCGATTGCCGCGCTGACCCGGCGGCGCGCCGCCTCGGCGGGGGCGAGCGGCTGCCACGCCACCTGCTTGCGGCTGAGCGCCTCCCGCCAGGCCTGCAGGCCGGCGGCGTCGCCGACATCGTAGGTCACGTAGGCGAGCCCCGCGGCGCCGTCGCGCAACGCCAGGCGATGGTGGTAGCCGTCGATGCGACAGTAGGTCAGCGCGCCGTCGTCGGACCGCCAGGTCGGGAAGCCGAGCACGTCGGCGGCGAAGCGCTCCCAGGCGGCGCGGTCCGCGACGGTCACCCCGATCTGCGCGATGTCGACGATGCTGGCCATCTGGTTCCTCCCGCTGCGCGACCTCCCATGTCGCGGATCGCGTGGTGCTTCAAGGTGCGCTGCCGAGCGCGGCGCCGGCGGCGCTCACGCCGCGGATCGAGCGGATGCGACCAGCCCCCGATAGCGCTCCAGCGCGCCCAGCGGGTCGCGATCGGCGCGCGCGCCGATGTATCCGTCCGGACGCACCGCGACGAGGCACAGGTCGGCGACGCCGAGCCGCGCCGCCGCCGCGGGCGCGAGCTGCCCGATGCCGTCCGCCTCCCCCGCCGTCGCGGCGAAGGCGAACGCCGCGGCGAAGAGCGGCGACGCCGCGGCGCGCGCCGGGAGCGCGGCCCACGCGGCGCGCAGCACCGCTGGGTCGCGGCCGAGCAGCAGCACGGTGTGCCCGGCGCGATGGGCGAGCCTGTGCAGGCGCTCCGTTGCACCGGAGGGCAGGCGCACGTCGATCGTATCGGGCAGGCGCTGCCCGGCGCCGAGCGGACCGTCGGCGGCGCCGCAGACGATCGGTGATCCGCCGTAGCTCACGTTGAGCTCCGCCTCGGCGACCACCTCGTGGTGCCGCGCGGCCGGGTCGGCGAGGGTGGCGCGCATGGTGCGGTCGCGCGCCGCCCGCGCCGCCGGATCGGTCAGCGCCTGCGCCGCTTCGACCGCGTCGCCCGATCGCATGACGAGCTCAGCCGCCGGGCGGCGTTCCGCCTCGTAGCTGTCGAGCAGGCACGCGTCCGCCGCACCCCGACAGACCAGCGCCAGCTTCCAGGCGAGGTTGAAGGCGTCCTGCAGGCCGCAGTTCATGCCGTGCCCTTCCGCCGGGGAACAGAGGTGCGCCGCATCGCCGGCGAGCAGCACGCGTCCGGCCCGGAAGCGGGTGGCGACGCGTGTATGGCAGTGGAAACGGGTGGGGTTCTCGACCGCGGTGAACGAGACCTGCGGCGCATAGCGGCGCAGCGTCGCGGCGGCGTCGGCGACCAGGTCCGACTGCGGCGTGCTCGGCCGCAGGTAGACGCGCCAGCGCCGGCCCGGCAGCGCGGTGAGGATCACCGGCAGCGCGTCGAGATAGGCGAAGGTGACGTCGTAGCGCGCGCTCCAGCCCTGCAGCGTCGCGTCGAAGACGGCCCACGGTCGGCCGATGTCGTGGCCGTCGAAGCCGATGCCGCTCAGCTCACGGGTCGGACTGTGCAGCCCGTCGCACCCGACCATCCACTCCGCCGCCACCACCTCGCGCCTGCCGTCGCGTGCGATCTCGGCGCGCACGCCGCCGGCGTGCGCGGCGAAGCCGACCAGCCGCGCGTCGCGCTGCACGTCGCCACCCTGCCGCCGCAGGTATTCGGTCAGGATCGACTCGGTGACCTCCTCCGAGAGGCCGAGGTTGTAGCCGTAGACGCTGCCGCAGCTGGCCAGATCCATCACGCCGAGCAGCTGCCCGCCGGAGTGCACCTGCACCGCGCGCTGCGGCGTGCCGGCGGCGAGAAAGCGTTCGACCACGCCGAGCGACTCGAACAGCTCCAGCGAGCGCGGGTGGACCACGGTGGCGCGGTCCCAGTGCTGCGGCGCCGGCCGCGCGTCGATCAGCCGGCAGGCGACGCCGTGCCGCCGCAGCTCGGCGGCGAGCAGCAGGCCGGTCGGTCCTGCCCCGACCACCAGCACGGCGGTGTGGTCGCCGCCTGCCGCCGTGGCGCAGTCGCTGTCGGTCATCTCGCCTCGCCCTCCGCGGCCGCCCGGACCGCGCCGGGTCAAGCCGGCGCCGCGAGCACGCAGTGGGTGCCGCGGTAGATGGTCGGCATGCACTTGTTGCAGTGCACGCAGAGCGACTCCTGCGCGGTGCGGCCGGCGAAGCGATTGACCAGGTCCGGCTCGCGCAGCAGCGCCCGCCCCAGCGCGACGAACTCGAATCCCTCGGCCATGGCGCGCTCGATGGTCGCGCGGCGGGTGATGCCGCCGAGCAGGATGAGCGGCATGCGCAGCGCGGCGCGGAACTGGCGCGCGTAGGGCAGGAAGTACGCCTCTTCGAACGGGTAGCTGTGCAGGAAGCGCGCTCCGAACAGGCGGAAGGCGCTGCGGATCGGCTGCGGGAAGACGGCCGCCATCTCCGCGATCGGCGCCTCGCCGCGGAACAGGTACATGGGGTTCTCCAGCGAGCTGCCGCCGGTGAGCTCGATCGCGTCGAGCCCGCCGTCGTCCTCGAGCAGGCGCGCCACCGCGACGCTCTCGTCGAGCCACAGCCCACCCGGCACGCCGTCCGCCATGTTCAGCTTGGCGGTCACCGCCAGCCGGGTACCGACCGCCGCGCGCACCGCCCGTACGACCTCGCGCGCGAAGCGCGCGCGCCGCTCCAGCGGGCCGCCCCATTCGTCGGTGCGGCGGTTCAGCTTCGGCGACAGGAACTCGCTCGCCAGATAGCCATGGCCGAGGTGGATCTCGACCGCGTCGAAGCCGGCGCGCTCGAGCAGCCGCGCCGCGGCGCCGAACGCGTCGATGATGCGCGCGATGTCCGCCGCGCTGGCGGCGCGGGTGCGGCGGAAGGCCATGGCGCTCCAGAACGCCGAAGGCGACACGGCCTTCAGGCCAGCGGCGGCGGCGACCGCGCCCGCATGACCGATCTGCGCCGACACCGCGGCGCCCTCGGCGTGCACCGCGTCGGCGAGTTGGCGCAGCCCCGGCAGTGCGGCGTCCGACAGGATGATCTCGTTCGGCGTGCCGATGCCGTCGCGCGAGACGGCGCAGAACGCGACCGTGGTCAGGCCGACGCCGCCCGCCGCCATGCGGCGGTGGAACTCGATCAGCCGCTCGCTCGGCGCGTGGGCGCGCGTCATCCCCTCGAAGGTCGCGGCCTTGATGATGCGGTTGCGCAGCCGCAGCGGTCCGAGCTGGGCGGGGGCGAACGGATCGCTGGCGGGTTCGATCGGCACGGGCGTCCCATGCCATGAAGCCGCTGCGGCTGCCAGATCGAGCGGCCGGTGCGGTGTGGCACGGCGGCCGCTGTCGGTCGCGCCGCCGGCGGCGCGCGGTGGGTGCGTGCCGATACGCGTCCGCGGTGCCCGCCCGCTGCTTGCCGGGCGGCCGTCGGGCTGGCATCCAGGCGCGATGCCTGCGTCGTTGCCCGACCGCCTACCGATCGTCGCCGGCCGTGCGACGCCCGGGGTCTACGTCGAGCGCGAGCTCACCGCGCCGACCGACCTGTGCGACGCGCGCGGCCGCCTCAACGACGCCGCGGTCGGCTGGTCGCGCCAGCCGCTGGTGCGCGCCAACCTGCGCGGCCACTGGCTGCGCAAGAAGCGCTGGAACTTCTGGAACTGGATCAGCCCGCGCTTCGTCTTCTCGGTGACCCTCGCCGACATCGACTACGCGGCCTTCTGCCAGGTGACCTTCATCGACTTCGAGAGCCGCCAGACGGTTGCCGGCATGGCCCTGGCGCGGCCCGGCTCCCTGGCATTGCCCGAGCACGTCGAGCGCAGCGTCGCCTTCCGCAGCCGCTCGCTGGCGTACTGCAACATCACCGACGGCGGTGACATGCAGGTCGAGTTCGACGGCGTCGCGAAGAGCGGCGAGCGCCTGGTCGCCGACTTCGTCGTGCGTCGCCCGCCCGGCCAGGAGAGCCTCAACATCGTCGTCCCGTGGACCCGCGCGCGCTTTCAGCTCAACTCCAAGCACAACACCCTGCCCTGCGAGGGCACGGTGCTGGTCGGCGAGCGGCGCTACGTCATGGACCCGGCCGAGTGCCACGCGGTGCAGGACTTCGGTCGCGGAGTCTGGCCGTACCAGTCGTTCTGGAACTGGGGCGTCGCCACCGGCGTGCAGGACGGCGTCCGCATCGGCGTCAACCTCGGCGCCAAGTGGACCACCGGCACCGGCGTGAACGAGAACGGGCTGCTGATCGACGGGCGCCTGCACAAGATCATGGAGGACCTGCGCTGGGAGTACGATGCGCGCGACTGGATGCGTCCGTGGCGGGTGCGCGCCGAGCACGGCGGCGCGGTCGACCTGGTGCTCGAGCCGATCGTCGCGCACCGCGTCCACACCAGCCTCGGCGTCATGCGCTCCGGCGGTGTCTGCTGTTTCGGCCGCTGGCACGGCACCATCCGCGTCGACGGCAGCGCGCGACCGGTGCACGATCTGATCGGCTGGGCGGAGGAGTTCGATCACCGCTGGTGAGCGCGGCCGTGCCTCAGCCGCCGGGCGCCTGGCAGCTGGCGCCGCCGAGCACGCAGAAGCGGGCGCAGTGCGGATGATTGAGCGCCACCGGCCCGAGCGCGCCGGCCAGCGTCGGCGCCAGCTCGAAGCGCGGGTCGTAGGGCAGCAACGTGCAGGCGACCACCGCCGGCGCGGCGGCGCCGCGCCGCTTCACCACCATGCGGCTCGAGGCGCACATGACCGCGGCGGGATCGCGCCGCAGGATGCGCCAGCAATCGACCGTGATCTCCGGCACGTCGCGGTCGGCGGCCATCTCCGGGAAGAGCACCAGCGCGGCCGGGTCGGCGGCGTCGATCGCCAGCTGCTCGCGCGCGAACAGCGCCGCGTAGCCGGCGCGCAGCGCGGCTTCGTGCTCCGTCCCCAGCCGGCCGGCGACGGCGAGGCGCAGGCCGTAGTCGCGCAGCCAGCGCAGTCCCGCCAGCGTCTCGGCGAAGCTCCCCGCTCCGCGTTCGGCGTCGTGCACGGCGGCGCGCCAGTGATCCAGGCTGACGCGCAGGGTGAGACGCGCCGCGGCGCCGCCGCGCGCCAGCTCGGCCAAGCGCTGCCGCAGGCGCGGCCGCATCATCGGCCGCATCGCGTTGGTCAGCACCAGCACGTCATGGCCGCGCGCCAGGCCGAGCTCGATCAGCTCGGCGATCTGCGGATTGAGAAACGGCTCGCCGCCGGTGAAGCCGACCGTGCGCGGGCGCCGCTCGAGCGCCGCCGCCTCGTCGAGGACTGCCCCGACCTCGGCGGTGGTCAGGTAGACGAGCTGGTCGTTGGTTGGCGACGATTCGATGTAACAGTGCGCGCAGGCGATGTTGCAGAGCGTGCCGGTGTTGAACCACAGCGTCTCGAGACGGGTCAGCGCGACGCTGGCGCGCGCCGCGCCGCTCGCCGTGCGCGCCGGATCGCGGAACTTGCGCGGGTCCAGCGGGACGAAGGGTGGCTCGGCGGACATGGCGAGGCGCAGACTAGCAAACGGCGGGCGGCGCATCCGAGCCCCGGTTGCGGCCTGGCTGCTGTGCGCGCCCAGTGTCGCGCCGGCCGCGCACCTTGGCGGGCGGCCGGCCTTTCGGGTCGGCCATGCCAGTCCTCGTGCCGCGGCCCCGGCACGCAGGGGCAGCTCTCGCCGCACCCCATCGTCACCAGCAGCCCGGCAGCAGTGCAGGGCCGACCGCCTCGGCGACGGCGCGCCTCGACAGCGCCGGCCGGTCGCCGCTCATGCCCGCCTGGCGCTCTTGGCGCGCGGGGCGCGGGTCGCGAGCGCGCTGCGCACCGCTTCGAGCCGCTCCGCAATCACGCGGTAGTAGACCCAGGCGCCGCGCTTCTCGCGCTGCAGCAGCCCCGCCTGGTGCAGCAGCTTGAGATGGTGACTGACCGTCGGCTGCGAGAGCCCCACCGGGCCGGTGACGTGGCAGACGCACGCCTCGCCGTCCGGCTGCGCGGCGATGAAGCTCAAGAGCTGCAGGCGCACCGGATCGGCGAGGGCCTTGAGGGTCGCCGCGAGCTCTTCCGCGTCGCGTTTGCCGAGCGCGCCGTGGAGCACCGGCGGACAACAGTACGAAAGCTGCTTGTCCATCGCGAAGGATATTGACAGCTTTCGATGTCTCGGGCAATCATATCGACACGTTTCGATATCCAGGGAGGTCGCAATGGCGAATACGTTCCACGTCTCGGTGTACGTCGGCAGCATTCCGGATGCCGTCGAGCACTACCGACGACTGCTCGGCATCGAGCCGGCGAAGGTGAAGCACGACTATGCGAAGTTCGAGATCGCGGATCCGCCGGTGATCCTGTCGCTGAGCCTCGGTGGCGAGCCAGGCAAGCTCAGCCACCTCGGCATTCGCTACCCGGGAACCGGCGACGTCGCCTCCGAGCTGGTGCGCGTCAAGAACAGCGGCGTTCCGCTCATCGAACAGCAGGGCACGACCTGCTGTTACGCGAAGGCGGACAAGTTCTGGGTGCGCGACCACGACGGCATCCCGTGGGAGATGTACAC
This sequence comes from Deltaproteobacteria bacterium, assembly GCA_033764095.1. Lineage (GTDB taxonomy): Bacteria > Desulfobacterota > Binatia > HRBIN30 > CADEER01 > JBDTMT01. The sequence continues at coordinate 6,818 of JANRJF010000130.1, read as the reverse complement.
CCTCCTCGCCGACGTCGAGGCCGAGACGGCGGCGGACTCGCAGCTCAGAGGCTTCCTCGGACAGCAGCGGCCGCCGGCCAGCGCGGAGTCGATCGGCTCCCAGCCCGCCGCTCTGCCGTCGGACTCGGCCTGCGGCGTCGACTGCTGCGTACCGAGCGAAGCGCCGGGCTCCTGAATCGCTTCTGATGCCGACGGCGGCAGGCAGCCCCGCGCCGACCACGCCCTGCCGCGTCGGCGGCGCGGCGGGATCAGCGCGGCGGCGCCTGACGGCGCCGCCGCCGATTCGCCGACCACGCCACGGCGGCGAGAACGAACAGGAACGGCTCGGTCATGAAGCGGTAGCGCTGGTTCTCGCCGATGTTCAGCAGCGTGCCGACGAGCATCAGGTAGACGATGGTGACGATGATGAAGGCGAGCGTGCCGGCGGCGGCCTGGTCACCGCGGCGCGCGGCGGCGCGCCGCCGGCACAGGCCGAGCCAGAGCAGCAGTGGCGTGGTCAACAGGATGAACCAGCCGATGTTCGGCGCGCTGACCGCGAGCGGAAAGCCGGCCGGCCCGGCTACGCCCGGGCCGCCGGCGGTGAGCTGGCCATAGAGTCCGAAGCGATACAGCGCGTCCCACCTCGGCATGCGCTGGCGGAAGTCGCGGAAGTACTCGTAGTCGCTGGCCGGACGGAAGAAGAGGCTCGCCGCCGCGGCGCTGGCGTGCAGGTAGCGCGCCGGATGGCTGGCGAGCAGTCGCAGGGCCTCGTGCGCGTACAACGGCGCCACCGTCGCGTAGGCGGCATGGTTGTAGTTCGGGCTGCCGCTCTCGGTCGATTCGACATCGAGCACGGCGATACCGGTCGGCGGCGGTAAGGCGACGACGCCGCGGTATTGCCCGACCGGGCTGAACGCCGGCACCGAGACGATCGGCCCGACCTCGCCCCGTTCGACGAGCCCGCGGCGCTCGCTCGCCGGCCAGGCGAAGTCCACGCTGGACATCAGGTTCATGCCGAACCAACTGCTCGTCGACGCGGTGCCGAAGAGCAGCAGGTTCCTGAGGCAGAACGCCGCGATGACGATGACGGCCGGAGCGGCCGCGCCGGCGATGGCGCGCCGCCACGCCGGGGTGGCGGGCAGTGCCAGCCCGGCGACCACCGCCAGCAGCCACGGCAGCTGGAAGAGGCTGCGCGTGAGCACGACGGCGGCCATGAGACCGAACGCCGCCCACCCGTCGCGCCGCCGGCCGGTGCTCAGGAACCGGTGCAGCGCCAGTGCGGCGGTGCAGAGGAGGAGCATGGTCGGGTACTCGCTGAACAGAAAGTGCTCGAAGTACAGCGCCGGTGGACTGACGGCGAACAGCAGCGTGACGCCGGCGGCGGTCCAGGCGGCGGCGCCGAGGCGGCGCATCAACGCGTCCATGGTCAGGGCGAGGCCCAGGCCGATGGCGAGATAGAGCACCGCGAACAGCGCCGGCGGAGGAAACGGCAGTTTCAGGACGACGCCGAGCAGCAGATTGAAGAGCGGCGGCTGGCTGTGCAGGTACCACACGCTCTCCAGCAGGTGGTCGCGCAGCAGCGGCGGGTCGAGGTACTGCCAGAAGTGGCCGAGCGGGTATGTGTCGAAGCGCAGGCCGCAGCGCACCGCGATCACGCGCGACAGCCCGAAGCCGAGCAGCAGCGCGACGAGCGGCGCGCGGGCGCGCCAGCCGGACGCCGGGAGGTCAGCTGGCATGAACGTGGGGCAGCGACGTCAGCGCGCCAGTCGCGCGAAGAAGCCGCGCATACACGCCAGCCCGTCGTAGGCCTGCGCCGCCGCACGGCCGCGCGCGGCAATGGCGGCCAGGTCGTCGGCGCGCGACGGGCGGCACCAGTCGCTGACGATGTCCGGGATCTCCTCCGGCGAGTCGAAGACGAGATAGTGCTCGCCGGCGCGCAGCTGCTGGCCGGGAATCATCTCGGCGCCGGCGCAGGCGCGGTCGGTCAGCACCGGTTTGCCGGACATCCAGGCGTCCCAGTGGCGGCCGCTGTGCTCGCCCCACCCGCGCGGGCAGACCATGATGCGGCACTGCCCCATGTACGCATCGTGCCTGCGGCGGGTGTAGCGCGGCTTGGCTCCGCAGACCCCGATGCCGACCCGCGCCGTCGCCTTGGCGACGCGCTGGCGATAGCCGCGCGGACCGCTGGCGGTGCCGATGAAGCCGGCCTGGTACTTCGGGCGGTCGCTCGCGGCGATGTGCGACCAGTTCCAGATGCGCTCGTACGCCCAGATGGTCTCGGCTGGGAACGGCGCCAGCTTGCTGCGGTCGTAGGCGGGCGTCTTGTAGAGCACCGGATCCCCGGGCCGCCAATACGCCGTAGCGTACGGCGGATGCGCCATGTCGACGTGGTTGAGGATCACCTGCACCGTCTCGGGGAAGCGGGCGCGATAGGCAGCGTACCACTGCATGATCGGCACGATGCGCTGCGCGTCGAAGCGCCGCGGATTGTCCCAGTCCTGCCAGACGTGCAGCAGCATGACGTCGAAGTGCCGCGTGAAGGCGTCGGCATCGGCGCGCAGCACTTCGATGCGGATGCCCTCCGCCGCGAGCGCCGTGCGGTAGTAGACCCATGGCTGGGTGTCGATCTCGTCCTGCGCGATCCCTTCCGTGAGCACTCCGACGTGCATGACCGGGCGCGGTCATAGGAGCGGCGCGAGGCGCCGGTCAATCGGGGCGCATCGCCGATCACAGGTGTTCCCGATCGAATGGGAGCGGGAGGCCGTGTCGCACTTTCGCCGTATTCGGTCAGGTCCGCGGTTTCTGGCCGCATGGACTCGATCGCCTCTGGCGGCAGTTGCCGGATGGGAGATGGCACCCCGGTTGCTCGGGGCACAGCGCATGCTGTCGCGCTGGGCGGGGTTTCCGTCGCGGATCGCCTGTCCCCTGTCCACGCTACGGCCGGCGTTGCGCGCCGCGCTCTTGTTCGTCCTGCTTGGATCGCCGATCCAGGCGGCGGAAAACGGCCAGTTGTTTCTCGCCGCCCAGATCAGCACCAGCAACACCATCAGCTACAACGCGACGAATTATTCCCCCAACACCAATGGGAACCAGCGCGTCATCCTGATGCCGATCGATATGCGCGTCACCGACGCCTACGTATTTTGCGACAGCTCGCCGAGCGCTGCCGTGACGTTCTCCTTGCGCCGCGGGGTCGGGACCATAGGCCAGCTGTGTACGGTTCCGGCCACCGGCACCGCGGCGTGTTCGGCAACCGGCTTGGCCTTCGACTATAGCGCAGGCGATGACCTGGCGGTGTCGGAAACCACCGCCGTCAGCGCCGCCGTCAACTGCCGTGTGACGCTGGGCTACCAGCTGGCGGCAGGCGGGGCGGCCGATGCGATCATCGCCGGCGGTGGCATTCCAGCCACCGTCGCCGGAACGCGCTACTGCGGCGGCTGGGGCGCTACCGGTTCCACGCCGAGCTCGTCCTGGTCCTGCGATGGTGCATCGCCCCTTTCTACCGCGATGCTGATGCCGACCGATGCTGCCGTCAGCGGGCTGGCGATCCGCATTTTCAGCGCGCCGCCCGACATGGTCGAGGCGTACACCGCGTACGACCTCTCGCCAGACGACAACCAGCGGGCGGTGACCTTTGATACCGACCCGCTGGTGCTCGAAAACCAAACACCGGTCGCCTGGGCAGGCTGTGGGGCGGATTGCGAGGTCGCGGCGGCCGATCGCATCATCTTGCAGGTCGAGCAGAGCGGCACCGCTGCCAGCAACATGCCGCACCGGTGGGCGTTGTCGTTCGATGGCGTCGGCGCCATCGCCCAGCAGGTCGTCGCGGACCTGAGTACGACGACACGCTTCTCGGGACCGATGTACGCCAACGACGGCGGCAGTGGCGCCAGCGTCGTCGTCCAGCGAGTGGCGCGCGCCAGCTATCCCCGCAACCTGCGCGTGCGCATCGACGGCGGCGTCAGCGCTCCGACGACCGTGACGCTGTACAGCGGATCGGCGCCCGGTTCGCTCGCTGCCACCGCGCTGACCTGCACCACCGGCACCGGCAGCGGCACCACCTGTGCGGACACCGACCCCGGACACAAGCCATCCCTGAGCGCCGGCGACTACTTCGCCGTCGCCATCACCGGTGGCGCGACCGAGACCGGTATGGACCTGCACTGGGCGCTCGAGATGGACGGCGATCCCCCGCCGACGCCGACCGAAACGGTGACGACGACGGCGACCGACACCGCGACAGCCACCGCCACCGACACCGCCACGGCGACGCCGACCAGCACCAGCACCGACACCGCAACCGCGACCCCCAGCCCGGCGTCGACCGATACCGCGACCGCCACCGCGACGGGGACCGCGACCTCGACGCCGACCGACACCTCCACGCCGACGCCGACTGCCTCCGCGTCATCGACCCCCACGTCCACCGACACCGCGACGGCGACGCCGAGCGCAACCAACACGGCGACCGCCACAGTCAGCCACACGGCGACGGAGACCGCCACGCATACGGCCAGCGCGACCGCCTCATCCACGCCGACCGCGACCGACACAGCCACCCCGACCGACACCGCGTCGGAGACCCCGACACCGACCGCGACGGCCACCCACACGCCGAGCCAGACCGCGACCGCGACGCTCACCGCGACGGCGACCGGGACCGCGACCGGCACGGCGACGGATACCGCGACTCAGACGCCGACCGGCACCGCGACGCCAAGCTCGACCCAGACGCCCAGCGAAACGGCCAGCTCGACGCCCACCGCCAGCGCAACCCCGACCGCGACATCCACGGCGACCGACACGGCGACCAGCAGCCCGACCGGCTCTTCCAGCTCGACGCCGAGCGCGACGCCGACGGCGACCACCACGCCGACCAGCAGCCCGACGGTCACCGCAACGCCGTCCTCCAGCCCGACGCCCACCACGACCGCAACGGTGACCACCACCAGCACCGCGAGCGCAACCGCCTCGGTGACCGCGACCTACACGCTCGGCCTCCCGCAGTTGGAGCTGTCGGTGCAGCCGCCGGCAAGCGTGCAGGTCGGCCAGACGATCGTCTTCACCATCACCTACGCCAACCACGGCGGCGGCGCCGCGAGCGGAGTCCTCATCACCAACCTGGTTCCGGCCGATACTCGCTTCCGCGCCAGCCGCAGCGACACGGGATGGTCCTGCCCCGACGACAGCGGCCCGGGGACCCCCTGCACCTATGCCGTCGGCGCTCTCGCCCCGGGACAGAGCGGCAGCCTGCAGTTCGCGGTGCTGGTCGTCAGCGCGCCGAACGGCGGAAGCGTCGCGAACGCCACGATGCTCGTCTACGACGGCGGCGAGGTGCTGACGACGACGGCGCGGGCGCCACTTGCCGCCCCCGCCCCCGCTGTCAGCCCGTTCGGTTGCGCCGTCGGCGTGCTGTTGATGATCGTCGTCGCCGCGCGCCGCGGGCGCGGGCGCTAGATCGCCGCGCCAGCGGCGCCCCGCGCCACGGCTGGCTGACCCCGCGCGAACGCCCTGGCGCAGTCGATGGCGGACCGCACCTACCGCTAGTCGAGCTTCAGGCCGTGGAAGTCGGCGGCGCTGTGCCGCTCGGGCAGCTGCGGATCGCCCCAGGGGCGGTTGACGATGCGGCCACGCTTCACCGCCGGACGCTCGGCAATCTGCTCGGTCCAGCGCGCCACGTGACGGTACTCGTGCACCGCGAGGAACTCCGCCGACTCGTAGAGCACGCCCTTGATCAGGCCGCCGTACCAGGGCCAGATCGCCATGTCGGCGATCGTGTACGCCGCGCCCGCCATGTAGGCGTTGGTCGCGAGGTGCCGATCGAGCACGTCGAGCTGGCGCTTGACCTCCATGGCATAGCGATCGATCGCGTATTCGATCTTGGTCGGCGCGTAGGCGTAGAAGTGGCCGAAACCGCCGCCGAGGAACGGCGTGGCACCCATCTGCCAGAACAGCCAGGACAGGCACTCGGCGCGCGCCCCCACCTCGCTGGGCAGGAAGGCGCCGCCGAACTTCTCCGCGAGATAGAGCAGGATCGCGCCCGACTCGAACACGCGCGTCGGCGTCGGCGTCGAACGGTCGAGCAGTGCCGGGATCTTCGAGTTCGGATTGATCGCGACGAAGCCCGAGCCGAACTGGTCGCCGCCCAGGATGTTGATGAGCCAGGCGTCGTACTCGGCGCCCGCGTGCCCCGCGCCGAGCAGCTCCTCCAGCATGATCGTCACCTTCACCCCGTTCGGGGTGCCGAGCGAGTAGAGCTGCAGGGGATGCTCACCTACCGGCAGTTCCTTCTCGTGCGTCGCGCCGGCAATCGGGCGGTTGATGCTGGCAAAGCGCCCGCCGCTCTCCCTGTTCCAGGTCCAGACCTTCGGCGGCGTGTACTCGTTGGCGTCCGTCATTGCGTTGCTCCTATCTCTGGGCTCGTCGCCCTGCCGGCGGTGCGCGGGCGATCGTGCGGTTCACCGAACTCAAGAGCGCGGACACGGCCGCCTGGCAAGAGGGTGCGGCGCCACCTGGCCGATCGCTGCCGCCCGTACGCTCGGTTCGGCTGGAGCGTCCGCGCAGCGCCAGTGTGACACTCGCTGATCGCGCAGCTGCAGCTCGTCGAGGGGATGAGGCGGGCGACGGCGGCGCGACCCGGACCGGACCGAGCCGCGAACCGTACACCGGGCCGCAAAGGCGCAGCCCCGTCGTGCAAAGGAGCGTCCCCGACGGGATTTGAACACTTGCGCACTTGCGGGACTCATCGGAGTCACCGGGCGCGATCGCCCTACTCTCGCAAGGCGTTCCGTGCTTTCGGTCGGTCGTCATCGCATCAGCCCTTGGGGTGCTGCTCAGGG
>JANRJF010000129.1:0-2319 GCA_033764095.1 Deltaproteobacteria bacterium | reverse complement strand
GGCGGGCGACGACACCGATCCGAGTGCGCGCGACGGCGCGCTGCCCGGCACCTGCCCGTCGGCCTTGCGGAATGCCGGCGCCTCCGCCGACGCGTAGCGGCGGGCCGAGCGCCGCATGTCGGCGGGCGCCGACGCCGCACCGGACGGCGACGCGCTGCGCAGGCGCTCATACGGCGGCAGCGCCGCCTTCGCCTGCGGGCGCGGCACGGTGGCACCGCGCTGCACGCCGGCCGGCGCGCCGTTCGGCCGCTCGCCGAGACGGCGGAATGCGGTCGAGGTCGAGTCGCTCTTCGCCGCACTGCCGCCGCGCTGGAAGGCGGTCGTACCGGTGCCGCTCTTCGATGCCGAAGCGCCGCGCTGGAACGCGTTCGTGCCGCCCTTCGACACACTGCCGCCGCGCTGGAAGTCGGCGGTCGAGCCGCTGTCGCCGCGAGTGAAGCCTGTGGCAGCGCCGGAGCCCGCCGCACCCCGCGCACCCAGGCGATCGAACGCCGCGGCCGACGCCGCTTTCGGCATGCCGGCCAGCGGCGGCGGACCACCGCTCGCCGCACCGCGCTCGGCGGCGCTCGGCCGGCGGGTGAACTCGGCCGGCACCGCCTGCGCCGGCGCCGCCGCCGCGCGGCGCGCGGAGAAGTCTGGCATGGCGCCCTTCCCGGCCGCAGCACCGGCGGTGCCGAGCGTGCGCCCACCGTCGACCGGCAGAGCGCCGCCGCGCCATGGCTTGAGAGCGGCGGCCGAGGCCGCGTCGATGCGCGACTTCGACACCGGGAAGCCGCTGAACTGGTGCTTCGGCACGCCCACCAGCCCGCCCGGCGCCGCCGCGTTGCGGTAGAAGTTGATCTGGTCCGCGTTCACCACGTCGCCGTTGTAGATGTTGATGTTGTTCACCACGCGCGGACCGCCCCAGCCCCACCAGCACGGCGTGCCGACGAAGCCGACCGGTCCCCACCACGGGATCAACGGCTCGCCCCAGCCGAGCGCCACCCAGCCGACATAGGGCGCGCCGAAGCCGACGCTGACCGAGATCGACGGGCCGTAGAACGCCACCAGCGCCGGCGCGTACACCGGCGCCACCACCACCGGCCCCGGCGCCCACGCCCAGTAGCCGGCGTAGACCCAGCGACCGTAGTGATACGGCGCCCAGCCCCACGGCGCGTAGTCGACCCACGAGTAGCCGTAGACCGGATCCCACAGCCAGCGGCCGCTGGTGTACGGCGCCCAGCCGGCCGGCACCGAGGACGGCACCCAGACGCGGCCGTAGGTGTTGACGTAGCGCCAGCTGCCGTACTGCTCCAGTTGCTCGCCGCCGTAGATCTCCTGGGCGACGGTGTACGCGCGGGGCGCGGCGAGCACCGTGTCGGCGCGCTCGTAGTTCCAGCGATCCCAGTCGTCGAAGGCCGGCGCGGCGATCACCTCCAGCTGGCCGCTGCCGGTGCCCTGGATCATCACCGCCTCGCCGGTGCCGACGGTCACCGCGTGACCACCGTTGGGCGTCAGGTTGGCAGCGCCGGCGCGGCGCACGGTGACGCGCGTCGAGCCTTCGCCGACGTCGACGCGGTAGTAGCCGTCCTGCGTCGTCGACAGGCGGGCGTTCGGCGTGTCGATCGCCACCACGTGGCCCCCGTTCTGCTGCCGCAGGTCGAGCACCAGGCTGCCCTGGGTGACCTCGAACTGCACGAAGTCGGGCTCCAGGCTCTTCAGCCGCAGCTGCGTCCCATCGCCACCGCGCGCGAAGGACTGCCCGCCGATCTGCAACTCGAACTGCCCGTCACGCGCCGCCAGCGCGTCGCCCGGCGCGAGCGGAATGTTGACCTGGGCGGTTTCCCAGTCGCCGGCGCCGGGGCGCCAGAAGGAGACGTCGCCGTCCACCAGCCCGAGGCGCGGCGGCGTCAGTTGAATGCTGCGCTCGTCGACGGCGGCGTCCACCACGCCAGCCAGCGCCAGCGCCGTCGCGGCGACGACGCCAGCCAGCAGGCGACCCACCGAACGGCCGATCAACCAGATGCGGAACATGCACCAACCTCGCTGCCCCGGTCGTCGCTGTGCGACCAGCGGCCATCCATCCAATTCATCCGGCGGGACTCGTCAGCCCGGTGTGCGCAGGCTCCAGCGCGACGCGGAAGCCGGGCCAAGTAAAGGCGGCGCCGTCGAACGCCGCTTGTCCGCGCACCGCCAGCGTGGCTCTCGGCGCGCGGGGCGAGTCCAGTCGAATCGGGCGGAATAGATGCACCCGGTTCATCGCAGTGTGCGGATCCTACGCAACAGCGGATCCTTTCGCCAGATGAGACGCGGCGAGAGGCTTGTCGGTTTACATGTGAG
>JANRJF010000128.1:0-2704 GCA_033764095.1 Deltaproteobacteria bacterium | reverse complement strand
GGTGACCGGCAGGCGGTCGCTCAGGTCGTCGCGCTCGCCCGGGTCGCGGTCGAGCGCGTAGAGCGCCACGCGCGGCTGCGGCAGGTCGATGCGTCGGGAGTGGATGAGCTTCTGGCGCCCCACCGTCAGCGCCTCGATTTGTGGACTGTCGTTCAACCCTTCGAGCGCGCTGTACGCGATGCGCGCCGGGCGCGGCAGCTCGGGGCATCCGGCGAGCGGGACGAGATCCGCCCCGGTCAGGTCGTCCGGTATCGCGACCCCGGCGCTGCGCAGGATGGTCGGCAGCACGTCGACCAGTTGCGCGACCTCGTGCACCACGCTGCCGGCCCGCCATTGTCGCGGGAACTTGATCAGCAGCGGCACGTCGAGCTGCTCGGCGAACAACGACGAGGCGTGCTCCCAGCGCCCATGCTCGTCGAACGCCTCGCCGTGATCAGCGACCAGGACGATGACCGCGGCATCGTACAGGTCGCGCGCCCGCAGGGCGTCGAGCAGGATGCCGAACTGCTGATCGACGGAGGCGATCTCGGCGTCATACAGCGCCATGAGCTTGCGGCGCTCGTCCGCCGTCGACGCGACGGCGCCGCTGGCGAGCGCCTGGAGGTGCCGCTTGAGCCCGAGGGTGGCATCGACGCCGGGGGCGAACTGCTGGCGGAACGCCGCCGCGGGCAGATACGGCGAGTGCGGATCGCTGGCGTGGAGATAGAGGAGGAACGGCGCGTCGCGGCGCTGATCGAGCCAGGCAAGGGCGCGTTGGTTCAGGACGGCGGCGCTCTGGTGATCGACCTCGCCGGCGAAGTCGGTCAGGCCGGGTTGCGGCGCGACGGGCTGCTCGGGCAGCGATTCGAAGTACGTGAACCCCTGGTCGAAGCCGGTGTGGCGGCCGACGACGCTGTTGGTGACCACCGCCGCGGTCTCATACCCGGCGGCGGCGAGCAGGCCGGCGAGAGTCGGCACGGCCGCCAGCACGTCGCCGGCGTGGATGGCGCCGTGCCGCTTTGGTGTCAGGCCGGTGAACAGCGAGGCGACCGACGGCTTGGTCCACGACGACTGGGCGACGGTGTGCGCGAAGCGCACCGCGTCGGCGGCGAACGCGTCGATCCGCGGCGAGGTCGGGAGCGGGTAGCCGTAGCAACCGAGGTGGTCGGCGCGCAGGGTGTCGATGAGGTAGACGATCACCGGCGGCGCTGGTGCGGTGGCGCGCGCCGGCGCGTCGGCGCAGGCGACCGGCGCCGCGCTCGGTCGCGGTACGCGGAGACGCACCCCGGTGAGCGCAATGCGCCGCGCGGCGTCGGCGGTGCGAAAACGCAGGCGGGTCACGCCGCGGTCGAGCGGCCAGCGCTGGGTGCCGAGCGACGTCGCGATCGCCAGCTCGGCCACCGCGACGGTGCCGCCGTCGTCGCGCTGCGCCTCGATCAACAGCGGAGCGGGCGCCCCGCCGCCGCTGGCCGCGACGTGGTCCATCTCCAGCGCGGCGCCCGGCGGCACGTCGAGATAGAAGCTGACCTCACCGACCGGCGGCAGCCGCAGCGCACCGCCCTCCACCGCCAGGCCCTCGCCGTCGTCGAGCCCGTCGAACGCGAGCCAGTCCCAGCCGGCCGCGAGCTGGCGCGCGTCGTGCGAGGCCGGGTCGAGGTCGCGCGGCCGCGGCGCGACTCCATGGGTGAAGCGGAGGCGATTCGTTCCGCTGCGCTGCGCGGTCGTCGGCACGTCGAGCTGGTACTCGCGCTCGCCCGGCCGCAGCGTCAGCGTGCCGAGCGGGACGTCGTTCAGCGTCAGGGCGACCGTCTGCGGCGGCAGTCCGCCGAACGGCAGCGGCCAGCCGCGCAGCGTCAGGCGCAACGGTCGCGGCGTGCCGACGAAGAAGTCGACCGTCGAGGACCGGCCCAGCGCCCAGGCAAACGACGCGTCGCCCCAGCGCTCCTCCGGCCCCCAACCGGCGGACAGGTGCGGGAGTGCGGACGGCGTACCGATGTCGATGCGCCGCACCTCGTGCTGCACCTCGGCCGACTCGGCTCGGGCGATGAGATCGATCGAGGCGTCGCGGCCACACCCCTGGCCGATGCAGAGCAGCAGGCTCACGAGCGCCATTGATCGCGCCCCCCACTGCGCCCCGGTGGACCGATGCCTGATCAGGAATGCGACGATCCGCGCCACGACTGCTCCCCGCTGCTCCTGATGGCAGGCGACCGCGCCCACCGCCAGTCGCCGCGTCGGACGACCGCGCCGCGCGGCTGCGTGGATGCCACCCTCCGGCAGGTGGGTTGGGCGGCGGACGGAATCACGGCCCGACGACGACGGCCGTTCACAGGTGGCGCCGATTCGGTGTAACGGCTGCGCCGCGGAGGTAGTGCATGTCGGCCGAGCACGATCGACTCGAGGAAGCACGTCGCGGTGTCGCCTGGCGCCAGTGGGGGCCGTACCTGAGCGAGCGGCAGTGGGGCACGGTGCGCGAGGACTACAGCGACGACGGCAACGCCTGGGACTACTTCAGCCACGACCAGGCGCGCATGCGCGCCTACCGCTGGGGCGAGGACGGGCTGGCCGGCGTCAGCGACGACAAGCAGCGGCTGTGCTTCGCGCTGGCGCTGTGGAACGGCGCCGATCCGATCCTCAAGGAGCGCCTCTACGGCCTCACCAACAGCGAAGGGAACCACGGCGAGGACGTCAAGGAGTACTACTACTACCTCGACTCGACGCCGAC
>JANRJF010000127.1:0-7259 GCA_033764095.1 Deltaproteobacteria bacterium | reverse complement strand
GCGGCGCGCTACCGCTCGCTGCAGTCGCTGCTTGCCGACATGGCGCTGGAGCCGCCCAACGACAGCGTCAACGACGTGCTCGCCACCGAGGAGGACGAGGGCCTGCTCTGCCTCTCCACCATCCACTCGGCCAAGGGCCTGGAGTGGCACACGGTGTTCGTCATCTGGCTGGTCGACGGCAAATTCCCCTCGACCTACAGCATGCACACCGACGCCGAATTGGAGGAGGAGCGCCGCCTGCTCTACGTCGCGGTGACGCGCGCCAAGCGCCACCTGTACCTGAGCTACCCGATCAACATGTACGACCGCGCCACCGGCATGGTGCTGAGCAAGCCGTCGCGCTTCCTCGACGACATCCCGAAGACCGTGCTGCGCCCGATGCAGCTGGTCGAGTCGTTCGACTGAACGAGTGGTAGCCTTGATCTGACGAAAAGAGTTCAACGCAGAGACGCGGAGACGCAGAGAACGCAGAGTCAGCAGCCTAGAGGAGAGCCAACTCTTATCCGCATCGCTGATTGGGTTCTGGAGGTGTGCTGAGGGCGCACTTCCTCCGCGTTCTCCGCGGCCTCTGCGGCTCCGCGTTGATATTTCAATGTCAGATCAAGACTAGTTCCAGCCGATTGGCTGATACCCCTTCTCGCGCAGGCAGGTCTCGACGAAATTGGCGTAGACCGGATCGGGACCGCTGCCGCCGCTGAACAGGCCGCCGAGCAGCGTGCCGACCAGTCCGGCGGTGGCGCCGCTGGCGGCGCCGACCGCGGCGCCCTGGCCGACATCGCCGCCGATCGCCCCGCCGACCGCGCCGCCGGCCGCGCCGACGACTGCACCACCGGCGGTGTTCTTGGCCGCGTCCTTCGCCATCTGGCTGTTGGCGCCGCCCGACTTCACGAACTCCTTCGCCTTGGCCTCGCAGTCGGCGATGTCCTGATCCGCCTGCGCCTTGCCGACGCTGTTGTACTTCTCGTTCGGGTACAACGTCGGCCGCTTGGCCGCACAGCCAGCCAGCAGGCCAACGGCGGCGAGGATCGCGAGGTGTCTGCCCATGGAACGCGAATACTCCGATTCGCCGGGCGCTGAAAGAACCGCCGCGGACCGCCAGCCGCCAGGGACGGCCGGCTACCAGCCCATCTGCTCGCGCAGCACGGTGGCCGGCGGATGCGAGAGCGGAATCGGCAGGACGCGCTGGTAGGCTTCGACGACGTCGAGCCGCGCCGCGCCGCCGCGCTCGGCGGCGAGCAGCAGCAGCACGATCTGCTCGATGCGCTGGCGCTGCAGATAGCCGGTCCAGTCGCGCACCTCGCGCGCGTAGCCGGCGAAGCCATCGTCGAGCGCGAACAGCGCCTGCGCCGCAGCCAGATCGATCGGACCGCCGCTCTCCAGCACCAGGGCGACGACGCGGCCGGCGAAGTCGCGCGCCCACGGACGGACCGCGTCGGCGACCGTCTCGCCGCGCCGCAGCGCCAGATGCGAGATCGCCAGGGCACGGCCGCCGTCGCGCAGGTGCGCCGCCCAGCCCTCGACGACGCGCCGCAGGACGCGGTCGCCGCGCGGGCCGCCCGAGTGGTAGGCCGGCCCGCGCGTCCTGGCCGGCACGAACGGCGGGTTGGCGATGATCAGGTCGAAGCGCTCGCCGCGCACCGGGCGGTAGAGGTCGCCCTCGCGCACCTCCAAGGCCCGCTGGTTGAGCGCCGCGTTGGCGCGCGCCATGGCGGCGGCGCGGCGGCCGATGTCGACCGCCACCACCGACGCGGCGCGCGCGGCGACGGCCAATCCCTGGATGCCGCTGCCGGTGCAGAGATCGAGCACGCGCTCGCCGTCGCGCGCCGACACCGCCTCGGCGAGCAGGATCGAGTCGCTGCTCGGCGGATAGACCATGTCGCCGCGCGGCAGGCCGAGGCCGCCCAGGTCGGGACGCTGGAAGCGGCGGTCGGCCAGCAGCATCAGGTCGGCATAGGCGTCGACGCGCAGGCGGGCGCGCAGCGCGCGGCCGCGCCGCGCCAGCAGGCGCGCCGCAACCAGCTCGCGCACCAGCCCGGCCGGCAGCAGGCGGTTGAGGCCCGCGGCCGGCTCGTCCTCCTCCAGGAAGAACAGCCGCAGCGCGGCGCCGAGTGGCGTGCGGTCGGCGCGCAGGCGCTCGGACGCCGGCGCCTGGTTGAGCAGCCCGACGTCGTCCGGGTAGCGCGCCGCGAGCCGCTCGCGCACCGCATCGGGCCCGTAGCCCGCGGCCCGCAAAGCGGCTGCCGCGGCGCGGACCGCCTCCAGCCCGTCCGCGCGGATTCCTCGATTGACTTTCACCGCCCTGCCCCCTACCCCCAGACGGAGGGGGTTCGCGTTCCTGTGCACTGGTTACTGGTCATCCCGTTCTACGTCTTCATCGCCATCGCGGTGTTCCTGACGCTGTCCATCGCCTGCCGCTTCCTGCGCCTCAAGCTGGCCGCGCACACGCTGGCGGTGACTGCGGTGATCCTCGGCGTCGTCGTCGTGTTCCTGTCGTTCTTCGAGCACATCATCGACCTGCCCGACCTGAACGGCCGCCGCCTGTTGGTCCTCGCCGCCGTCACGTTCGTGCTCGCCGCCGTCGATACCCTGCTCGAGCCGGTGCTGCCGTTGCCGCTCGACAAGGAGATGGCTGAAGTCTGAAGTGCTGAGCGACGAGCGATGAGCGATGAGAGCCGCTCATCAACCGATACTCATCGCTCGCCACTCATCGCTCATCGCTTGCCAGTAGTTCGTCGGCGATCGCGTCCAACGCCGGCGCCTCCGGCGCGTAGCGGATGGCCAGCGCCTGCGCCCGCTCGCTGTGCCAGTGCAGCGGGTGCTCGACGACGTAGCCGGCGCCGCCGTGTAGATGGTGCGCGGCGAAGGTGATGCGCTTGAACGCCGGCGGCACGAAGGCGGCGGCGCGCTCGAGGTCGCCGGGCTGCTCGGTCCCGCTCGCCATGCGGGTGATCGCCTGCCAGGCGAGGTGCTTGGCGGCGGTGAACGCGGTGGCCATGTCGGCCACCTGGTGCTGCACCGCCTGGAAGACGGCGAGCTTCTGCCCGAACTGCTCGCGCTGCTTGACGTAGGCGACAGTCATGTCGAGCGCCGCCTGCGCGCCGCCGACCATCTCCGCCAGCGCCAGCGCCGTCGCCTCACGGCGCAATCGCGCCAGCGCCTCGCCGGCGCGGCCGGCGCCGCCGAGGCGGCGCCGCACCGGCGTATGGTCGTAGCGCACACGCGCCTGCTCCTCGCCGTCGAAGCTGCGCAGCGGGCTGCGCGTCGTCGCCGCGCCGTCGACCAGCACCAGCGAGACGCCGTCGCCCTCGCGCGCCGCCACCAGGTGCCAGTCGGCGCTGAGGCCGTTCGGCACGAAGCTCTTCTCGCCGCGCAGGTGCGGCGCGGCGGCGCCCTCGACCACCGTCGTGAAGTGGCGCGGATCGCGCGCGCCGGGCTCGTCGAGCGCCAGCCCCAGCACGCCTGCGCCGCTCGCCAGGCGGGCCAGCTCGGCTGCGGCCGGCTCCAGCCGCGCCAGCGCCCAGGCGGCGCGGATGGCGTTGATCACGCTGCGCGGCACCAGGCCGCGGGCGCATTCGTGCAGCAGCACCGCGAGCTCGGTGAAGCCGAGCCCACTGCCACCGTGCGCCTCGGGCAGCGCCAGGCCGAACCAGCCGAGCTCTCCGATGGCGCGCCAGCTCGCGTCGTCGATGCCGCGCGGCTCGCGCTGCCAGGCGCTCAGGCGCTCGGGGGTCAGTTGCTCCTGGCAGAAGCGCTCGACGGCGTCGGCGAGCGCCTGCTGCTCGGGCGTGCGGGCGAGATCCATGTCCGGCCTTTCACTTGCGCGGCAGGCCGTAGCCCAGCATCGCGATGATCGTGCGCTGCACCTCGTTGGTGCCGCCGCCGAAGGCGAGCAGCGGAGCGGTGCGATAGAGCCACTGCATGCGGCCGTGCAGCGCCGCCGACGGCTCCTCCGGATGCAGCTGGCCGTCGAGGCCGAGGATCTCGCTGCCGGCGTCGGCGACGCGCTGCGCCAGCTCGCTGACCCAGATCTTGGCCATCGACGACTGCGCCGCCGGCACCGCGCCCTGCTCCAGCAGCCAGGCGGTCTCCAGACCGATCAGCCGCGCCGCCTCGATGTCGAGCGCCAGGCGCGCCAGGCGCTCGCGCACCCAGGGGCGCCGCGCCACCGGCTCGCCGTCGACGACCAGCTCGCGCACGACGCGCACCAGCTCGTTGAAGTAGCGCCGCACCATACCGACCGAGCCGATCGCCAGGCGCTCGAAGTTGAGCGCCATGGCGGCGTAGTAGAAGCCCATGCCGCGCTCGCCGATCAGGTGGTCGCGCGGCACCCGCACGTTGTCGAAGAACAGCGCGTTGGTGCGCAGCCCGGGCCACACGTAGATGCCCTGTACGGTGACGCCCGGCGCGTCCATCGGCACGATCATCATCGAGATGCCCTTGTGCTTCGGCGCCTCGGGCTCGGTGCGCAACGCGACCCAGTTGTGGGTCGCCATGTGCGCCATGGTGTTCCACATCTTCTGGCCGTTGATCACCCACTCGTCGCCGTCGAGCACCGCGCGGGTGCGCAGCGACGCCATGTCGGTCCCGGCCTCGGGCTCCGAGTAGGCGACCGCGAAGTCGATTTCCGCCGAGGTGATGCGCGGCAGCCAGGTCTTCTTCTGTTCCTCGCTGCCGACGCGTTGAATGGTCGGCGCCACCGAGGTGATGCCGAGCGGCAGCATCGGCGCGCCGGCGCCCTCCAGCTCGTCGACGAAGATCCACTGGTCGATCGCCGAGCGGCCGAGCCCGCCGTACTCCTTCGACCAGGCGATGCCGAACAGGCCGCGGTCGCGCATCTTCAGGATGAACTGTTGCGCCAGCGGCCCCTTGCCCTCGTTACCCGCCTCGCGCTGCTCGTCGAGCAGCGCCTGGGTGATGTGGTCGCGCAGAAAGGCGCGCACTTCGTCGCGCCAGGCCTGCTGCTCGGGCGTGAAGTCGTACCGCATGACTCGGTTTCTCTATCGATTCCCGGGGGTGAAGCAAGCGAAGCGACGGCCGGAAGCGACGAGCGATGAGTCACGAGCGATGAGGAGCTTTTCGCGAGTCTCCTGCCCGCATCGCTCATCGCTCATCGCTCCCGTCCCGCTCGTCGCTCATCGCTTGCTGACGTGCTAGGGCTCGGCGCGCATATGGGCACCGAATCGTTCCGCGTCCACGTCACCAAGGACTACCTGAAGTTCTCCGCCGCCCATTTCATCGCCTATCCGGGCTTTCGCGAGCGGCTGCACGGGCACAACTACCGCGTCTCGATCGCGCTCTTCGGCCAGCTCGGCCCGCAGGGCTACGTGGTGGACTTCGGCGTGGTGAAGAAGATCGCCCGTCGGCTGTGCGAGCGGCTCGACGAGCACGTGATGATCCCGATGCGCAGCGACTGCCTGGCGATCCGCGAGGAGGGCGAGCGCGTCCACCTGCGCTACGAGGCCGACGAGTTCTCCTTCCCGCGCGGCGACTGCGTGCTGCTGCCGATCGTGCACACCTCGGTCGAGGAGCTGGCGCAGTATCTCGCCGGCGAGCTGCGCCGCGAGCTCGACGCCGAGGGCATCGGGCCACTCGCCGCCATCGAGGTCGGGGTCGAGGAGAGCTTCGGCCAGTCGGCGATCTTCCGCCGCGAATCGTGACCGCCCGCGTCCTGCTCGTCGCGCTCGCCCTGGCCGCCAGCGCCTGCGACGCCCGCCTGCCCGAGCCCGACTCGCCCGGCGCGCGGCTCTACGCGGCGCGCTGCGGCGGCTGCCATCGGCTCTATGCGCCGGGATCCATGACCGGCGAGATGTGGAAGGTCACCGTCGCCCGCATGCAGGGCGAGCTGGCGCGCCGCGGCGTGCCGACGCTCAACGCCGACGAACAGGCGACGCTGCTCGCCTACCTCGATCAACACAGCACAGGACATCCGCAATGACGCTGACTCTCGCCACCACTCCGATCACCCGTCTCGCCGCCGACCTGCTGGTCGTACCGGTGTTCGGCCCGCCCGCCGAGTCGCCGCTGGTGCGCGCGCTCGATGCCGCGCATCGCGGCGCCGTGCTCGGCGAGGCGAAGCGGCGTCGCTTCACCGGCGCGCGCGGCCAGGAGCTCTGGCTGCACGCCGCGCACCCGATCCTCTTGCTCGGCAGCGGAGCGCAGCCGGCGTTGCCCGCCTGGTACGAGCTGGCCGACGCGGTGGTGCGCCAGGCGGCGCGCCTGCACGTGCGGCGCGTGGCGCTGGCGCTCGGCGAGCTCGCCGACCCGACCGCGATCGGCGCCATCGCCGAGGGCCTCGACCTCGCCCGCTACACCTTCACCCGCTACCGCTCGCGGCCGCCGGCGCAGGAGCCGCTCGCCGTGACGCTCGGCGTGGCGCGCATCGATGCCGCCACTCGCGCCGCGCTGCCGCGCGGGGCCGCCTTCGCGGCTGGCGCGATGCTGGCGCGCGACCTGGCCAACACGCCGGCCGCCGATCTGGCGCCGATGGATCTGGCCAAGGTCGCGCGCGCGCTGGCGCGCCGCGGCCTGCGCGTGCGCGTGCACGACCGCGCCGCCCTGCGCCGCCTGCGCATGGGCGGCATCCTCGGCGTCGGCCAGGGCAGTGCGCAGCCGCCCTGCTTCATCGAGATCGCCTACCGCCCGCCGCGGCCGCGACGCCGCGTCGCGCTGGTCGGCAAGGGCATCACCTTCGACAGCGGCGGCCTGTCGCTGAAGACCGCCGATTCGATGATGGCGCAGAAGCGCGACATGGCCGGCGCCGCGGTGGTGCTGGGCGTCATGTCCGCCCTGCCCGCCCTGCGTCTGCCGGTCGAGGTGCGCGGCTACATCGGCAGCGCCGAGAACATGCCGAGCGGCAGCGCCATGCGCCCCGGCGACGTGCTGCGCGCCTGCAACGGCACCACCATCGAGGTGCTCAACACCGACGCCGAGGGCCGCCTCGTGCTCGCCGACGCGCTCGCCTATGCGGCGCGGCGCAAGCCGGATTGCATCCTCGACTTCGCCACCCTGACCGCCGCCGTGCGCGCCGCGCTCGGCCCGCGCTGCGCCGCGGTGCTCGGCAGCGACCGCAAGTTCAACTTCGAGCTCATGGCGTCGGCCGCCGACGTCAACGAGATGCTGTGGGAGTTCCCGCTCATCGAGGAGTACCGGCGCGACATCGACAGCCGCGTCGCCGACATCAAGAACACCGGCGAGGGCCACTCCGGCACCATCGTCGCCGCCCTCTTCCTGCGCGAGTTCATCGCCGGCCTGCCGTGGGC
>JANRJF010000126.1:0-12285 GCA_033764095.1 Deltaproteobacteria bacterium | reverse complement strand
CACCAAGAAGAGGGTTTGAGATTTCCTTGGTGTCCTTGGTGTCTTGGTGGTCGGCTTTCTTCTCTGGCGGGAAGTTTCAGGTCAGGTCAATCGGACTCACCGGCGATGCCTCATTCCCGACGCGATGATCTGACCTAAGAGCGTAACAACCTCACAACCAACAACCTGATTTACGCCTGTTCCTTCAACACCCGTCGCAGGATCTTCCCCGACGGGTTCTTCGGGATCGCGTCGATGAAGGTGACGACGCGCACCTGCTTGTAGGTCGCGACGCGGCCGGCGACGAAGCGCATCAGCTCGTCCTCGCTCACCGTGACGTTCGGCTTGCACACCACGAAGGCGCGCGGCAGCTCGCCGGCCTCGGGGTCGAGCTTGGGGACGACGGCGCAGTCGGCTACCGCCGGATGTTCGTGCAGCACCGCTTCGATTTCCGCCGGGGCGATGCCGAAGCCCTTGTACTTGATCATCTCCTTCTTGCGGTCGACGATGAACACGTAGCCGTCGGCGTCGCGGTGCGCGATGTCGCCGGTGTGCAGCCAGCCGTCGCGCAGCGCGCGCGCCGTCTCCTCCGGCGCCTTCCAGTAGCCCTGCATCACCTGCGGCCCGCGCACGATCAGCTCGCCCACCTCGCCGGCCGGCAGCACCTTGCTCGCGTCCTCGACGTCGACGATGCGCTCCTCGACGTCCGAGACCGCCCAGCCGACCGAGTCGAGCCGCACCAGCTCGCGGTTGTCGACCGGATTCAGGTGGGTGAGCGGCGCCGCCTCGGTGAGGCCGTAGCCCTGCAGGACGAGGATGCCGATCAGCTCCTGCACGCGGCGCGCGACCTCGGGTGGCAGCGGCGCCGCGCCGCTCATCACGTAGCGCACCGACGACAGGTCGAACTGCTTCAGCTCCGGCAGCTGGCTGAGCGCCAGCAGCACCGGCGGTACGGCGTAGAAGAGCGTGACCTTGTAGCGCTGCGTCAGGGCCAGCGCGGTGAGCGGTTCGAAGCGCTCCATGATCACCAGCGTCGCGCCGCTCGCCACCGCCGCGCCCATCAGCATGCTGCCGTAGATGTGGTAGAAGGGCAGGAAGAGCAGCAGCACATCGCGCTCGGTCATGCGCGCCGCCGCGGTGCACTGCAGATGGTTGCACACCAGGTTGCGGTGGCTGAGCATGACGCCCTTCGGCAGGCCAGTGGTGCCGCTGGAGTAGGGCAGCGCGATCAGGTCGCGGTCGAGATCGATCGCCACCTCCGGCGGCCGCGTCGCCGGGTGGTCGCGCACGACGTCGTCCCACCGGTGCATGCCCGGCGGGGCGCTCGCGCCGATCACCAGGATGTGGCGCACCGTCTTGAGGGTGGCGCGGATCTCCTCGACCAGCGGCAGCTTCTCCTCGTGCACCACCAGCACGCGCGCCTCGGAGTCGTTGAGCTGGTACTCGACCTCGTCGGATCGGTACGCCGGATTGATCGGCGTCACCGTGCCGCCGAGCTTCGAGGTCGCGATGAAGCTGATCACGTACTCCGGCCGGTTGGTCATCAGCAGCGCGACGCGGTCGCCCTTGCCGACGCCGAGCGCCGCGAGGCCGTTCGCCAGCGAGTTGCTGGCGCCCTCCAGCTCGCGGAAGGTCAGCATGCGGTCGTGGAAGACGGTCGCCCACTTGTCGGGCGTGCGCTCGACGGTGCGGCGCAGCAGCTCGTGGTACGGAACGCGCGGGTAATCGAGCTTGGGGCGGGTCAGCTCGCGACGACTGGTCGACATCGGGCACTCCTCGAATACGCGGAATACGCCGCCCGGTCTGGGCTGGATTGGCGCCTGGCGGCGACCGCCACTTTGCGGGGCAGGTCGCCCCAGTCAAGCTGCGCCGCGCAGCTTCCGTCGCTGCCGCGTTTTCGCTACGCGGGAGGCATGACGAGCGCGGTGGTGCTGGCGGCGGGGCGCGGCTCGCGCATGGGCGCGCTGACCGCGACGACGCCCAAGCCGCTGCTGGCGGTCGCCGGCCGGCCGCTGATCGCGCACGTGCTCGGCGGCCTCGCCGCCGCCGGGGTGCGGCGCGCGGTGGTGGTCACCGGCTACCTCGGCGCGCAGCTCGAAGCCGCGCTCGGCGACGGCAGCGCGCTCGGCCTGGCGCTCACCTATCGCCGCCAGCAGCAGGCCGACGGCACGGCGCGGGCGCTGTTGCTCGCCGCCGATGCGCTCGACGACGCGCCATTCGTCGTCTGCTGGGGCGACATCCTGGTACCGGCGGGGTTCTACGGCGAGTTCGTCGCGCGCTTCGCGGCGCGCCCGTGCGACGCGCAGCTGGCGGTGAACGCGGTCGACGACCCGTGGCGCGGCGCGGCGGTGTATGTCGATGCCGACGGTCGCGTCACCCGCCTGGAGGAGAAGCCGCCGCGCGGCAGCTCGACCACCGGCTGGAACAACGCCGGCATCATGCTGTTCACGCCGCTGGTCCTCGACTACGCGCGGCGCCTGACGCCGTCGGCGCGCGGCGAGTACGAGCTGCCGCAGGCGGTGACGCAGATGGTGCGCGACGGCCGGCACGTCACCGCGGTGCCGGTGCGCGGGCCGTGGTCGGACGTCGGCACGCCCGATGATCTCGCCGCGGCGCAGGCGCTCTTCGCAGGCGCGGCGCGATGAGACCGAGCCCGGCGGCGCGCCGCGCCACGCTGTTGGCGGCGTTCGCCGCCGAGTTCGGTCGCGCGCCGAGCGTGCTGGTGCAGGCGCCGGGTCGCGTCAACCTGATCGGCGAGCACACCGACTACAACGGCCTGCCGGTGCTGCCGCTGGCGATCGACCGCCAGGTGTGGATGGCGGCGGCGCCGCGCGACGACGCGACCGTGCGCCTCGCCAATCTGTCGTCGCGCTTCGCGCCGCGCACCTATGCGCTGAGCGCGACCCCGGAGCCGTTCGCCGCCGGCGACTGGGGCAACTACCACCAGGCGGCGGTGGTCGGCCTGGCCGGCGCGCTCGGCGTCGGCGGGCTGCGCGGCGGCGACTTCCTGGTCGACGGCGACGTGCCGCCGGGCAGCGGCCTGTCGTCGTCGTCCGCGCTGCTGGTCGCCAGCGCGCTGGCGCTGCTGGCGCTCGCCGAGCGGCGCATCGAGCCGTTGGCGCTGGCCGAGCTCGCCGCCGCCGCCGAGCGTTGGGTGGGAACGCAGAGCGGCGGCATGGACCAGGCGGTCTGCCTGCTGGCGCGCGCCGGCCACGCGCTGCGCATCGACTTCGACCCGCTGTCCGCGCACCCGGTGCCGGTGCCGCCGGGCGCCGCGCTGGTCGTCTGCCACAGTCTGGTCGAGGCGGAGAAGTCCGGCGCGGCGCGCGACGCCTACAACCAGCGCGTCGCCGAGTGCCGGCTCGCCTGCCGCGTGCTGGAGCGCCTGCTGGGCGCCAACCTGCCGCGCCGCCTCGCCAACCTCGGCGACCTGGCGCGGCTCTATCCGGATCGCGCCGCGGCCGACTTCGCGGCGTTGTTGGACAACGCGCTGCCGCCGCGTCCGGTGACCATCGACGAGATCGCCAGGCGGGTCGGCATCTCGCAATTCCAGCTCGCCGCCAACGCCAGCGGCGCGGCGGCCGACGCCACCTACACGTTGGCGCCGCGCGTGCGCCACGTCCTGAGCGAGGCGGAGCGCGTCGGCCAGGCGGAGGCGGCGCTCGCGGCCGGCGACTGGGCCCGGCTCGCCGCGTTGATGGACGCCTCACACGCCAGCTGCCGCGACGACTACGAGGTCAGCAGTCCGGCGCTGGAAGAGCTGGTCGCCGCCGCGCGCGAGTCCGGCGCGCTTGCCGCCCGCCTCACCGGCGCCGGCTTCGGCGGCTGCACGATCAACCTGGTCGCCGCCCCAGACCTGGCGCTGTTCCTCACCCGCATCCACCGCGCCTTCTACCAGCAGCGCCCCGCCGCCCGCGGCCGCGAGCACGTCTTCGTGGTGACGCCGAGCCCGGGCGCTGGAGTGGAGATTGTCTGAGAAGGACTTCGGCCACAGATGAACACAGATAAACACAGATAGTCCGGAGGCGATGCGGGGGGCCAGTTCACGCCGCCTGCCTCCGTGGTCATCTGTGTTTATCTGTGTTCATCTGTGGCGGGTCTTCGCCGCGCCACATGACGACCGACGAGCTACGCGAGCGACTTGAACGCTTCCTGACCGATCAGGTCGGCGAGGTGGTGCGCGTCGACGGACTGCGCAAACTGGCGGGCGGCGCCTCGAGCGAGATCTGGTCGCTCGACGCGCTGCACGGGGCAACGCGACTGGCGTTGGTGCTGCGCCGCGATCCGGGCGGCTCGCGCATGCAGACGCAGCGACGCCACGAGTACGGCGTGCAGCAGCTCGCGTATGCCGCCGGCGTGCCGGTGCCGCGTCCGTACTGGCTGGCGGACGACGCGGAGGCGCTCGGCGCGCCGTCGTACCTGATGGCGCGCGTCGAGGGCGAGACGCTGGCGCGCCGCCTGTTGCGCGACGCGGAGTTCGCGCCGGCGCGCGCCGCGATGACCGGCCAGCTCGGCGCCATCCTGGCGCGCATCCACGCGCTCGATGCGGCGGCGCCGGAGCTGACCGGGCTGCCGGCGCCGCCGCCCGGCGAATCGCCGGCGCTCGCCGAGCTCGACCGCTACGAGCAGATCTTCCGCGGCATCGCGCCGGAGCCGCACCCGGCCTTCGAGCTCGCCTTTCGCTGGCTGCGCGCGCGCCTGCCGGACGGCACGCGGCGCGCGCTGGTGCACGGCGACTACCGCATCGGCAACGTCGTCTTCGGTTCCGAGGGCGTGCGGGCGGTGCTCGACTGGGAGCTGGCGCACATCGGCGATCCGGCCGAGGATCTCGGCTGGCTGTGCGTGCGCGCCTGGCGCTTCGGCAGCGACCACCTGCCGGTCGGCGGCATCGGGCGCCGCGAGGATCTGTTCGCGGCCTACGAACGCGCCGGCGGCGCGCCGGTCGACGCGGCGCGCGTCCGCTTCTGGGAGGTGTTCGGCAACCTCAAATGGGCGGTGATCTGCATCGCCCAGGCGCGCACGCACCTCGACGGCCTGCGCCACAGCGTCGAGCTGGCCAGCCTCGGCCGCCGCACCGCCGAGACCGAATGGGAGCTGTTGGAGCTGATCGAGGCGCCCGACTGAGGCGCGAAGGGAGGAAGATCATGTCGATTCGCGGAGTGCGCCGTGTCGCGCTGGCCTTGCTGGCCGGCGCGCTGTGCGCCGGCGCGGTGCAGGCGCAATCGCCGCTCGATGCCAAGGGCAGCCTGCGCGACAACCTCGCCGCGCTGGTCGGGTTCAAGAAGCCGGTCACCGTCGTGCTGCAGAACGGGCAGAGCTACCGAGCCCAGGTGGCGGCGGTCGGCGATGCCGTGGTGGTGCTGACCGCGCCGTCGCAGAAGGAATTCTACGACGTCGTCGTGCCGCTCGCGCAGGTCGCGGCGGTCGAGGTGCCGGTCCGCCAGCCGTGACGGGGCGTGACAGTACGCGCCTCACCATCGCAGCGCGCTGAGCCCATCCAACACCACCGCGACGCGGCGCGGTAGGTGGCGGCGGCTCGGATACACGGCGTGGATCGGCAGACGCGCCAGCACCAGCTTCGGCAGCACGCGCGCGAGCGCGCCGCTCGCCAGGCCCGGCGCGGCGACATAGTCGGGCAGCGCGGCGATGCCGGCACCCTGTTCGGCGAGGGTGCGCAGTGCGAGCACGTCGTTGACGCGAAAGCGCGGCGTCAGGCGCAGGCGCGATCCGTCGCGGTCGCGCAGGCGGGCCAGATCCGCGCTGGCGCGGGTCGACGGCAGGGCCAGCAGGTCGTGCTGTTCGAGGTCGGCGAGCTGGCGCGGTGTGCGGCGCGCGCGCAGGTAGGCGGGAGCGGCGCACAGCACGACCTCGGCGGTGCCGAGGCGGCGGGCGGTGAGGCTGGAGTCCTGCAGCGGTCCCTCACGCACCGCCAGGTCGATGTCGTCCTCGACGAAGTCCAGCCGCCGTGCGTCGAGCAGCACCTCGAACTCCAGCCCGGCGTGCTCGGCGGCCAAGCGCGCCAGTAGCGGCAACAAGCAGAGGTGGGCGAAGGCGCGCGCGGCGGTGATGCGCACGCGGCCGCTCGGCGCCGCCTGCTGGGCGCGTACGGCGGCGCCGGCGTCGTCGAGCGCCTCGAACAGCGGCCGCGCACGCTGCGCGAGCTCCAGTCCGGCGGCGGTTGGACGCACGCGTCGCGTCGTGCGCTCCAGGAGGCGGACGCCGAGCGCCTGCTCCAGGCGCGAGAGCTGCTTGCTGACCGCCGACGGGGTCAGCCCGAGCCGCCGACCGGCGGCGGTGAGGCTGCGCTGGTCCACCGCCTGCACCAGGGTGCGGATGGCGCTGAGCTGGGCGGGATCGATTCGTGACGGCATGTCACGAGTCTAGTGAACGGATGTGGATTGTGGAATCGGCACCTGGGCGCCAGGCTGGCCGCATGACGACAACGACGACGCCCCTCGAGTCCGTGTCATCCGACGAGCCCGTGCCGTTCTCCATCCGCCTGCTGCGGCGCTTCAACTGGTTGATCCGCGCCATACTGCGCTCGCCGCTGCACCGGGGGCTGAGCGCCGACCTGCTGGTGCTGGCCTACACCGGACCGCGCAGCGGCCGGCGCTTTGCGTTGCCGCTGTCGTACGCCGAGCACGACGGGCGCGTGTATGTCTGCACGCGCAACTCACGCTGGTGGCGCAACCTGCGCGGTGGCGCGCCGGTCGAGGTGTGGCTGCGCGGCGCCCGCCGCACCGCGCGCCCGACCGTGCTCGACGCCGGTTCCGACGAGGCACGGCTCGGCCTGCGCCTCTTCGTCACCAAGCACCCGCGCACCGGCGAGTTGCTCTACAACGTGCCGAGCCGTGCGGACGGTCGCCCGCTCGAGGCGGACATCGCCCGCGAAGTGCAGCGCTCGACCGTCGTGCGGATCGAACTGGCGCGCTGAACGCGTGGCGGGGGCCACGGATTACACGGAACATCTTAGGATTTCACGGATGGGGCGATGGACTCAGTCTCATTCCTTCTTCGACCCAATTGAATCTGAAGAAGATCAAACGGAGTCCATCGCTCCCTTCCGTGAAATCCTAAGATGTTCCGTGTAATCCGTGGCCCCTTACCCCGCGAGAGCCGCGGCCGGTGGATCAGCGCTTCAACTGGCGCGTGATCAGCGCCTTGGTCTCCGGCGCGCACCAGGCGGGGACGATCTGCTCCTCGAACTGGCGCTCCTGCGCGGCGCTCAGCGCGAGCACGCCGTCGCGCAGGGCGCGCTTGGTGGCGACGTAGGTCTGACGCGGCACGGCGGCGAGGCGGGCGAGCGCGGCACGCGCGCTGGTGGCGGGGTCGTCGGCGACCTCGTCCACCAGTCCGAGCTCGCACGCGGTCTGCGGGTCGTGCAGGCCGCCTTCGAGCAGCACGCGCTCGAGCGCGCGGCGCGGCACACGGTCGCGCGCCAGGGCGAGAATCTTGGGTGGAAACTCCAGTCCGATCGCCACCTCGTTGAGGCCGATGCGCAATGCGGGGCGGGCGGCGGCGACGCGCCAGTCGCAGCACAGCGCCAGCACGCAGCCACCGGCGATGGCGTGGCCCTCGACGCAGGCGACGCTCGGGCCGGCGTAGTTGTAGAGCCCGTCCATCAACGCATCGAGCAGGCGCAGGAAGCGCGACATCGCTGGCACGTCGAGCGAGGCGACCTCCTTCAGGTTCAGCCCGGCGGAGAAGGCGCCCTCGTCGCCGCGCAGCAGCAGCGGTCGTCCGCCCGCCTCGCGCAGCGCCGCCAGGATGCGCTGCATGTGATCGGTGCTGAGCGCGTTGCGTCCGGGGGCAGAGAGTACGAGCTCGTAGAGGTCGTCGGTCATGCGCGCCGCGTAGCACGCGGGACGTCGCGTGAACCAGCGACGAGTCAACGCAGAGGCGCTGAGGCGCAGAGCGCGCTGAGCAGGCTCGTATGGCTCTGCGTGCTCCGCGGCCTCTGCGTCTCCGCGTTGAAGAGTCGGACGTTAGTCGCTCCGGCCGGGGAGGTTCTGCAGCACCTCCAGGCGGTCGCGGTAGCGGGCGCGGATCTCCATCAGCACGCGGTGCGGGATGAGGATGGCTTCGGCGACGCGCCGGATCTCCTGTTCCTCGGCGTCGGAGACCAGGTGGTCGGCGGCGGCGACGGCGTACAGGCAGTCGAGCAGCGCCTGTTTCTCTTCCGGCGTGGCGCCGGCGTTGACGGCGCGAGTGAGCTCCTGCGCCTGGATCGCCGCCAGCCCGTCGCGCTCCTGGCGCAGCATGTCAGCGATCAGCGTGGCGTCGTGCTCGGTGAGGTGGCCGACGCTGCGCAGCTGCGCGGCGATGGCGGCCGCCTCGTCGGCGGAGATGCCGCCCTCGACGCCGGCGACGCGTGCCAGTTGGCCGGCGAAGGCGGCGAGGTATTCGAGGCGCGCGGCGCCGCCCCGGGCGAGGGCCTGCTGCAGGCGTCCGAGCAGCGAGCGCGGCACCGCGTCGGCGGCGCCGTGCAGGCCGAGCGTGGTGAGGAACTGGCGCAGCATCAGGGCAGCGGCAGCACTTCGATGCCGGGCCGTCCGGCGACGACGCGGAAGCGCGCCGAGGTGCGCGCGACGGCATTCGGGTCGAAGGTGTCGAGCACGCGGAAGTCGACGATGGTCTCCTCCGGCGTGACGTCGACGACGACGTAGCCCTGGTTCAGCAGGTCGACCAGCTTCAGATACGGCTTGTTCGCGTCGATCATGATCTGCTCGGCGATGTGCAGCAGCTCCTCCGACGCGATGGTGCGCGGATCGGGATCGGCGGTGAGCGAGCCGCAGACGAACTCCATCGCGGTGATCGGCGAGTTGATGTCGTCGCAGTCCGGCTGGATGTCGCTGGCGGTGTAGAAGTGGGTGTGGCCGCTGGTGACCACGACGTTGGGGATGCGGTGGTCGGCGATGTACTGCATCAGCTCGCGGCGCTCGGCCTGGTAGTCGTCCCACGCCTCGTTGGAGACGTAGACGCCGCCGTTGCGCTGCAGATTGGGATCCATCGCGCGCAGCTCGGGGGTGTCGCGGTCGATCAGCTTCCACGGCGCCATGTCGTAGCTGCTGCCGATCAGCTGCCAGGTGGTGCGGCTGCGGCGCAGCATGCGCTCCAACCAGCGCTTCTGCTTGACGCCGAGCGTCGTGCGCTCGGGCGCGAACATGTCGGGGCCGGGGGGCAGCGCGGTGTCCTGCGCGTCGATGAGGTCGAAGAAGCGCGTGTTCGCCGGGACCTCGGGGTCGCGGTACTGGCGCGTGTCGAGCAGGTGCAGGGTGGCGAGATTGCCCCAGCGCAGGGTGCGGAAGATGCGATCGTTGCGCGGCCGCAGCACCGGCTGCATCTCGAACCACGCCTGGCGGCCGGCGGCGAGGCGCTCGGGCGGCCCGGTGCGGTCGACGCCGTTGTAGAACTCGCCGTCGTCCCACACCGCCACCAACGGTACCTGGGCGTGCATGTCCTGCAGCATCGGGTTGGAGTGGAAGCGCCGGTAGACGCCGCGGTAGTCGTCGAGCGTCAGCGTGCCGCCGTCGCTGACGTAGACGTAGTCGCCGAGGTGGAGCAGGAAGTCGACGTTGTCGGCGGCGATGGCGCGGTGCGCGACGTAGTAGCTGTCGGTGCGCTGCTGGCAGCTGGCGAACGCGTAGCGCAGCCGATCGGGCGAGGCGCCGGCGGCCGGCGCGGTGCGCAGGCGGCCGACTGGCGAGACGACGCCGTCGCTCTCGAACTGGTAGTAGTACCAGCGGTCGGGTGCGAGGCCGCGCAGCGGGACCGAGACGCACCAGCCGTGCGCCGCCTCGGCGGAGGCGAGGCCGCCGCGTACCACCTGCTGCATGCCGGCGTCCTCAGCCACCGACCAGACGACGCCGAGCGGCGCGCTGTCGGGCGGCGGCGCCAGACGCGTCCAGATGACGCCGGTGCGCGGGCGCGGGTCGCCGGACTTGATGCCGTCCGGGAACATCGGCGTCGGCGCGCCGACGCCGCGTCGCGGCCGCAGCGTCAACGCCGCGGCAGCGCCAGCGGCGGTGCCGAGCAGGCGCAGGAAGTCGCGCCGCGGCATGGCGTGCCCGGTGCCGGGCGGCGGAGCGAGGTCGATGAACGGCAGGCGGGGTCGGTACGACATCCCCAAGCCGCTACCAGGGTGGCGCGGGATTTGTGAAGCGCGATCTCAGCTCGGGTCGGGACGCACCGCGTCGTCGAGCTGGATCCACGGCCGGCCGGTGAACGGCAGCAGGCGGACCGGGCAGTCGGCGATCTCGCAGCGGGCGCAGAACTGGCGATGGCAGGGGGTCGTGTGCAGGGTGATCTCGCCGTCCAGATCGAGCGTCTGCACGACGCGGCGCGCCAGGGTGTCGGCCAGCTCGTGGGCCTGCTCGACGCGCCAGAACTCCGGCACCAACAGGTGCGCGGTGACGTGGGTGACGCGCCCGGAGCGCACGGCGCGCAGGAAATAGACGCCGATCACGCCGGGCGAGAGGTGGGTGTTGAGCGCGCGGACGACGCGCTCCAGCAGCACCGGGTCCTCCTCGTCGAGCAGGCCGCCGGCGGCGTGGCGCACCAGCCCGAGTCCGGCCCAGATGAGGTTGAGGCCGATCAGCGCCGCGACCAGCGGGTCGAGCCAGGCGAAGCCGGTGAGCTGGACGAGGGCGAGGCCGACGGCGGTGGCGACGCTGGTCCAGAAGTCGGCCAGCACGTGGGTGCCGTCCGCCACCAGGCTGAGCGAGTGATGGCGGCGGCCGACGCGCAGCAGGTAGAAGCCGAGCGCCGCGTTGGCGAGGCCGGCGCCGACGGTGATCAACAGGCCGAGGTTGAGCTGGCGCAGCTGGTTGCCGAACAGCAGCGCCTCCCCCGCCTCCTTGATGATCAGGATGGCGGCGAAGGTGATCAGGCCGCCCTCGAAGGCGGCGCTGAAGAACTCGATCTTGCCGTGTCCGTACGGATGGGTGCGGTCGGCCGGCCAGCCGGCGACCACCAGCCCGCCGAGCGCGAACAGCGCCGCGGCGACGTTGACGATGCTCTCCAGCGCATCCGAGAGGATCGCGGTCGACCCGGTCAGGTTGTAGGCGAGGTACTTCACCCCGAGCAGGATGACGCCGACCACCAGCGCGATGCCGCCGGCGCGCAGCCGCACGGCGTTCGGCGCCTCCATCTGTTCGGCGGCGCGCGCCAGGCTCTGTTCGCTGACCAGCCATGGCTCCTCCGCCCCGCGCCCGTCCATGGCGGGCATTGTAAGCGGGTTGCGCTGGGCGGCGAAAGCGACCCGCCGGCCCGGCGGCGCGTTCGCCGGTGTCGCGGTCAGCGCGCCGTCTGGCGCGCGCAGCGGCGGCAGAGCGAGCGGGCGCCGAAGGCGAAGGCGAGACGGTCGACCGGCTTGCCGCAGCGGCTGCACGGGGAGGGGGCATCGACCGCGGCGCGGATGAGGATGGCGCGCGCGCCGAGCTCGAGGCGCGCCTCGCCGTGGCGGCGGGCACAGCACTCCGCCTCGTCGAAGACCAGCTCGCGGTCGTAGCCGTTGCGCGCCGGCATGAGCAGGGCGCCGCCGGTGAAGCTGATGCGAGCGATACCGTGCATGGCCTGCCTCGTAGCGGACTGACGATGGACGAGCGGAAGCGGATGACGCGGCGGCATTGTGCGACCGGCCCGGGGGGGTGATCAAGTGTCTTTTCGGGCTCGCAACGAGCCGCTCGGATGCGCCGAGCGGCCGGATGGCGGGGGGAATTTGACAGGGCTGGGGCCCCCGGATAGCAACGACGGAGTCCGACCGAGCTCCCTGAGACAGCGTACGTGCACGCATCGCGGAGGCCTTCCGGCGCTCCCCGCCTCGCGGTGCGTCGCCGTCTTGGCCCGCCGGTCAGGTGTCAAGGAGGGATCCCGCATGGAGTCCATGAGCATCATGAACATGATCAACCAGGGGTGGCTCGCCACCTATCCGTTGATCGTGTTCTCGGTCGCCGTGGTCAGCATCATCTTCGAGCGCCTGTGGGCGCTGCGCAACGTCGTCAGCGAGACGCTCAGCCTGAGCGGCGGCCTGACGCCGATCCTGGAGAAGGGCCAGGTGAGCGAGGCGTTGCAGACGGCGCGCGCCCAGGTGGCGACGCCGGCCGGGCGCATCTTCACCGACGTGCTGGCGCGCCACTCCAGCGATTCGCTGGAGTACCTGGCCGGGCTCACCGAGGAGAAGCGTTTCGAGGAGGTCGAGGCGCTGAAGGGCCCGCTGTGGGTGCTCGGCACGGTCGGCGCCAGCGCCCCGTTCATCGGCCTGTTCGGCACCGTGGTCGGCATCATCAAGGCCTTCCACAACATGGC
>JANRJF010000125.1:0-6328 GCA_033764095.1 Deltaproteobacteria bacterium | reverse complement strand
GGCGGGGCGGCGTCGCTCTCCCAGCCGAGCAGCAGCGCGGCGGCGGCGAACGGCGCGAACAGCAGCGCGTTGCCGCGCGCCAGCGCCGCCAGGCCGAGCACGACGCCGCCGGCGAACAGGGCGCGGCGCGTGCCGCGCAGGAAGAGCGCCATCGCCGCGGTGATCAGCAGCACGGTGACGGCGGTCTTCTCGGTCTGGCCCTCGAAGTAGTAGGCGGGCACGAAGGTGACGCTGAGCAACGCGGCCAGCGCGGCGGCGGCGCGCGACTGCCAGACGCGCTGCGCGATCTGCGCCACCAGCAGCGCCGTCGCCAGGCCGCAGGCGATGTTGATCAGCCGCGCCCACAGCAGGTCGTGGCCGGCGACGGCGTAGACGATGCCGAGCAGGTAGGCGTACAGCGGATCGACCCAGAACGCCGCGTCGCCGATCCACTTGCCGGCGGCGATGTCGCGCGCCCAGGCATCGTAGTAGCGCGCATCGAGCACCAGCGAGTCGAAGAACGGCGAGCCCGACAACGCGACGAAGTGCGCCAGCCGGATCGCCAGGCCGAGCCCCAGCACCGCGCCCAGCACCCAGGTGGCGCCGAGCCAGCCCTCGAGGCGCGACGCCGGCGGCCGCCAGGCGAGCGCGCCGGCGGCGCTCGCCGGGCGCGGGGGCGCCGTGTGGCGCGGCGGCGGTGCGGGCGTCGGCCGCGTGCTGCGCACGCCGGCCGCGGCTGCTTGCTTGCGCCGCCGTTCCCCCATCGCCCGACTACACCCCGAGGCGCCGCCGGGAGTCAACGCGGCGGCTCAGGGCAGCGTGAACCAGACCTCGGCGCCCCGGCCGACGGCGCCGTGCGCGCCGACCTCGCCGCCGTGGCGGTGAATGATGCGCTGCACGGTCGCCAGGCCGATCCCGTTGCCCTCGAACTCCTCCGGCAGGTGCAGGCGCTGGAAGGCGCCGAACAGTTTGTCGGCGTAGGCGGGGTCGAAGCCGGCGCCGTTGTCGCGCACGACGAACTCCCGGCCCGCGGCGGTGTCGCGGGCGAACAGCTCGATGCGCGGGTGCGCCACCTTGGCAGTGAACTTCCAGGCGTTGCCGAGCAGGTTCTGCAGCACGACGCGCAGCAGTCCGGGGTCGCCGCGCGCCGACAGACCGTCGGCGATCGCCAGCGACACCTGGCGCTGCGGCTGGGCGGCGGCGAGCTCTGCGCCGACCTCGCGCGCCAGCGCGCTGAGGTCGAGGTCGCGGACGCGCAGCTCGCGGCGCGCCAGCCCGGCGAGCGTCAGCAGGTCGTCGATCAGGCCGGCCATGCGCTGCGCGGCGGCGCGCACCCGCACCAGGTCGCGGCGCCCCTCGGCGTCGAGCTGCTCGGCCTTGTTTTCCAGCAGGGCGCGGCTGAAGCCGTCGATGCCGCGCAACGGCGCGCGCAGATCGTGCGCCACCGAGTAGCTGAACGACTCCAGCTCGCGGTTGGCGGCTTCGAGCAGCGCGGTGCGCTCCAGCACCCGCCGCTCGAGCTCCGCGTTGAGCTGGCGGATGCGCGCTTCGGCGGCGCGGCGCTCGCTGCTGTCGCGCAGCACCACGACGCTGCCCAGCACACCGCCCGATTGGTCGACGATCGGCGCGGCGGAGTCGTCGATGGGAATCGCCGGGCCGTCGCGGCCGACCAGTTCCGCGTCGGGAGATACGCTCTGCACGCTGCCGCGCCGCATCGCCGCTTCCGCCGGATTGGCCAGCGGCTGCCGCGAGACGGCGTCGCGCAGGGCCAGGATCTCCGACACCGCGCGGCCGCTCGCCTCGCCCAGCGGCCAGCCGGTCAGCGTCTCGGCGGCCGGGTTCAGATAGGTCACCTGCGCGTTGGCATCGGTGGTGATCACCGCGTCGCCGATCGAGCGCAGGGTGGTCGCCAGCCACTGTTCGCGCTCGCGCAGGCGGCGCTCCATGGCGTGCTTGTACAGCGCCATCTCGATGGTGCTGCGCAGCTCGGCGCCGCGGAACGGCTTGACCAGGTAGCCGTGCGGCTCGGTCTGGCGCGCGCGCACGAGAATCTCGCCATCGGAGTAGGCGGTGAGATAGACGATCGGACGGTCGAGGACGCGCTTGATCTCGGCCGCGGCGGTGATGCCGTCGATCTCGCCGGGCAGACTGATGTCCATGAGGATCAGGTCGGGGCGCTGCGCCTGCGCCGCGTCAATCGCCTCGCGTCCCGACTTCACCGAGCCGACCACGTCGTAGCCGAGGCCGGTCAGGGTGTTGGCGAGATCCTTGGCGACCACCCGTTCGTCCTCGACGATCAGAATGGTGGCGCGTCGCTCGGCACTGGCGGTGGGGTCGGTCATGCGTCGCTCCGGAAGGCGATCGCCCAGCTGGTCCCGCCAGCGCGGTCGACCGCCAGGGTGGCATCGAGCTGCTCGGCGAACATCGCCACCAGTTGCAGGCCGAGGCCGGGACTGTGGGAGGGGTCGAGGTCGGCGGGCAGGCCGACCCCGTCGTCCGACAGGCTCAACCGCACGCCGCCGTCTCCGGTGCGCCGCACCGCCAGGTGGATGCGACCCTCGGCGCGTCCGACGAAGGCGTGCTTGAGCGCGTTGGTGACCAGCTCGTTGACGATCAGGCCGCTGGGAATGGCGCGGTCGGGGTTGACCGTGATCGGGTCGATCTCGACCGTCAGGCGCACGCGGCCGGCCGGCCGGTCGAGCTGTTCGCTCACCCGCTGCGCGACGTCGCGCAGGTAGTCGCCGAGCCCGATCTGACCGAGGTCGGGGGCGAGATGCAGCTTCTCGTACAGCAGGCCGATCGAGGCGAGGCGGCCGCGCGCCTCGTCGAGCGCCGCCAGCACCGCCGGCGCCTGCGTCGTGTGGCTCTGCAGGTTGAGCAGGCTGGTCATCACCTGCAGGTTGTTCTTGACGCGGTGGTGCACCTCCTTGACCAGCAGCTCCTTCTCCTTCAGCGCCGCGGCCAGGCGCGCCTGGTTGGCGGCCAGCACGGCGTTGCCCTCGGCCAGCGCGCGGGTGCGCTGCTCGACGCGCGCCTCGAGCTCCTCGTGCGACCGGCGCAGCGCTGCCTCGGCCTTCTTGCGCTCGTCGATGTCGATGTTCATGCCCACCCAGCCGCGCAGCGAGCCGTCGTCGTTGTACGTCGGCGCGGCGCGCACGCTGGTCCAGCGCCAGTCGCCGCCGTGATGGCGCACGCGGTACTCGGCGGTGAAGCTGCGCCGTGCCGCGACGGCGTCGCGCCAGGCCGCCTCGGTGGCGGCGCGGTCGTCGGGATGCAGGGCGTCCAGCCAGCCCCACCCCGACCACTCCGCGACGCTCTGGCCGGTGAAGCGGCGCCAGGCGGCCGCGTCCTCGTTCGCCATGCCGTCGGCGCCGGTGACCCAGACGATCTGCGCCGACGCCTCGACCAGGGCGCGGAAGTTCGCCTCGCTGCGCCGCGTCTCGGCGTTGGCGCGGCGCAGCTCGTCGGTGCGCGCCGCGACCTGTCGCTCGAGCTCCGCGGCGATCGGCTGCAGCCAGCGCGCCACCAGCAGCGCCCCGCCGCCGGCCAGCGTCGCCGCCAACAGCATGGCGAGCAGGAACTGGCGGCCGAGCGGGGCGTAGATCTCCGCCGCATCGACCTTGAGCGTCGCCATCAGCCCGAGCGATCCGACCGGCCCGGCATAGCCGAGCACCCGGCTGCCGCGGTAGTCGAAGCCGGAGTAGAAGCCCGGGCCGTGCGCCAGGGCAAGCTGCACCAGCAGCGGCTGGTCGGCGGAGGTCGGCGTGATCGGCAGGGTGAACGGCCGGTCGCGCGTGCGGGTCGGGAAGCAGCGCAGGGCCGCGCGCTCGAGGCGGCAGAGGACGAACTCGGCGCTCGCCCAGCCGCTCTCCGACTGCAGCAGGCTGGGCAGCATGCTGGGCAGCGTCTGTTCGATGCGCAACTCGGCCAGCCGCCCGCGCGCGTCGGCGATCGGCAGCCGTTCGGAAAGAAAGAACCCATCCTTCCACAACAGCTCGGCGCCGGGCGCGCCGTCGAGCGCGGCGCGCATGGCCGGCTGCTCGACGAACCCGCCGGTGCTCGCCAGCGGCGCGCCGTCCGGGAGCGTGACGGCGATGGCGGAGAAGCCATGCGGCTCGAAGCTGCGAATGACATCGGCGACAGCTTCGTGCGCCGCGGCATCGTCGGGCACGTCGCGCAGGCGGCGCAGCGCGTCGAGCAGGCGTGTCCGTGTCGCGACGATCGTGCCGCGTTCGCGGCGCAGCTCGACCGTCGTCTCGATGCGCGCGACGCGCTCGTCGCGCGCGAAGCGCAACCCCTCGGCCAGGGCGCGGCGGATCTCCCACTGCAGGGCGGCGAAGCTCACCACCGCGGTGGCGCCGGCCGCCAGCGCCAGCATGGTGGCGGCGAGCGCCGCCATGCGCAGGTCGCTGCGCAGGCTGACCAGCGGCCACGGGTGCGCCTGGCCGGCGGCGAGGGTCCCGAGCCCCAGCGCGATCAGTCCGAACGAGGTGTGCAGGGCGACCGAGCCGAACGCGTACCAGGTGTAGAGGAAGTCCGCGTTCACGGCGTATCCGGCGAGCGCCAGGCCGCCGATGGTCACCGCCGCATAGGCGCAGGCGCGCGCTGCGTAGCCGACCACGGCGCGGCGCGGCGCGGCTGCGGTCAGCAGCAGGCCGAGCCCGGCGGCGGCGAAGGCAAGCGCGGTGGCGAGCGCCATCCGCCCCGGCGGGGATTCGAGCGCCGCCTGCAGGTCCGGCACGATCGCCACCGGGGCGGCAACCGGCAGCAGCAGTTGGTCCAGGCGCAGGTCGACCCCGGTCAGGTACTCGGCGGTGGTCAGCCCGCCGATCGCCAACACCGCGGCGGCGAGCGGAATCGCGCCGCGCCGCGTCGGCGGGTACTGCAACAGCGCCAGCGCCAGGCCGCCGAGCAGGAAGGCCAGCGCGGTGTTGACCTTCATCGTCGCCCAGCCGGGCAGCACGCTGCGCAGGGCGGCGATGTCGAATATCCAGCCGAGCAGCACCGCCGCGCCGAGCAGCGCGCAGCCCACGCCGGCCGCCAGCGCAACGCTCCGCCAGCCTGAGGGAGTCATGCGCCACGTCGCCGCGACTCTCCCGCTCTGCCCGATCGCGTCTGGCTGCGCCGCTGACACGCGCCATCTATAGCGTTGTCGCGCCGAGCGGCTAGCGCCAATTTAGCCGCCGCGCGGCCCAGGGGCGGTGCGCGGCCGCACCGAGCTACCTTTCGCGACGCGATTGCGATAGGGCTCGGCGCTGTCCGTTTTCCCACCGATTCCGAGGAGAGAGACAGCGATGGCGAACGCAGCCAAGGTTCCCAACGGCCAGCCGATCACCATGGCGGGCGGCAAGTTGCAGGTGCCGGACAACCCGATCATCCCCTTCATCGAGGGCGACGGCACCGGGCCGGACATCTGGCGCGCCTCGCAGCGCGTCTTCGACGCGGCGGTGGAGAAGGCGTACGGCGGCAAGCGCAAGATCGTCTGGCACGAGGTGCTGGCTGGCGAGAAGGCGTTCAACCAGACGCAGAACTGGCTGCCGGACGAGACCGTCGAGGCGTTCAAGACCTACCTGGTCGGCATCAAGGGGCCGCTGACCACGCCGATCGGCGGCGGCATCCGCTCGCTCAACGTCGCGCTGCGCCAGCTGCTCGACCTCTACGTCTGCCTGCGTCCGGTGCGCTACTTCACCGGCGTGCCGAGCCCGGTGAAGCGACCGGAGCAGGTCGACATGGTGATCTTCCGCGAGAACACCGAGGACATCTACGCCGGCATCGAGTGGGCGGCCGAGTCGGCCGAGGCCAAGCAGGTCATCGCCTTCCTCGAGAGCACGATGAAGGTGAAGAAGATCCGCTTCCCGGCGACCTCCGGCATCGGCATCAAGCCGGTGTCGCGCGAGGGCACCGAGCGCCTGGTGCGCGCCGCCATCGACTACGGGCTGACGCAGAAGCGCCGCAGCCTGACGCTGGTGCACAAGGGCAACATCATGAAGTTCACCGAGGGCGCCTTCCGCGACTGGGGCTACGCGGTGGCGACGCGTGACTTCCGCGCCCAGGTGGTCACCGAGCGCGAGAGCTGGATCCTCGGCAACCGCGAGGGCAACGCCGGCATCTCGATCGAGGACAACGCCCGCGCCGTCGATCCCGGCTACGATCTGATGACGCCGGCGCAGCAGGCGACGGTGCGCGCCGAGATCGAGGCGGCGATGCAGCTGTGGCCGACGCACGGCGACGGCCAGTGGAAGAAGAAGCTGATGATCCGCGACGCGATCGCCGACATCACCCTGCAGCAGGTGCTCACCCGGCCGCGCGAGTTCGACGTCATCGCCACCATGAACCTGAACGGCGACTA
>JANRJF010000124.1:0-2555 GCA_033764095.1 Deltaproteobacteria bacterium | reverse complement strand
CCGGTGGTGTAGAGGACGCCGTCGGCGACGAGGGGAGTCGCCTCCAGACCGCGGTTGGTGTGGGTGTCGTAGAACCAGGCGAGGCCGAGCTGCCCGACGTTGTCGGCGGTGATCTGCTCGAGCGGGCTGTAGCGCTGCTCGGCGTAGGTACCGCCGTGCGTGAGCCAGTTGCGCGGCTCGCCGGCGGCGGCGCGCAGGCGGGCGTCGTCGATGCCGGCGGTGGCGGCGCGCGCCGCGTCCTCCGCGCGTGGCGGCGCCGCTTCGCGCGCGGTGGGTGCGTGACAGCTCGCCAGCAACAGGGCGATGGCGATGCAAGAGAAGGGGCGCGGGCTCATCGGCTCTCCTTGGCCAGCCGCTCATAGGCGGCGGCCTGCGTCCAAGTCAAAGCCGCGGGCGCCGCGCCCCATCCCCTCAGCGCGCGGCGACCGCCGCGACGGCCACCTGCGACTCCCCCGCCTCGCGGCGGATCAGGTAGAGCAGCGGCCCGATGCTGCCGAGCAGCAGCGTGAGAACGATGAAGGGCACCGGCGAGATGCCGCGGGCGCGCGCATCGCGCGACATCCAGGCCATGGCGAAGACCAGCGCGATGATCAGATCGACGAAGATCTGGATCTGGATCGCGTTCGCGCCGTGCAGGTCGAAGAAGGCGAGGAAGCCGTAGTGGTAGACGGCGTAGGCGGTGAGCGCGACGAAGTCGGCGAGGACGAAGACGAGTCCGATCAGCTTGAGGTTCATGGTCGCTCCTTTTCCGTGGCGGGCCCGCGGGCCCGGCTGCGAGATGTGGAACGACCCTTCTCCAAGGCCCGTGCCATCCGCCCAGGCAGTCGGCGCAGCCGGGCCGCGCACGCCACCGCCGTTGCGCGCCGGCCACCGCCGTTGCGCGCGCGCAACGCCCGGCGCGCCATGGCATCGCTCGAATCGGGACGACCGCACCGGCACGCGGCCTCATCCCTGCACGACATCGGAGCCGCGCGGGCAACGAGCGCGGGTGCAAGGAGCCGCGCGCAGAGCGCGGCGTAGCAGGAAGCAGTGCCGGGGCGGCGTGGAGCCGGGGCGGCGTCAGGGCAGCGCGCCGGCGACGATCCAGCGGCGGATCTGGTCGAGTTGCTCGACCGGCATGCAGGCGCCGTTGAGCGGCATGCGGCTGCCCCACTCCGGGCGCGGGCCGACGAGCTTGCGGTAGAGAAAGCTCGAGTCGGGATCGCCGGCGGTGACGCGCAGGAGACCGGCGTCGCCGGCGGCGGCGATGTCGGGCGCGACGCCGACGAGCTCGGCGTGCGACGCGCCCGCGGCCAGCACCAGGTCGCCCGCGGCGGCGGCGGCGTTGTGGCAGGTGGTGATGGCGCAGGTCGGCGTGAAGATGGTGGACTGGATCTCCGCCAGCGTCGCCGGCAGCTGTGCCGGGCACCCGTCGAGCGACGCGGCGACCGCGCGCACCAGCTCGTCGACCGTGATCGCCGCGTCGGCGCTCGCATCGAGGACGCGGCAGCTCTCGATGCTGCCGTCGGCGAGAGCCAGCTCGACGGCCTCCACCAGCTCCGCGACGGTCGCCTCGCCGTCGTCGTCGCAGTCGCCCGGGCAGAGGACGTCCGGGCACGGCGTCGGCTGCGCCTGGGCGCGATTCGTCACCACCGACGCGTACTCCGCCGAGTCGCCGTACGCACTTCCCGGGGCGCGAACCTTGTACGCGATGGCGAAGTCGCCTTCGACCCCCTCGGCCGCCACCACCTGCCACGAGGGATGGTTGTGGAACGGCGCCGCGCCCAGCGATGCGCCGTCGCCCGCCTGCTTGAGGCGCGCACCGTCGACGTTGAGCGTCAGGGTGGAATCCGCCGCCACGATCTCGATGCTGACCGCCGTGCCCTCGTCGAGGGCGAAGAGGCCGTGCTGCGCGTCGTCCTGCTCGGCCGAGAGGAAGGCGGGGTTGATTGTGCTGTAGAGACAGAGACCGCCGGCGCACAGCGTCGGAAACGTCTGGACCTGCTTCTCGAAGTCCCAGTCGAGCACCAGGTCGCCGCCGCCGTCCTCGGTCGAGTAGACCGCGATGTGGTCGTGCTGCGCCCACGCCGGAGCGGCGAGCGCGAGCAGCACGCAGAGGATCAACCTGGAGTGCGGCGCGAAGCGCCGCCCTGGACCGGCGCCGGCGCGCACCCGGCAGCCGCGGCGCGCGGACGCCGCCAGGGCGGCGCGTCGCGCCGCGCTCCAGATCACTCGCAGCCCCCGTGAAGTCCCGCCACCGCGGCCACCAGCTCGTCGACCGTGATCGCGCCGTCGCCGCTGGTGTCGCCGGGGACACAGCGCGCCAGCGATGCGGTCTCGAACGCCACCGCGAGCGCGTCGCGCACGTCCTCCATCGACGCCTCCTGGTCGAGATCGCAATCGGCCGAGCACGCCGGCGGCAGGAAGGGATCGGAGTGCCGCGGGTTGGTGACGAAGCGCGTGTCGGTGAGGCTGCGGAGGGCGGCGAGCATGTCCTCCTTCTCCTGCGCCGACATGCTGAAGCCGCGCACGAAGGGCGACTTGAGCGGGCTCGTCCTGCCGTCGCCCGCGTTCGG
>JANRJF010000123.1:0-24159 GCA_033764095.1 Deltaproteobacteria bacterium | reverse complement strand
CGGCCGGCGGCGCGTGACGCGGCGCCCCCGGCGCGCGACCGAGCGGGCACGCCGGTGCGGCGCCTAGCCGGAATCGTCCTGCGCCTGCTGGCGCCGGCGCCGACCAGCGGGTGGCTGGCGTGCGGCGCGGCGCTGGGGTTGTTCGCGCTCGGCGCCGGGCTGGCGTTCTCCTGGGTGCAGTCGGGCGCCGAGTTGTCGCAGCTGGCGGTGCTGATCGCCGGGCTGGCCGGGCTGGCGCTGCTGGCGATGCGGGCGCGCGCCCCGTGGCTGCGCGCCCTGGCGGTGGCGCCGCTGGTGCTCTGCCACCTGGCCTGGCTCTACATCGCGCTCGGCCTGGGGACGCTGCTCGCCTGGACCACGACCGCGGCGCTGCGCTGGGCGGTCGCGGCGCTGGCGCTGCTCGCGGTCGGCGGCGCCCTGCCGGCGCGCGCGCGCTTCCGCCTGCCGACGGCGCTGCCGCTCGGCGTCTGGATCGTCGCCTGCCTGATCGGCTGGCAGCGCGAGGACGGCGTCGTGCGCTGCGACGACTACCTGGCGGTGCGCGCGGCGGGCCTGACGCTGCTGGTGGAGACCACCGAGGAGTTGCGCCAGTGCCAGCCGGGCGAGGTGCTGCGCATCGGCCACTATCCGCGCCGCACCTGGGAAGCGCCGGAGGGCGACCGCCTGGTGATCACCACGCAGCGCGGCATCGGCGGCTTCGATCCGCCCGGGCGAGCGGTCGCCGATCGCCTGCCCGGCATCATCTGCGACGTGCCGCTGAACGGCGCGGCGCCGGCCTGCTTCGGCGACGGCAAGGCGCAGGGGCTGATCGAGGCGCCCGACCACGACCGCCTGCTGGTCGCCGCCTGGCAGCAGAAGGGCCCGCGCGGCGAGCGCGGCGCGCTGTTCGTCCTGCCGCGCCGCGCGCCGCTGCAGCCGCTGGCGCGGGTGCTGGTGCCGGAGAGCAGCGGCGAGCTGTTCTACGACCCGCGCGGCGATCTGGTCGGCCTGCTCACCGACGAGGGCGAGGTGATGCGCCCGGTGCGCCTGTCCGACGGCGCGGTGCTGGACGCGGTGCCGGCGCCGATCATTCCCGGCGACGTGCGCTACGACGCGGCGCAGCGGGAGGGCGTCATCTGCTTCGCCGCCGGGCCGTTGCGCAGCCTGGACGGCGAGCCCTTTCTGTCGGTCGCCTTCCGCGGCGACCCGTTCGCGATTCGCCCGCTCGGCGGCGGACCGTCGGCCTGGCTGTCGATGGTGTGGGGCTGCGACTGGGATGCGCACGCGCGGCGCGTCTACGTCGCCGACGCGTCGCTCGGCCTGCTCGACGTCGTCGACTACGACTCCGGCGCCGTCCTGCGCCGCATCCCGATCGAGATTTGCATCCGCTACGTCGCGCGCGACCCGCAGCGCGGGCTGCTCTACCTGGCCAACTTCCTGCGCGGCGACGTGGTGGCGCTCGACGTCGACGCCGGCCGCGTCGTGCGGCGCTGGTTCGCCGGCCGCTTCGTCCGCGGCATCGAGCTCAGTCGCGACCGACAGGCGCTGCTGGTGACGTCGAACCTGGGCGTCGTGCGCATCCCGCTCGCCGACCTGCCGGCCGCGCCGCCGGCGCCGTAGCCGCGGCGACCATCGCCGCGCGGCGCGGGGGGTGCGGCCGCGCCTATGCGGCGACCGGCTTCGGGCTGCGCCAGATGCGCCGGTCGAGCCAGTAGTGCTCGAGGTTGACGCCGAGCATGGCCGCCGCCCAGGGCGGCATCGCCAGCGCCGTGTCGGGGCGCAGCCCGGCCGACAGCGCGAGCTCGCGCAGGCCGATCGAGACCAGGGTCAGCAGCACGGTCACCGGCACGGCGATCACCAGCAGCGCGACGGCATACTGCAGCGGCGAGCCGCGCAGCGCCGTCTGCAGCCGGGCGCGCAGCGGATGGTGGGCGCCGGCCGGGCGGTCGCGCACCTCGACGCGGCGCACGAAGTAGACGTACTGCAGGTAGTGGCCGGAGGCGAGGGCGAAGAGCGGGATCGCCGGGTGTGCGTCGGCGATCAGCAGCGCCGACCAGATCAGGTTGGTGCCGAAGAAGAGCCCGAGGCCGATCGGGTTCACCCGCTCGCCGTGCCGCATCGCGCGCCACTCGCGCCAGGCGTACAGGCCGAGCGCCGCCACGCCGGCGGCGGCCAGCGCTTGGATCACCAGCATCGGCACCGCCGGCACCGGCGCGTCGTTGTACAGCCCGCAGACGGCGCTGGCGCGGTAGAGCAGCGCGGCGCCGGGCAGCAGCAGGCAGGCGGCGAGGTCGAGGCGGCCGTCGAGCCGGCGGCCGTCGCGCCGCTGCGCGGCGCGCGCGATGCCGTAGTTCTGCATCAGGGCGTGGTGGAAGCTGATGAAGTACTGGGCGGCGAGCAGCAGGGCGCCGCCGCCGACCGCCTCGAACGAGATCGCGAACGCCGCCAGGCCGCAGGGGACCGCGAGGCGCTCGAGCGGGTTCACTCGCCAGCCCGGCCGCACGTACACGCGCGCCCAGGTGGCGCCCATGTGCATCAGGTTGAGTCCGACGAAGCTGACCGCGAACAGCCCCAGCGCCAGCGACTCGGAGATCGCTCCCCTGGCGGCCGCGGCGGCGAGGGCGAGGCCGGGCAGGCTGCTCCAGACGAAGGCCAGCCATTCGCGCGACCACAGCGCCGGCAGGCCGGGGCTGCCGGCGGCGGCCTGCGACTTGCCCGGCGCGGCGCTCGCCGGTGCCGCGCGGCCGCTCCCCACGATCACCCCCATGCGCTGGTGCTACCACCGCCGCGGTCCGTTCCTCAAGGAAACTCGCCGCCGGCGGGCGCGATCAATGCGTGGACAAATGGTGAACGGCCGACGTAAGGCTGGCGCTGGACGGTTCTGAAGTGGCGAGGCGCGACGGCTCGACACCCCGGAATCGCCGGGGTACTGGAAAGGGGCACGGTCGGACCGCACCGCGGTGGCGGCGGGCCCCAGGCAGAACGGATTGGACCGAGGGGGGACATGGCGACGCTGCTGATCAATCCGACCGCGAGCATCGAGACGGCCAACGGGCGGTTCAAGGGGCTGCTCACGGCCATGCCGCCGATCGGCCTCGCGTTGCTGGCGGCGCGCTTGCGGCAGCGCGATCGGCAGGTGGCGGTCTACGACGCGTTCATCGGCCGCGGCGGTCCCGAGGGAGCCGCGCGCGCCGCGCGCCAGCAGCGCCCCGACGTCATCGGCCTGCCGGTGGTGACGCCCTGCGCCACCGAGGTCTTCCAGCAGGCGCGCGCGATCCGCGCGGCGAGCCCCGACTCGGTCATCGTGATGGGCAACATCCACGCCGACCTG
The DNA here is from genome assembly GCA_033764095.1 of Deltaproteobacteria bacterium. GTDB lineage: Bacteria > Desulfobacterota > Binatia > HRBIN30 > CADEER01 > JBDTMT01. Next base: position 20,849 of record JANRJF010000123.1, on the reverse strand, counting down.
TTCGCCGAGGACATCCTGCGCGAGGGGCTGGCCGACATCGTCGTGCACGGCGAGGCGGAAGACACCATCGTCGACATCGATCGCGCCGTGGTCGACAAGACCGACTACGCGCAGATCCGCGGCATCAGCTTCCGGCGCGGCGAGCAGATCGTGCGCACCGCCGAGCGGCCGCAGATCGAGGATCTCGACTCGCTGCCGTTCCCCGCCTGGGACCTGTTCCCGATGCAGCACTACGGCCTCTTCAAGTTCGCCCAGGTGGCGTCGCCGGCGACGCTCATCTGCGGCAGTCGCGGCTGCCCGTACCGCTGCACCTTCTGCTCGCTGCACGTCATGGGGCCGCGCCGCCGCAAGCGCTCGGTGCGCAACATCGTCGACGAGATCGAGTGGCTGCACGAGTCGCTCGGCATGAAGCAGGTGGCGTTCGTCGACCCGATCTTCCCGATCAGCCGCGCCGAGGGCCTCGCCTTTGCCGACGAGCTGATCAGCCGCGGCCTGCATCGCAAGGTCAGCTGGGTGACCGAGACGCGCGTCGACCTGCTCGACGAGGAGATGCTGCGCCGCTGCTACGAGTCGGGCCTGCGCCGCGTCATGTTCGGCATCGAGGTCGGCGACGACGAGGTCCTGCTGAGCCTGAAGAAGAAGTTCGTCGTCAACGAGAGCCGCGACGCGATCGCGCTGTGCCGCAAGGTCGGCGTGCAGACGGTCGGCTTCTTCATGGTCGGCGTGCCGGGCGATACGCCGGCCTCGATCGAGCGCACCATCGACCTGGCGCGCGAGGTGGCGCCCGACTTCGCCAAGTTCACCGTCTTCGTGCCGTATCCAGGCACACAGGACTACACCACGCTGAAAGCCGCCGGGAAGCTGCAGGGCGCCGAGCAGTGGAGCCGCTACACCAGCTATCCGACGCGCGACAATCCGCCCGTGTACCTGCCCGAGGGGATGACCGTCGACGACGTCATCCGCATGCACCGGCGCGCCTTCCGGCGCGTCTACGCCCGCCCGTCCACCGTCTGGCGCCATCTGGTGAAGATCCGCACGCTGTCGCCGATGGACGCGCTGCGCGGCTTCTGGGCGCTCTACGCCACCTGAGGCACGGCCCCGCTCTATGCGCATCACGATCGTACAGCCGCCCCGGCTCTACTGGGCGTTCATCAACGACTACGACAACTTCATGGTGCCGCAGGCGCCGCCGGCGCTGGCCGCGGTGGCGCGCGCCGCTGGCCACGAGGTGGAGATCCTCGACTGCCTGCCGATGAAGATGGGCTGGAAGTCGCTCGAGGCGCGGCTGCGCCAGACCCGCCCCGACGTCGTCGCCGCCGGCGAGAACCACGCCGTGTACTCACACGAAGTGGTCAAGCTGATGAGCCTGGTGAAGGAGATCGACCCCGGCATCCGCACCGTCGTCGGCGGGACCCACTTCGCCTTTCTCGACTCCTGGTACCTGAACGGCAAACACGACGCGCCGGCGTTCGACTGCATCGTGCGCGGCGAGGGCGAGGAGACCTTTCGCGTCCTGCTGGAGGAACTCGAGAAGACGCAGCCGCAGCCGTGGACGGTCGCCGGGGTCACGGCGCGCAAGGGCAGCGAGGTGGTGCGCGCCCCCGATCGCAAGCTGATCGCCGATCTCGATACGCTGCCGCGCCCCGCCTACGACCTGTTGCCGATGCACAAGTACGGCAACTCCAAGTTCCTCTTCGCCGCCAACGGCTCGACCATCCATCACAGCCGCGGCTGCCCCTCGGCCTGCGACTACTGTGCGTTCTGGATCAACATGGCCGAGCAGAAGATCGACGCCAACGGCGAGGTCAAGCTGGTGGCGCGCTGGCGCACCAAGAGCGTCGAGAAGACGCTCGACGAGCTCGAGTTCCTGCAACGCGACTTCGGCAAGAAGTACTTCGTCTTCGTCGACGACACCTTCAACGTCGACCCGAAGTGGTGCGACGCGTTCGCCGACGCGGTGTTGCGCCGCGGCCTGAAGTTCCAGTTCTACGCCTTCCTGCGCGCCGACCTCATCCTGCGCGACGAGAAGCTCGGCGTCTTCGAGAAGCTGGTGCGCGCCGGGCTCATCCACGCCGCCATCGGCGTCGAGCGCCTCTCGGACGACGAGCTGAAGAGCTTCAACAAGGGCTTCCAGAGCGAGAACACCATCCGCCAGTGCCTCAACCTGCTGCGCACCAAGTACCCGCACATCTTCGTGCAGACGACGTTCCTGGTCGGCCTGCGCAACGACACGCGCGAATCCATCCTCGCGCAGGGTGCCTACGCCAAGTCGCTGAAGCCCGACTACGCCGGCTTCCATCCGCTCACCCCGGTGCCGGGGACGCGCCTGTGGCGCGATGCCATCAAGGCGGGCTGGATCAAGGCCGACGACTTCCTCAACTACGACTGGTCGACGCCGGTGATGGAGACCGAGACGCTGAGCCTCGACGAGATCGACCAGGCGCTGTTCGACTGCAGCAAGCAGTTCGTCAGCGTCCCGTGGTTCCTGCGCGGCCTGATCGGGCGCGGCGACTACACCCGCCGCATGTACATCTGGTGGCTGCTGGTGCTCGGCAAGATGACGATCAAGGACCTGCTGCAGTTCAAGAACCCGGCCGAGTGCGAGGCGTTCCGCGGCCTCACCGAACCGGCCTGGTACAACGCCTAGGCGCGCCGCGTCGGCGCCGCCTCACTTGCAGGCGTCCGCCAGGCCCTCGAGCAGCGGCGCGCAGGCCTTGCGACCCTGGCGCAGGGCCGCGGTGGTCGGGTCGAGGCCCTCGCCGTCGAGCCCGCCCTTGCTGAGCACGGCGAAGTTGCCGACCATCGCGACGCAGTCGGCACTGCCCTTCGGGCAGCGCTTGGCGTCGTCGGTCGCCATCGCGGCGCAGGTGTCGCGCTTCTCGCCCTCCGGGACGACGCTGCACTTGGCCGCGTCGCCGCTCGCCAGCGCCGCGCACAGCCCCTCGCGACCCCAGGCGCCGTCGGCCTGCGACAATTGCTGGCAGGCGGCCGGGTTGCGCGTCGCGATCGCCTGCTTGAGCTTGGCGCAGTCCTCCTTCGAGCCCTCCTGCAGGCAGATGGTGTGGATGATCTGCGCCTTGAGCGCTTCCTTCGGTGCGGACTTCAGCCCGAGCAGGAACTTGGTGCGCTCCTCGCATGCGGCGCGGCTGCTCTGCGGCAACCTGTCGCAGGACTTGGCGCTGCCCTCCGCCACCGCCAGGCAGGTGAACGCCTCGGCCGCTTTCTGCCCGGCGGTCAGTCGGTCGGCGAGCGCGGGCGGCAGTGCCTTGAGCGGCTTCGAGTCGCCGTTGCCGAGTGCTTTCACGGCCGCCCCGCACACATCCGTTGCGTCGGCGGTGGGCGACTCCGCCGCCGCCGGCGTGGCTGCGTCGGTGGCCGCCACGGCCGTGGGGGCTTGCGCGTGCACGTCGCGGGCGGCGGCGAGGCACAGCAGCCCGGCGACGGCGACCAGCGTGCGGCAAGCGGGAAGCATCAACACTGCGGCGCGACGAGTCACTCGGAACCTCCTTGCGGTGATGGTCGATGGCGCAACGAAAGCGAATCGATACGGGTTCTACACGGTGCGACGCAGCCTGGCCAATCGAACTGGCTACCTGCGGGCGTGCACGGCCCAGGCGCGCGGCAGTTCGCGCAGAACCGGATCCTCGCGACAGCGCCGTTCGACGGCGGTCAACTGCTCGGCGTGGGTCGGGTCGTCGAGGCGCGCCGCGTCGACCATGGCGCCGAACGGGCCGTCCGGCACGTAGCACACCCCCTCGACCCCCAGCACGGTCAGGCCCGCCTGCGTCGCCAGCGCACCCGCCTCGGCGCGCGTGTAGTAGTGCACGTGCTTGAGCCCGGGGAGGGTGATGACGCCGTGGTCGAGCACGGCGCGCGCCGCCTCCGGGGAGGCGAGGTCGCGGTCGGCCAACAGCGCGCCGGGCCGCGCTTCGACCGAGAAGAGCAGCGTGCCGCCCGGGCGCAGGGCGGCATGCAGGTGCCGCATCATCAGCGCCGGATCGGTCGCGTAACAGGGCACCTCGACCGCCAACACCAGGTCGTACGCCTGCGCCGCCAACGTCTCGGGCCGGGCGAGGTCGCCGACCGTCGCCGCTACCGCGGCACCGAGATGGTGGCGCGCCCGCCGCACCGCGTGCGGGCTCGCATCGACCAGCTCGACCCGCCAGCCGCGCTGCGCCAGCACCTGCGCGAAGCGTCCGGTGCCGCCGCCCGCCACCATGACGCGCGCCGCGGACGGGACGCCGGCGAGCGCGGCGCCCCAGACGTCCAGGTAGATCTCGCGCTGCAGCGCCTTCAGCGCCCGCTCCGGCGCGGACGGCGAGAGCGGATCACACGCGTCGCCGTACAGCGCCCATTCCTGCTCGGCACGCAGGATGTTCCACTGTCCGGGATCGGACTGGCAGGCGGCGTACAGCGCCTCGACCTGCCGGAGGGAGTCGTCGACCGTCATCGCGCGGGGCAGGGAACACCCCGCATCGCTGCGAATCGGAACTGAGGCGCCGTCGCCACGACAGGCACCTCGGCGGGTGTTTCGTGCGCGGCGCTGAGCCATTCGGTCAGCGCAACACGCACGATCCCGGGAATGTTACCCTTCGTTCGGCTGGGGAGCCGGACGCGGAATGGGACGAGGCTTCGGAGACGGCCGCCAATTCAACATGCTGTTCCCCCCTGACACGCGGTTCTCAAAGACGCTTCCTGTACGCGCACCTATCGCACTTTCTGTTAGCAACGGCAAGGAAAAAATCACCATCGCATCGTCAGCGAGGCGGCGAGGAGTCGGTCGCGTCGCGCCGATTTACTGCGGATGGCGCGCGATGCCGAGCGGCGCGTGCGCGGCGCGCTGGCGCGCCGCGTTCCACGCCATGCCGGCGAGGATCGGCACTGCTTCCAGGTAGCGCTGCAGCTGGCCGGGTCGCAGCATGTCGCCGAGCCGGCGCGAGATGTACCCCCAGCGCAGGTAGAAGCGCCGGTAGGCGCGCCACTGTTCGCGGCGCAGCTCGCCCTTGTTCTTGAAGCTGTGCGGGATGAACATCGGGCCGAGCATGTCCTGCGGGGTGAAGTCCCACTCGTCCTCGTAGGTGCCGAGGCCCTCGTACTCGCGCGTCTCGGCGAAGTGCTTGTGCACGATGAACTGCGCGTAGTCGGGCTCGAGCGCGATGGCGAAGTCGACCGTCTTGCGCACGTCGGCCGGCGTCTCGTTCGGCAGGCCGATCATGAACGACGTGGTGACCTCGATGCCGTTTTCGTGCGCCATCCGCACGAAGTCGCGCGCCACCTGGTTGGTGATGTGGAACTTCTTCACCGACCGCAGCGTCTGCTCGCTCGCCGACTCGAGGCCGCAGAGGATGTTGTAGCACCCGGCGGCGCTCATCGCGCGGAGCAGCTCCGGCGTGCACAGGTCGGCGCGGGTGATGGCGCCCCAGGCGACGCGCGGCAGCTCGCGTTGCAGGCGCTCGCAGAACTCCAGCGTCCAGTCCTTCTTCAGGCCGAAGACCGGATCCTGGAACGAGAACTCGACGTCGGGGTAGCGCTGCATCACCTCGCGCATCTCGCGCAGCACGTTGTCGACGCTGCGCTGCCGCCAGGGGACGGCGGCGAAGTAGGTGACCTCCTCGCAGAACGTACAGCGGTACGGACAGCCGCGGCTGGTGACGATGATGTAGGACAGCCGGGCGCGCCGGCGGTGCGGCGCCTGTTTGTAGTCGGTGAAGTGCACCGCCTCCCAGTCGGGCCACGGCAGGTGGTCGAGATCCTTCGGCGCGGTGACGCCGTTGAAGCGGATGCCGCCGTCGCCGCGCGACAGGACGCCGGGCAGGCCGGGCCGCTCCGCCGGCGTCGCGGCGAGCCATTGCGGCACCGCGTCGTCGATCTCGCCCAGCCAGGCGAAGTCGATGCAGGGATTGTCCTCCAGCGCCTTGCTGAAGTGCGGCCGGCTGCTGCTGCCGCTCAGCGCCAGCGGCACGTCGGGCAGCCGCTGCTTCAGCGCCCGCGCCAGCTTGTGCGATTCGGCGATCGGCGACTTGCGGTCGAGATCCTCGGGGACGACGAGGATCAGATCGGGCCGGAACGCCGCCGCCTCGTCGACCACCTGCGCGAGCGGCACGACGCGGTGGTAGAGATCGCGCACCAACACCTGGTGGCCCGCCGCCTTGATGGCGGCGATGGCGTAGGCGGCGAACAGCGGCGGGTGGCGCGGTGGCAACACCTGCCGTTCGAGGCAGAGGGGGGCGATGCAGAAATAGACGCGTTGCGGGGACGGCATGATGGAGGTTGGTCAGGGCGCCGGCGGCAGCGCCGACTGGACCGGCAGCTCGAGGGCGGCGCCGCGCGCCGGCTGCGCCGACGAGAGCGGATGCTGGAACTCGCGCTGCGGCAGCATCAGCTGCAACGCCTTGCGCACCGGGGCCCACAGCTTCAGCAGGTGGCGCGGGTCGTCGCGCAGCAGCGTGCCGAGCAGCTGCCACGCGGCGCTGGGGCGCAGGTAGAAGCGCCGGAAGGCGGTGGCGCAGTGGCGCTCGATCTCGTCCTGCGAGAGGGCGGTGATCTGCTTGTTCTGGCCGCGGTACTCGCGGTCGATGTGCGAGGTGGGCAGCACGCCGAGCGGATGGAAGTCGGCCAGGTGCGGGCGGTGCTCCAACGCGAAGCGGACGTTCTCCTCCAGCGTCTCGACCGTGTCGCCGGGCAGCCCGAAGATGTAGGTGATGATGACGACGATGTCGTTGGCCTTGCAGAGCGCGATCGCCTGCGCCAGCTCGCGCGGCTCGTGCGGGTAGCGGCGGATGTTCTCGAGGATCTGCGGCGAGCTCGACTGGGCGCCGAACGAGATGCAGTTGCAGCCCGCCGCCTTCATCAGTGGGAACAGCACCTCGCGCTTCTTCGGGAAGCACAGCGGGTGCAGGATGCAGAACCATTTGAAGCGCAGGCGGCGCTCGATCACCAGCCGGCAGAACTGCTCGATCCAGCTGGCGCTCTGGCCGAAGATGTCGTCGACGAAGGTGAAGTAGGCGTCCGGCCAGCGCGCCAGCACCTGCGCGATCTCGTCCAGCACATTGGCGGGAGAGCGGGTGCGGACCTTCGCCTCCCACACCTCGTGCGAGCTGCAGAAGCTGCAGCGGAACGGACAGCCGCGCGACGCCATGATGCTGACGTTGGGGCGGTGCGAGACCGGGTTGACCTCCTCGCCGTACAGCGGCACCAGCTCCGGCGGTCGGTACGGGAAGGGCAGGGCGTCGAGATCGGCGATCTGTGCCGCCGGCGGCGTCTCGCGCGCGCTGCCGTCGGGCAGCCGGTAGGCGATGCCGTTGATGCGCGCCAGGTCGCCGCGACCGAGCACGCCCTCGATGATCGCGGTGAGGCGGAATTCCGCCTCACCGTGCACCACGCAGTCGGCGCCGGCGGCCAGCAGCTCGGCCGCCATCGAGGCGCCCGGCCCGCCGACGACGACGCGCGCCGTGGTGCGCTCCTTCAGCGCGGCAACGTAGCGGCAGACCTTGCGGTAGTACACGACGTTGCAGTGGATGCCGACGACGTCGTGGCCGCCCTCGACGACGGTACGGATGACGTCGTCCAGCCCGAAGTCCTGGATGACCTGGTCGCGATACTCGAACGGATAGCCGTCGCGCTGCAGCGCCGCCATCAGGTACTGCATGCCGAGCGACGGCCGCCGCTGGATCTGCTGCAGGGTCTTCAGCCGCTCCCACTCGTCCTCGACCGAGAGATAGAGGAGCAGCGTGGACGGGCGGGCGGCCGACGTCGCGCCCGTGTTCGCGCGGCTGGCCTGGCTGGCGCCTGTGTCTGGCATCGATCGTTCGCGCCGAGCGCCGCAAGCGGCTCCTCGCGCTGCTCCCCCCAATGGTTCCCCCCGATCTACTAGCCCGTCGCCGCGAAGATCAAGGTAAATAGCGGCGCGGCTGGGTTCAGGCGGGCGGCGGCGCGCGGTCGAGGTAGTCGTCCACCACGGCGTGGAAGTACTCCAGCGGGCGTTCCTCGCGATGCAACCAGATGCGCCGGTCGGCGGCGGCATGCAGGCCCGACTGGAAGGGCAGCAGCACGCCGAAGTCCTCGCGCAGGATGTAGAGCGAGGCGAGCAGCGTCGCCCAGCCGCGCAGCCGGCCGATCAGCCCGGGGCGGCGGCGCAGGTGGAACTCGTAGTGGAAGCGACAGGTGTCGGGCGTCAGCGGGAAGACGCGGAAGACAGTCAGATGATACGGCATCACGTTGATCAGCGTGTTCGGGAAGATGACGTACTTGTGGAACAGCCGCAGCTGCTCGGGCGTCACCGCGAGGTCGGCCGGGGTGCTCGAGCGGTCCAGCCAGGCGCGCCAGCCGTAGTCGGCGATCGGAATGGTCTGCAGGTGATGCGGGTAGAGGCCGTGGAAGGTCGATAGCGTGTCGATCACCCGGGCGATCGAGGCGCCGTGCACCATCGGCAGATGGTACGACTCGGTCGCCTGATCGAGCACCGACTTCCAGTTGCAGGGCAGCGTCCAGCTGCGGCGCAGCAGCGGCCGCATCTCCTCGAGCCGGTAGGGCGGTAGTCGCTCGGCGAGCTCGCCGAGGTACTCGACCAGCGGCGGCGCCTGGGGGTCGAAGGTGATCCAGACGAAGCCCGCCCAACACTCGGTGCGCACCGGCAGCAGGCCGAGCTCGGGCTTCGGCAGCGCATCGAAGCCGCTCAGCTTGGGGACGCCGAGCAGGCGCCCGTCCAGGGCGTAGCTCCAGCCGTGGTAGGGGCAGGTGATGTGGCGCGCCGAGCAGGCACGCGCCACCAGTCGCGTGCCGCGGTGGCGGCAGGTGTTGCGGAAGGTGCGCACGTGCCGGTCGTCGCCGCGCACGACGAACAGTGACTCGCCCAACTCCTCGACCGGCAGGCGATCGCCGGGGTGTGGCACGTCCGATTCCCGTCCGATGACGATCCAGGTGCGGCCGAAGACGCGCGCGCGCTCCAGCTCGAGAAACGCCGGCGCGGTGTAGCGGTCGGTGTGGAAGACGCCGCGCGGCGGCACCGCGTCGAGGTCGGGCACGGAGGCGAGTCGATCGGTCATCGGACCGGGGTGGCGCACGCCTCCCCGCCGGCGACCGTACCAGCCGCGCCGCGCGGCCTGCAACGTAAGATCGCCGGCTCAGCGGCTGGCGAGATCTGCCGCCGGCCAGCTCGCGCCGACGCGCAGGATCTCCACCGGCGCGGTCGCCAGCTGGCTCGGATCGGGGCGCAGGAAGTCGAGAAAGGGCGAACGGTAGCGGCGGTGCATGAGGCGGACGTTGATCCGCTCGACCGCCTCCGGCGCGGCCGGCAGGGCGAATGAAAAGGCGCGCGTCTCGCCCGGCGCGATGCCCTCGCCGCCGCGCTTCTCCACTGCCCGCCAGATCTCGTGGCGGGTCAGCACGTCGCCCTGCGCCGAGATCAACTGCTCGGGGAACAACCCGGCGCGGTCGACGCGCTGCCAGTCGGACTGGCGCCCGCCGCCCTCGAACTGGACTTCGACCCAGTAGTCGAGCAGGTCGCGCGGCGCGGTGGGGAACTCGTGGCCGCCGCGCGCGTTGGTCAGTCGGAGGTCGAGCCGGAAGCCGTCGGCGCTCGCCGCCACCGACGCCTGCAGCTCCAACGCCGCGGCGATGAAGGCGCGCTCGAGCTCGCCGCTCTCGCCGCGCAGTGGCGCCAGCGCGACGTTGGCCGCCGGCATGCGATGGTCGCGCAGCTTGAAGAAGCCCAGGTAGGTCTCGCCGATCGGCGGCATGTGGCAGCCGACGCAGTTGCGGCTCTGCGCGCCGTGCGGGCCGAAGGGGCCCTCGCGCCATTCGTCGAAGGTGCGGCGCAGTACGAGGTGCTCGGTGGTGAGGTTGTGGCAGGAGGCGCACATGCTGTTGTCGCTGAGTGAGACCGGCAGGTGATCGGCGCGGTGCTGGTCGCGGTACAGCTCGATCATCATATAGGCGGTGAACGGGTCCCTCAGGCTGCCGGTGGCGGTGGCGGAGGGGGCGACGACGTAGTGTCCGTTGCGCGCCTCGATGCCGGGTTGCATCGAGTGGCAGACGACGCAGCTCACCCCTTCCGACTCGGCGAACGGATAGCCGGAGCCGGCGACGATGCGCCCGCCCAGCAGCGGCACCGGGTCGTGGCAGCCGGCGCACAGACGCGCGCGCTCGATGCCCTGCTCCTCGATCAGCAGCCGCACCGTCTGGCGATAGGCGGCGTTGGCCGAATGGCGATGCGCCGAGCGCTCCCACTGCGCCTGCGTGTCGACGTGGCAGCCGCCGTTGCCGCCGCAACTGACCGGCGCCGCGTGCAGGCTGACCAGCTGCGCCGCCAGCCCGGCGCCGTCCGGGCCGCTGGCGGTGGCGCCGGGCTCGGGCGGCGCGCGCAACGCCTCGCGGTCGATGGCGGGCAGCGCCGGCGGCCGCGCGTCGAGCAGCGCCAGCGGCAGCCCGGGCAGCAGCAGGCCCAGCCCCAGGCAGGCGAGGACGAAGGCGCCGGTGCTCGGCGCCGGACCGAGCCGCATGCGCAGGCCGCGCCGCCGCCAGCTGCCGCCGACGTGGACGGCGGTCGCCAGGCAGGCGGCGACACCGGTGACGACGTGCGGCCACAGCCCGGAGGCGGAGGTCTCGCCGCCGGCATGCAGCCGCGCCAGCCCGGTCAGCGCCGCCGCCGCCAGGATCGCCGCCGCGAGGTAGCCCCAGTTGCGCGACGCGGTCTCGCGCTTCGCCTCGTAGTGCGCGATGTGGCCGACCAGGTAGACCCCCACCGCCGCCATCCAGAGATAGCCGTAGAGGCTGTGCAGCCGCTGCAGATCGAAGCGCGGCACGCCGCTGCTGAGCGGCAGGATGGCGCCGGACGCGAGCAGGAAGCCGGCGCCGGCCCAGACCACCGCGGTCAACAGGCGGCGCGCCCACTCGGCCGGCTGCGCGCGCCAGCAGACGATCGCCAGCAGCACGGCGTAGACCAGCGCCAGCGGGATCCCCAGGCCGCCCTGCACGCCGGAGTTCAGGATGTACATCGCCAGCACCATCAGCCCGAACGCCTTGGCGGCGCGCAGGATGTAGGTGCCGGGCGGCAGCGCGCGCACGACGCCGCGCACCAGCAGGAACACCAGGGTGATGATCGCCGGCGTGACCACCAGGAAGTAGACGCCCGGCGCGTGCGGGAAGGGCTGGGCGCCCGCCTCGCCGGTCAGCAACGGATACATGACGTGGCGGAACAGCGTCTGCAGGGCCAGGTAGGGCGGCAGCACCAGCGTGGCCGGCCACAGCACGGCGGCGACCACCAGGACGGCGAAGAGGAGGCCGGCGAGCGCGTGCCGGCGCCGCGCGGCGGGCTCGGAGGACGATGAACGCGGCGGCATCGTGATACGCGGGCGCGCGGCGCAATCGACGCGCGTCGCCGATCATACGCGGATCCGCCGCGCGATATGAAGCGGGAAGTCGCGGCGGCTTGACTGGTCGCAGGCTGGCTGAGAGCTTCCGCCGCGGTGCTGGCGCGGTTCGAGCGACTGGTGGGCGACGGGGCCCTGCTCGGTGCCGCCATCGCCTACCTGACGCTGGTCGGCCACTGGCTCGCCGCCCGCTGGGCTCCCGGCGTGGTGTTCCTGCCCGAGTGGATCGTGGTCAACGTCATGGGGACCGGGCTCGGCGTGATCTTCGAGCCGATCGACCTGCTCATCGTCCGGCGCGGCTACCTGGCGTTGCCGTTGGTCGCGCTGGCGCTGCTCTGGCGCCCGACGCGCACCGTCGTCGCCGCGGTAGTCGCGCTGCTGCTGTTCGTCGAGAGCGCGCGCCTGGTCGCCCTGTCGTGCCTGGCGATCTACGTGATGCACCACGCCTCCGGCCTGCTGTCGGTGCCGCTCGCGGTGGCGTTGGCCGCACTGCTGGTGCGCTGGCGACGCTGGTCGATCCTCGCCAGCATCGTGCTGACCGTCGGCTTCTGCTTCGGCGTCGGGTTCGGCATCGTCTTCCAGCACGACTACCCGGAGGTCGTCAGCCCGCTGCATCGCTTCGTGCCGATCGCCGCGGCGACGCTCGCCCTCGCCCTGCTGGTGGCCTGGCGGGTCCCGGCGCAGCCGACGGCGCCAGGCGCGCGCTTCCTGCGCACCGCCGGGGTGATGACGCTGGGCGCCAGTTGCCTGCTGATGATCGCGCTGGTCAGCGACCGCCTCGCGGCGCGACCCCCGTCGCCGCACCGCTTCCTGCCCGGCTCGTCCTACGAGGTGTTCCTCACTCCCGACGCCCGGGCGCTGCTGTGGACCGACACCGAGGAGTTGCACGTCTTCACCGATCCGTACGGCGCGACGCACGACGAGTACGTGCTCTCCGGTGCCACGCACCGCACCCCGCAGCGCATCTGGCCCTCGCCGACGGGGGGCGTCTTCGTGCAGATGCTGCTCTCGGTCGGCTGGTGGAAGCCGCCGCCACCGGACGAGCGCTTCGCCGCCGAGCCGGCGGTGCTCTACCGCGACGCGGCGATGGCGGACGGATCGCCCTGCGGCTTCTTCGAGAATCCCTTCGCGCGCAGCGTGTTCCTCATCAACCAGTGGGGCTCGCGCTACTTCGTCTTCGACCGCGACTCCGGCGCGCTGCGCGACACCGGCCGCTTCTCCTCCGCCGTCATGGGGGCGTGGCACGCGACGCCGGACCTGGCGTCGCGCCGCGCCTACCTCTCCAGCGCGCTGCAGGACGGCGGCCTGTACGAGGTGGATCTCGACTCGATGGCCATCCACCGCCGCGCCGCCGGCCTCTATCTGTACGAGACCATCGTCGACGGCGACGGCGCCCTGCTGTGGGGCGCGCGCCCGGTGACCGGCGAGGTGATCGGCGTCGAGCGCGACGGCTTCACCGTCCGCCATCGTTTCCGCACCGGCTTCGGCTCGCGCGACCTGCAGCGCGACCCGCGCACCGGCGACCTGTTCACCTGCTCGCTGTTCGGCGAGGTCTCCCGCGTTCGTCCGGCGGCGGGGACGGTCGAGACGCTCGGCTGGTGCGGCCGCCTGTGCCGCAACCTGTTCCTCGATCCCGCGCACGACGCGCTGTGGGCGGCGACCGACGACGGCATCTGCCGCTTCGCGCTCGCCGCCGGCTCCTGAGCCGCCTCGCTCGCCCACCCGCGGTGGGCCGCGCCGGCTCGTCGGCCGCGCTCACGGCGATGGCGCGGCCGCGGCGGGCTCGGAGAGACGGCGGCACAGCAGGTCGGCGATCTGCGCCTGGCCGACCCCCGACGGGTGGATGAAGTCGTGGAACCACGCCACGCCGGCGGTGGCGCCGAAGGCGGCCCCGAGATCGACGAAATCGGCGTGCGCGGCGAGCGCCGCGTCGCGCCGCGCCGCGAAGGTGCGGGCGCGGTCGGCCGAGCGACCGGTCTCCAGATCGTAGACGAGAAAATCGTGGACGAAGCGGAAGCGCCGCCCCTTCGCCTCGGCGCACGCCGCGATCGCCCGGATGTCCGCCTGCTGCTCGGCGATGGTGCCGACGACGCGCTGCGTGACGCGGTCGAAGAAGGCCTGGAACTCGGTGGCATACAGCGGCGCGGTGGCCATGCGCAGCACCGTGGCCAGATCGCGGATGGTCTGGCCGAGGCTGGCCGGGCGGTAGAAGAGGTCGTCGTTGCCGCCGCCGACGAACACCACCTCGCCACCGGCCTGGGCGGGAAAGTCGGGGCCGCAGACCAGCGCGCGGATCCAGTGCAACGTCTGCGCCTCGCGCGAGAAGCGCGCGGCGCGCCCGCGGCAGCGCGGGCAGGTCACGTCGAGCCGCTCGACCATGCCGCCGGTGCCGTGCCGCAGGGTGTCGCCGCGCACGGTGGAATAGCCGACGATCGCGCAGGCAGCGTCGCCGCTGCGGGTGAAGTACTGCTTGCCGAACGAGCCGAGGTCGAAGCGCGCCACCGCGCCCAGCACGGCGCCGACCTGCAGCGCCAGGACCAGGGCGCCACTCGCCCAGGCCAGCGCCCGGCGGCGCGGCCACCTGCGCAGGACGAGCGCGGCGACCGCCAGCGCGACCGCCAGCGGCAGCGACGCGTACCACGCCAGCACCGCCTCGGGGCGCGCCAGTTTGGCGACGGCGAGCAGCGCGGCGCCGGTCACCGCGGTCGGACCGGCGCCGATCGCCAGGGCGAGCAGCGCGATGCGGCCGACCACCAGGCCGATCAGTCCCCACTGCACCTCCGTCACCTGCCGCCAGGCCGACCCGCTCCAGGTCGCCGTCGCCGGCTGCGGGCCGGCGACGACCAGCAGCCACAGCGGACCCGACCCGGGTGGGGCGAGCGTGCCGCGGCAGGCGCCGAGGCGCAGCGCCGCGCCGTCGACGCTTCCCTCCACCGTCATCACGCCCGCCTCGGCGGGCTGACAGCGCGCCTCCATCTGCCGCAACCAGTCGCGATCGTCGGCCCACGGCCGACCGAGATCCCAGTCGCGCGCGGCGAAGCTGCCGTCCGCGGCGAGCACCGGGACGACCGCCTCGGTGAACGGCCCGCCCTCCCGCTCGGTGGCGCGGCCGACGACGACATACGGCGCGCGGTCGGGCGCCAGCGTGGCGACGCGCAGCGCCCGGCCGGGGGCGAGCGGGATCGCCACCGTCCGCCCGGCGGGAACCTGCAACTCGTCGCGCGGCCCGACCATCACGTCGGTGATGTAGCCGGCCCGCTGTTCGTCGAGCATGACCGCGATGCCGCCGTCGGCGGGCTCGTAGTAGGCGCGCCGCATCTGGTGCGGCTGCAGCGACGTGCTGCGCAGATAGGGCGACAGCAGCGTCAGGTCGAGCCCGACGGCGAGCAGCAGCAACGCACCGCCCGCCAGGCGTCGAGGCGCGGGGGCGCTCAAGACCGCGTCGGCTCGGTGGCGCGGGCGGCGCCGTGACGCGGAGGCGGCGGGGGCGGGTCGCCGGGCGCCGCCGGCCGGAAGACCCCGCGGCTCTCCATGGTGATCGCTGACGCGCGGCCGGGCATGCGAGCCGCATTCTTGAAGCGCCGGCGCGGCGAGATCAAGGTGTGGGGAATGGCCTTGGCAATCGCCGCACGCCTTTGGTACGCGGGCGTCTGGGGATCATGCTCAGCGTAGTCGGCCTACCCGGCGACGGCACCTGCGACCGCGTGCCGCGACAGCCGGCGCGCATCACCCTCATCCGTCCGCCGGCCGTCGCGTCGCTGCACGCCTACAGCCTGGCCATCGTCCCGCCGCTCGGGCCGGCCTACGTCGCCGCCGCGCTGGAGGCGGCCGGTCACCAGGTGACGGTGATCGACGCGCTCGGCGAGGCGCCGCTGGCGCGCCACGCCAGCGCCCATCCGCTGCTGATCGCGCAGGGTCTGACCATCGCGCAGATCGTCGAGCGCATTCCCTCCGACACGCAGGGCATCGGCGTGTCGGTGATGTTCTCGCAGCAGTGGCCGCATGTCGCGGCGATGATCCGCGCGGTGCGCGCCGCCTTCCCGGCGGTACCGATCTTCGTCGGCGGCGAGCATGCCACCGCGACCTGGGAGTACCTGCTCGCCCATCACCCCGAGGTGACGCTCTGCGCGCTCGGCGAGGGCGAGGAGACGGCGGTCGATATCGCCGCCTGGATCGCCGGGCAGGGCGGTCTGGAGGACATCGCCGGCATCGCCTTCCGCCGCGACGGCGTCCCGCAGCGCAGCGCGCCGCGGCGCCGCGTGCGCGACGTCGACGAGATTCCGCGCCCCGCCTGGCACCTGTTTCCGCTGGAAAACTACCTGGCCAACGGCTTCGGCCACGGCGTCAACCGCGGCCGTTCGCTGCCCATGCTGGCGACGCGCGGCTGCCCCTACCAGTGCACGTTCTGCTCCAGCCCGGCGATGTGGACGCAGCGCTACTACCTGCGGTCGGTGACCGCGGTGGTCGACGAGATCGCCGACTACGGCGCGCGCTACGGGGTCACCAACATCGACTTCGAGGACCTCACCGCTTTCGTCCGCCGCGACTGGATCCTCGCGCTCTGCGCCGAGCTCAAGCGCCGCGGCCTGCGCATCACCTACCAGCTGCCGAGCGGGACGCGCTCGGAAGCGCTCGACGCCGAGGTGCTGGCGGCGCTGTGGGAGAGCGGCTGCCGCAACCTCACCTACGCGCCGGAGTCGGGCGCGCCGGTGACGCTGGCGCGCATCAAGAAGAAGGTGCGTCCCGAACGCCTGCTCGAGTCGATGCGCGCCGCCAAGCGGCTGGGCGTCAACATCAAGGCCAACCTGATGATCGGCTTCCCCGACGAGACGCGCCGCGACGTGCTGCGCACCCTGCGCTTCGGCCTGCACGCGGCCTGGATCGGCGTCGACGACATCCCGCTGTTCCCGTTCTCGCCCTACCCGGGCACCGAGCTCTACGACCAGCTGCGCGCCGACGGCACGCTGCCGCCGCCCGACGACGACTACCTCGCCGGCCTCGGCTACATGGACATCACCAGCATGCGCTCGATGTCGCGCCACATCGGCACCGGCGAGCTGAACGTCTACCGCCTGCTCGGCATGGGCGCGTTCTACGCCATCAGCTACGCCCGCTACCCGCGCCGTATCCTGCGCACGCTGCGCAACGTCGCCGCCGACCGCAGCGAGACGGTGCTCGAACAGCGCCTGCTGGAGCTGCGGCGGCGCTGGCAACCGGGCCTGCACACCGCGCTGCCCGCCTCCACCGGCGCCAAGCCGCCGGTCACCTCCGCCACCCGGCTCGCCGGCTGATTGTGTCGCGCCGCCGGCGCCCCAGCGGCGCCGGCTGTGTACTGCCCGGCACACCCGCTACGCCGGCTTAGCGCGTCGCCAACGGGCGCGGCTGACAGTCGCGGCGTATTCGCCGCGACAGCGGAAATTTAACTTGTCCGCTCTAGCGGAAGTGTGCGAGATCGTCCTCGACCTCGACACACGATCCAGTTCCTTCGCGCCGCCGAGACCAGGGAGGACCAGTCCGCGCCCTCGGGCGTTCGGCCTGGTGGCTCGGTGCCGCGAAACGGGTGGAAGCCGTGTCGGGAGCCGCTGGGGGATTTCAGCCAGACGATCGAATCTCGGGGGGAAGGGGATGGCCAGCATCGCCTTGATTCGTCCGCCGCTCGTCGCGACGCAGCGCAGCTACAGCGTCATCATCGCACCGCCGCTTGGCCTCGCCTACGTCGCGGCGGCGCTGGAGGCGGCCGGCCACCTGCCGACGGTGATCGACGCGCTGGCCGAGGCTCCCGAGGCGCGGCGGCCGAGCGCCTATCCCGGCTCGATGGCCTACGGTTTGTCGATCGAGGAGATCGTCGCCCGCATTCCGTCCGACGCCCAGGCGATCGGCCTCTCGGTGATGTTCTCGCAGCAGTGGCCGCACGTCGAGGCGCTGGCGCGTGCGATTCACGCCCGCTGGCCGCGCCTGCCGATCATCGTTGGCGGCGAGCACGCCACCGCCGCCTGGCACTATCTGCTGGCGCACTGCCCGGAGGTGACCGTGTGCGTGCTCGGCGAGGGCGAGCAGGCCGCCGTCGAGCTGGCCGAGTGGATCGACGGGCGCCGGGCGCTGGAGGAGGTGGCCGGCATCGCGCTGCGGCGGGACGGCGTGCCGCAGCGCACCGCGGCGCGGCCGCGCGTGCGCCAGCCCGAGACGCTGCCGCGGCCGGCCTGGCACCTGTTTCCGATGGAGGAGTACCTGTCGCGCGGCCTCGGCCACGGCGTCAATCGCGGCCGCTCGATGCCCATGCTGGCGACGCGCGGCTGCCCCTTCCAGTGCACGTTCTGCTCCTCGCCCGACATGTGGACGACCCGCTACGTCACCCGGCCGGTGGCGGACGTGGTGGACGAGATCGCCTCGTACGTCGAGCGCTATCGCATCACCAACGTCGACTTCGAGGACCTCACCGCCTTCGTCAAGCGCGACTGGATCCTGGCGTTCTGTGCGGAGCTCGAACGGCGCGCCGTTCGCATCACCTATCAGCTGCCGAGCGGCACGCGCTCCGAGGCGCTCGACCGCGAGGTGCTGGAGGCGCTGTACCGCACCGGCTGTCGCAATCTCACCTACGCGCCGGAGTCCGGCTCGCGGCGCACCCTGGAGCGCATCAAGAAGCGCGTGCACCTCGACCGCATGCTGGCCTCGATGCGCGCCGCGGTGGAGGTCGGCATCGTCACCAAGGTGAACATGGTGATCGGCTTTCCCTTCGAGGAGCGGCGTGACATCTTCGACACGCTGCGCTTCTGCTTCAAGCTGGCCTGGATCGGTGTCGAGGACATTCCGCTCTTCCCGTACTGCCCCTACCCGGGCTCGGCGCTGTACGACGAGCTGCGCGCCAGCGGACGGGTGCCGGAGATGAGCAACGCCTACTTCGCGTCGTTGCAGTTCTCCGACATGGCCCACGTCGCCGAGGTGAGCCGCCACCTCAGCCGTCGCGAGCTCGCCGTCTACCGGTCGCTCGGCATGGCGCTGTTCATCCTGGTCGGCTACGTGCGCACGCCGTCGCGCGTCTGGCGCACGGTGCGCAACCTGGCGAGCGGCCGCAGCGAGTCGGCGGTCGAGGATCGCCTGACGCAGTTGATCGTGCAGCCCCTCCGGCACGCCTTTGCCGGACGCGCCGCGGCGCGCGGCGGCGGCGCGGCGCGCGCGCGCGCGGTGAAGGAAGTCGCGGTCTGAGCCCAGTCCCGCCGAACCGGCGTCGCGGCGCGGCGGGGGGAGTGTGGCTGGCGAAGATCGCGGTCTTCGCCCTCTGCTGTCTCGCCGACGGCTTCGTCCTGCGTTCGGCCTGGACCGGACGGCAGATCGTCGCCGGCGAGATCCGCCGCGGCTACTTCGAGCCGATCGACGGCGCCGTCGGGCTGGCGATGGACGACGCGATCCGTCCCATCTTTCCGGCGTTCCTGCTCACCGAGCGCGGCGCGCTCGGCGTGCCGCCGGGGGTGTCGGCGATCGCGCCGCTGGCGGCCGGCGCCGCCTTCGAGCTGCAGACCGAGGCGCCGCGCGCGCCCTACCTGTTGATCGGCGGCGAGGGGCCGGTGCCGGCGCCGCGCAACGGCCGCCAGCCCGCGACCGGCGAGGCCGGGCTGACCGACGCGCGGACGCTGGGGCTGGCGGACGACCGCCTGGTGCTGCTGCCCTGGGACGGCAGCCGCCCCTGGCGCGACGACGCGGCGCGCCTCGCGCAACTGCACGACCACTGCGTCGCCGCCGACGCGCCGTCGCGGCTGACCGTCGCGGTCGACGGC
This sequence comes from Deltaproteobacteria bacterium, assembly GCA_033764095.1. Lineage (GTDB taxonomy): Bacteria > Desulfobacterota > Binatia > HRBIN30 > CADEER01 > JBDTMT01. The sequence continues at coordinate 1,708 of JANRJF010000123.1, read as the reverse complement.
GACCAGCTGCGCATCGGGTTCGGCCGCTGCGCGCTGCGCGCGACGCTGGCCGCCCCCGCCCCGACCCTGATGGCGGCGCTGGCCGGGCCCGACTGGGTGACGATCCAGCGCCAGCCCGCCTGGCGGACCGAGCGCTGGTATGTCTGGCCGGTGCTGGCGGCGGTGGGGCTGAAGGTCGCGGCGACCTGGTGGGGACTCGGAGCGGCGTCGGCGCTGGCGAGCTCCGGCGTGCTGGCGTTGGCGGCGCTCTGGTGGCCGGTGCCGGCGATGCTCACCTGGCCGATCGTCTGCATCGCCGGCCTCCTCGCGGCGTTCCTGCGCGCGGCGCTCTGGCTGCTCGCCCGCCTGCCGCGCCGCTGGCGGGTGCCGGCCGCCGGGCTCGGGCTGGCGGGGCTGGCGGCGCTCGCGCTCAGCCGCGCCACCGCGCCGCACGAGTTCCCGCCCATCCTGCACGCGCACGAGGACCGCGGGCAGCCCGACGCCTGCGCCATCATCGGCTACTCGACCGCCGGCGGCGCCAGCCTGCGGCGCAACTTCGGCGGGCTGCGCAACCTGCTCGACGACGGCTGTGCGCGCTGCCGCGACACCACCGCGTCGCTTGCCGCCGGCGGCGAGATCATGGACTGGGCGCGCGACGCCTACTGCAGCAGTCCGCCGTCCTTCGGCGCCAACGGACAGGTGATCTTCTGGGGCGCGGCGAACGACGACTTCCTCTGGGGCGTGCTGTCGGTGGCGCGCCTGTTCGTCATCGGCCAGCAGACCATCGACCTCTGGCAGCGTAACCAGCCGACCGCGATCCACGCCTCGTACGCGTACCTCGACGACCAGGTGGCGGCGATTCGCGGCGCCGTGCAGTGTGCCACCGACCGCCATGCGCGCTTCCTCTATCTGCACGACTTCCTGGTCACCGACCTGGTCGGCGGCCGCGACCCGGAACGCGCCGCCATGCTGGCGCGTCGCCGCGCCGCGGTGGAAGCGGCAGGCGGTACGTTCGTCGACCTCTCTGCCCGCTTCGGCGACGAGGTCGGCATCGCCTGGTTCAACGACTACCTGCATCCATCGTACATCGCCCACCAGCGCGTCGCCGAGCTGGTCTGCGCGCAACCCGAGTGAGCCGGCCGGCATGGCGATAGCGCGCCGCCTCGCGCGCCAGCGGACCGCCGCGGCGGCGCTGGCGCTCGGCCTGTCGCTGGCCGCGGCGGCGGCGGCGCAGGAGGCGCGCCTGCACGTCATCCCGGCCGGCCAGGAAGCGCTGCTGGCCGACATGCTCGGGCGCGGCGCCGCGCTGCCCGGCCAGTGCCGCTTCGTCGCCGGCGGCGTCGTCTCGGTCGCCGCGACCGCGCGCTATGACTGCGCGACCGGCGCGGTCGAGATCGAGCTGCGCCATCCCGACGACGCGCCCGCCGGCGCGCCGCGCAGCGCCCGCTTCGCCCTCATCGTGCGCCAGGGCGAGGCGCCGCCGGCCCTGCTGGAGGCGCTCGGCGCGCGCCTGCGCGCCGGCGAGGCCGGCTTCGTCTGGATCGAGACCGCGCCGCCGGATCCCTGGTGGTTCCTGTACGACGACCGCGTGCAGCGCGCCGCCGTGGTGTCCGCCGCGCTCGCGCTGGCCGGGCTGAGCGCGTGGTGGCTGCGGCGCGGCGGGCGCTGGCGGCGCCTGCTCGCCGGGCTGACGACAGCCGTGCGCGCCGCCGTGTCGCGGTCATCGACG
>JANRJF010000122.1:0-2343 GCA_033764095.1 Deltaproteobacteria bacterium | reverse complement strand
CCGGGCGCGACACGCGATTTGCTAGGCGATAGGGCAATGATGGGGATCAGTCGGCTTGCAGATCGCATGCGCGATGCGGTGAGCCCGGCGATCCGCGCCCGCTTGCGCAGCGAGACCGCGCCGCAGGTGGCGGACCGCGTCGGCGCCGTGCTGCTGCTCTCCGGCGTTGCCCTGTTCTGCGCCATCCCGGCCAACCACGACCGCGCCAACTGGTCGACCCTGCTGGTCGCCCGCCTCGGCGGTGGCCTGGTGCAGGTGCTGAGCGCGCTGGCGATGCGCCTGGTGCGGCGGGCGGCGTGGCCGCAACTGGCCGCGGCGGCGGTGGCGGCCTTCGCCACCTCGACCGTGTCCACCGCGCTGATCGCGCAGCTCACCGACGACCCGCTGCTGCTGCTGCTGATCGTGGTGCTCTCCACCATCGGCGCGGCGATCGTCTTCCCCTGGGAGGCGCCGGCGCAGGCCGCGTTCTCGCTGATCGCCGTCGCCTGCCTGTCGCCGGCGGTCGGCGTGCTGAGCCCCAACCTCCTGGTCGGGGCGCTCACTGCCGCGGCGGCGGCGATCTACATCGCCTACGCACTCGATCGACAGCGCCTGGCGCGCAAGGCGGAGGAGCTCTGGCGCGCCGGCCAGGAGCAGGCGGTCGAGAAGATCGCCTCCGATGCCGAGCTCGCCGACGTGCTCGACGCGCTGCTGGCGATGCTCGCGCAACAGGCGCCGGCGATGCGCGCCGCGATCCTCGGCATCGCCGCCGACGGCGCCAGCCTGCGCCCGCTGGCGGCCTGCGGCCTGCCCGCCGGCTACCTGAACGGACTCGGCGGCCTGCCCATCGCGCCGCTCGGCGGGCCGGTCGGCGCTGCCGTCTCCGGCCGCCGCCCGGTGCTGCTGCGCGACGTCGCTCTCGACGCGCCGCGCGCCGAGCCCTGCGCGGCGGCACTGACCGCGGGACTGCACGCGCTGTGGTGCGAACCGATGCTCGGCGCCGACGGCGCCGCGCTCGGCGCCTTCGTGCTGCACTGGCCCGAGGCGCACGAGCCGACCCTGCGCGAGCGCGAGCTGGTCGCCGGGGCGCTGCGCGTCGCGGTGGTCGCCATCGAGCGCCGCGCGGCGCGCGAGCAGACCGCGCGCCACCTGGCCGAGATCGAAGCGGCGCGCCAGCGCGCCGAAGAGCAGGCCTTCGAGCTCGCCGAGGCGCGCGACGCGGCGCTGGCGTCGACGCGCGCCAAGTCCGACTTCCTCGCCAACATGAGCCACGAGATCCGCACGCCGCTGAACGGCATCATCGGGCTCACCGAGCTGTTGCTCGACGCCGAGCTGCCCGCCGACGCCGCCGACCAGGTGCGCACCATCGGCCATTGCGGCGAGCACCTGCTGGCGGTGATCAACGACATCCTCGACTTCTCCAAGATCGAGGCCGGCAAGATGCACATCGAGTCGGTCGAGTTCGATCCCGGCGCGGTGATCGAGGAGGTCGCCGAGGTGCTGGCGCCGCGCGCGCACGAGAAGGGCTTCGAGATCCTCTGCGACGTGCCGGCGCAGTTGGGCGGCGTGAAGGGCGACCCGGCCCGCCTGCGCCAGGTGCTCACCAACCTGGTCGGCAACGCGGTGAAGTTCACCGAGCGCGGCGAGGTGGTGATCAAGGCGCGCGTGCGGCACGCCAATCCGCGCCGCGTCGTCATCCGCTTCGCCGTGCGCGACACCGGCGCCGGCATCCCAGCGGATCGCCAGGCGGCGATCTTCGAGGCCTTCACCCAGGCCGACGGCAGCACCACGCGCCGCTACGGCGGCACCGGCCTCGGCCTCACCATCTGCCGCCAGCTGGTCGGCCTGATGGGCGGCGAGATCGCGGTGGTCAGCGAGCCCGGCGTCGGCAGTACCTTCTGGTTCGAGGTGGCCTTCGAGCCCACCGCGCTGGCGCCGGCGCCGCCGGCGCCGGTCGAACGCCTGCACGGCCTGCGCGTGCTGGTGGTGGACGACAATGCCACCAACCGCATGATCGTCCGCGAGACGCTGCGCGCCTGGGGCTGCCGGCCCGAGGAGGCCGCCGACGGCAGCGCCGCGCTGGCGGCGCTCGACGCGGCCGCCGCGACGGCGCCGTTCGGCCTGGTCATCCTCGACCTGCACATGCCCGGGCTCGACGGCATCGAGGTCGCCACGCGCGTGCGCGCCGACCCGCGCCACGACGGCATGCCGCTGGTGCTGCTGTCGTCGGTGGCGGCGCTGCGCGAAGTGCGCGCCGCGCTGTTCTCCGCCATGCTCGCCAAGCCGGTGCGCCAGGCGGCGCTGCTGCGCACCCTGCGCGAGGTGCTCGGCGAGCCGCCGGCGCGCCGCGCCGCGCGGGCACAC
>JANRJF010000121.1:0-38786 GCA_033764095.1 Deltaproteobacteria bacterium | reverse complement strand
AAGCTGAAAGCCGATCGCTGCTTACAGCGGGCCGACTGCCAGTTGCCGTTCGGCGGCGCCGGGCGAGACCAGATTCGCGGCATTGCGCAGCGCGACGGCGATCAGGGTGAGGGTCGGGTTGTAGCCCGAGCCGGTCGGCATGACGCCGCCGTCCATGCAGTAGAGGTTGTCGAAGCCGCGCACCTGCCCGAAGCCGTCGCAGACCGAGGCGAGTGGATCGCTGCCCATGCGCAGGCCGCCGAGCACGTGGCGGGTGCGCGGGATGCCGCGCGTCGGGTCGATGAAGCCAAACTGGGCGCCGGCCTGGCGGGCGATCTCGACCAGCTTGGGCGCGTAGTACGCCGCCGCGTCGAGCTCGAAGCGGTGGTTGTTGTAGGTCAGCCGCGCGGCGGGACGGCCGAAGACGTCGCGCACGTTCGGGTCGAGGTCGACCATGTTGGTGAGCTGCGGCGCATCCTCGGCCTGCATGATCATGACCCCGATGTGGGTGTGGAACGGGCTCTCGACCAGCAGGTCCTTGAGGGTGATCGGGCTGCGCGTGCTCTCGGCGATGTCGAGCGACTGCAACGCCTCTTTGCCGGCGCCGATCGGTTCGGACGACGTGCCGAACTCGACGATGCCGCCGAGCGGACGGCCGTCGGGATGCAGCGCGGTGCCGCCCTCGTTGACGCCGCGGAAGTCGCTCAGCCCGTTGGTCACCGCCTGGCCGCGGTCGCCGTGCACGCGTTGCTTGAAGATGCCGACACCGATGGTCTGGAAGTGGAACAGCAGATGGCGGCCGAGGTGCGCGGCCGGGCCGGCGGCGAGCACGAGATCGGAGAGCAGCAGCAGGCGCGCGCTCTCCATCGCGCTGGCGGCGAGGATGACGCGGTCGGCCGTCACCGTCTGTCGGGCGCCGGTCGGGTCGGCGTACTCGACGCCGGAGATGTGGCCGTTGCCGCCGAGCAGGCGCAGGGCGAAGCTGTTGAAGCGCAGCTGGCAGCGGTCCGAAAGCAGCGCCGCGCGCAGCGTCGTCACCGCTGCCGAGCTCTTCGAATTGTTCGGGCAGCCGAAGCCGCTGCAGAAGCCGCAGTTGACGCAGGGCGGCCGCTGCAGCTCCGGCAGCGCCGGATAGGGCCGCGAGTTGATCGCCGCCGGGTAGCGGATGGGATTGTGCCCCGCCTTGCGGGCGCCGGCAGAGAGCACGCGGCCGATGTACATCTCCGGCGACGGCGGCATCGGGTAGGGGTGCGAGCGGCGCGAGGCGAACGGATCGGAGCCCGGTCCCTGCGCGACGCCGGCGACGCCGGTGACGCGTTCGGCCATGCCGTAGAACGGCTCGAGCTCGTCGTAGTCGAACGGCCAGTCGATGAAGCTGGTGCCTGGGAAGCTGCGGCCGGCGTCCGCCAGTGCCGAGGCGAGGTGGAAATCGACCTCGTTGAAGCGCGGGTACTTCATGTCGGCGTGCGTGGTGGTGCCGCCGACGGTACGGTTGAGGATGTTGACGTCCGCGTCCGCCTGCGCGGTCACCGTGTCGTTGGCCCGGAAGGTGCGCGGCTCGAGGATCGGGTCCTGTCGGTCGAAGAGACGGATCGGCCCCTTCAACTCGTCGTTCGAGTAGCGCGGCACCGGCATGCCGGGTGTCGGGTCGTCGAGGCCGGGGAAGTTGTTGTCGCCCGCTTCGAGCACCAGGACGTTGAGCCCGGCGCTGGTCAGCACGTAGGCCGCCGCCGATCCGCCGGCGCCGCTGCCGATGATCAACGCGTCGAACTGCGCCAGGCTGGTGTTGCCGAGCACGTGCGGAACGGACGAGGGCCGGCCCATGTCACTCGCCCGAGAAACAGAAGGGTTCGGGAAACTCGGTGGCACCGGCCAGGCGCACCAGGATGATGCGGAGGAAGTCGGCCATCTCGTCGCTGAAGCCGCTGCACGGATCGTCGGGATCGATCGTGGAGTTCGGCTTGTCGGGGCGCTCGCGGTAGTCGTCGATGCTGGCGTCGTAGATGGTGTAGCCGAGCGGCTGGCTGTCGCCGCCGAAGCCGATCAGATCCCAGCCCGCGCGGTCGCGATTGCCGCCGTACTCCGGCGCGCTCAGCATGCCTTCGATGGTGTGGCCGACCAGCAACTCGTAGAAGGCGCGCCGCTGGCGTTTCACCTTGGCCAGGATGGTGTCCTGCTGCGCGCTGGTCAGCGCGTCGTACGAGGCGCCGAAGTCGGTCTGGCTGAACCCGTTCACGGCGGCGAGCCCCTGCCGGTAGCGGGCGCGCAGGTCGACGTCGGGCAGCGACGTGGCGAGCGGATTGTCCCGCACTTCCGGGACCGCGTCGGCGCCGAGCAGCCGCACCGTCCACGCCAGCCGCTGCAGGCGCGTCAGCGGTTCCGGGATGCGGAAGGCGTTCGCGGGGAATGTGGTTGACGGCATGCCGGTGGCGGAGTCGGGAAACGGGTTGCGATCGCTGAACGGGCCGCCGGCGAAGATCGGCTTGCCGTCGAAGGCCGCCTCGCCGAGCAGCACGCTGCCGAAGATCGACGCGGCGACCAACGCGCGGTCGGCGTCGTCCACCGAGCCGTCGCCGGTCACGTCGGCGGCGCCGTCGTCGCTGCCGGCGGCGCGCGCGACGGCGGTGAGGTCGGCGGCGCCGACCCGCCCGTCGCCGTTCACGTCGGCGCCGGGAAACGCCGACAGCAACGCCTGCACGTAGTCGGCGACGCCGCACTCGCGCGCGCCGGCGCTGCCGTCGTCGCTGGAGACGATGCGCGCCGTGATCGCCTCGACGACGGCGTATTCCTCGGCGCTGAGGAATCCGACCGGCGCCGGCGCGTCCAGCGCCCGCGCCAGGCGCGCCGCGCGCGGGACCACCAACAGCGACGACGCCGCGGCGGCCCCCTGCAGGAATCGGCGGCGGCTCAGCGACCAGCGCCACACGTCACGCGCATCGAGCATCGACGGCAGTTCCTAGAAGGGTGGGCTTCGCTTGGTCAAGGATTGGCGCGGCGCCGCGCCGCGCGCGTCGATCCGACTTGCTCTCCGGGCGACGAGTTCGATAGACAAACGAACGTTTCAGCACAGCCAGACACCGGCGCCGCACGCGCCAGCGGGAGAGATCAATTCATGACCGACGAAGAATTCGAAGCCAAGGTGAAAGCGCTCTCGTTCTGGAGCGGCAAGAACAGCATGACGATCGAGGACATGGCGACCATCCAGCCGGGCCTCGCGCGCATCATGCCGGAGGTCGGGGCGCGCACCTGGAAGCTCTTCTACGCCGCCAAGGAGCAGAACTGGCCGATGGCGAAGTTCCAGTACAAGGAGATCCGCGGCCTGATGGAGCTCGGCGCGTTCATGCGGCCGAAGCACGAGGAGGCGCTCAACCAGTACCTGGAAGAGAACTGGAAGCCGCTGGAAGCGGCGATCGAGAAGAAGGACTTCGCCGCGTTCGAGCAGGCGTTCCACGCCGCCATCGACATGGCGAACGCGTACCACGAGCTGAAAGAGAAGCCGTACATCCGCTGGAAGCTGCCGGAGACGCCGCCGCCCGACATGGATCTGGCCCCGCGCGGCAAGAAGTAGGGGCGCGCCGATCCGATCGACTCGCGCGCTCAGCGCGCGATCGAACGCAGGAAGGCGGGCCGCAGGCGCTGGAAGCGGTGCCGCGGCCCCGCCGTCGCGCTCTGGCTCGCATGCGGCGGGTGCGCCGCATGCGCGGCGTGCCCGTTGTGGGCCGCGCCGTTGGTCGGCGCGCTGGCGTGGTGGCTCACCGCGCTGTCGAGCGGCGCGTCCTCCCACTCGATGTGGCGGTAGTCGAAGCGCGGATCGGCCAGGTGGTTGAACTTCACCACCTCGAAGTACGGTGACAGGTCGAAGTCGCGCGGCGTGATCACCGAGTTGTTCGGCCGGCGAAAGCGGGCGCGCGGGCGGCCCTGATCGTAGCCGAGCCAGCGCCGGTACCAGGGGCCGGGCGGCGGCCCGGCGTCGACCAGCACCGCCTCCGGCAGGATCGGATAGCCGACGCGGGTGAACGCCTCGGCGATCATCGTCGAACAGATGACGGCGCGGTTCGACGGCGAGGTGCCGAAGGTCAGCGCGGCGCGCCGCCAGCGGCGCGGCACCAGACTGACCGGGAAGAAGAAGCGCGCCAGGTCGAAGATGTGGCGCACGTTGTACTTGCGGCCGAGATGGCCGACGACGTGGCGCAACACGTCGACGACGTCATCGCGGTGCAGGCCCTGCGGCCGGCAGACGCGGATGTTGTAGCGCTGGTACTTGCCGATCGGGTTGGCGACGACGCCCTCGCCGGACTCCGCTTCGACGAGCAGGAACTGCGCGTCGTCGCCGAAGCGGGCGCGCAGCGCGGCGGCGCGCTCGGGGTCGCCGCGCAGCAGCTCGTCGCCGACGTAGAGCGCGCAGTGCGACCAGCAGCTCTGCGTCAGGTAGCGGATCACCTGGCTGATGCGCTGGTCGCCCTCGACCAGCAGCACGTCGCCCTTGCGCAACGTCTTCTTCAGCATGTCCATGTTGTTCGGGACACGCTGCACGTAGGTCGCCAGCGGTTGAGTCAGCAGCCGGGTACACTCAGCGATCACCCAGCGCCGCATCCTGCGGATCGGGTTCCACCGCGCCATGGTAAGTGCCATGGTACGCGGCGCGGCGCGATTTTCGCCATCGAAATGCGCAGAGCCCCCGACCCCGCCGCGGTGCGCCGCTTCCAACGCCGTCTGCTGGCCTGGTACCGGGCGCATGGCCGCAAGCTGCCCTGGCGCCGGACGCGAGATCCGTATCGCATCCTGGTGTCGGAGATCATGCTGCAGCAGACCCAGGTGGACCGGGTCAAAGGCTTCTACCGCCGCTTCGTGCGCCAGTACCCGAGCTTCGAGCACCTGGCGGCCGCCGACGAACCACAGGTGCGCGAGGCGTGGGACGGGCTCGGCTACTACGCGCGCGCCCGCAACCTGCAGCGTACCGCGCAGCGCGTGGTCGACGAGCACGCCGGCCGCCTGCCCGACGACCCGCAGGTGATCAGGCAGTTGCCCGGTATCGGCCGCTACACTGCCGGCGCGGTGCTGAGCATCGCCTACGGCCGCGACGAGCCGATCCTCGACACCAACGCCGCCCGCGTGCTGACGCGCTGGTTCGGCTTCCGCCCGCGCGGCGGCCCGGGGATTCGCCAGCGCCGTCTCTGGGAACTCGCCGCGCACGTCACGCCGCGCGGCGTCGCCGGCGACTTCAACCAGGCGATCATGGACCTCGGCGCCACCATCTGCACCGCCCGCGTGGCGCGCTGCGAGTCGTGTCCGGTGCGTGCCGGCTGCGCGGAGGAAAAGAAAAACGGAACCACGGATGAACACAGATGAACACAGATAAAGGACACGCCTGAGAGGCCGCGTTGCGGCTTGATTGGCGAGACCTCCGAAGTGTTATCTGTGTTTATCTGTGTTCATCCGTGGTTCCGCAGTTCTCCAACTGATCCTCACTCCAGGTCTTCGCGCTTGAGGATCTCGATGAACTTCTCCGCCGCCGGGGAGAGGTGGCGGCCGCGTTTGTGGATGATGCCGAGCGGGCGCAGCAGCGTTTCGTCGTTGAGGCGCACGACCTTGAGCACGCCCTGGTCGACCTCGTGCTTGACGGCGGGCAGCGGCACGATGCCGATGCCCTGGCCGATCTCGACGGCGCGCTTGATGGTCTCGATGTTGTCGTATTCGGCGGCGTAGTGGACGGTGACGTGGTGGTTGCGCAGCATCTGGTCGGTCGCCTTGCGGGTGGCGATGTCGCGCTCGTAGCCGATCATCGTTTCGCCCTCCAGGCGCGCCACCGGGATCTTCTTGGCGTTGGCGAGCGGGTGGTCGGGGGTGCAGACCAGCACCAGGTGATCCTCGCGCAGCGGTGTGACGATGATCTGTGGATGCTTCTGCGGATAGGCGACGATGCCGAGGTCGATCTGCTGCGCGATGACGTTCTCGTAGATCTTGTTCGGCCGCGAGTACTCGACGTGGACGTTCACCTCCGGGTAGTTGCGCAGGTATTCCTTCATGTACGGCGGCAGCTCGTGCAGGCCGACGCTGTACACGATCGCCAGCCGCAGATGGCCGCCGACCACCGCGCAGCTGTGCTGCAACTCGGCTTCGACGTCCTGGAAGCGGTCGATGATCTCGCGGCTGGTGCGATAGAGGATGGCGCCCTGCGGCGTCGGCTTGGCGCCGCCGCGGCTGCGCTCCAGCAGCTTGCACCGGTACTTCGCTTCCAGGGCGCGCAACTGCTGGCTCACCGCCGACTGCGTGATGAAGTTCTGCGAGGCGGCGACGGAAAAGCTGCCCGTCTCCACCACGTCGCAGAACACCTTGAGCGTCTCGATATGCATAACGATGACTAATCCTAGGCGTGCGACATTCTGAGTCAAGCAACACGAGCCCGGAGAAGCGCTGATTATGGTCGCCGCCGCGCTGGCGGCACCGGGCGTCGCGTGACAAGAGTCGGCGCCGATGGTGCGCATCGTCCTGATCGGTTGCGGCGGCTTCGTCGGCTCGGTGGCGCGCTACACGGTCTCCGGCCTGTTGCTGCCGTGGAGCGGCGGTGGATTTCCATGGGGGACGCTGCTGGTGAACGTCTCCGGCAGCCTGTTGATCGGTGTGCTGATGGCCGCCGCGGTCGAACGCCAGTGGTTGAGCCTCGATCTGCGCTGGGCGCTGGTCGCCGGCTTCTGCGGTGGCTTCACCACCATGTCGAGCTTCAGCTTCGAAACCTGGGCGCTGCTGGAGCAGGGGCAGCTCGGATTAGCCGCCGGATATGTCGCCACCAGCTTCGTCCTGTGCGTGCTCGCGACTGCCCTCGGCATCGCATTGATCCGCCTCATGTAGCGTATTCGCTGAAGGAGGATTCAGCATGAAGCCGGTCCAGCTCCATCACACCTCGATCCGGGTCGACGACCTGGAGCGCTCGCGCGCCTTCTACGAGCGCATCCTCGGCATGTCCGCGCTCGAGCGGCCGAACTTCCCGTTCGCGGGACGCTGGTACGGGCTCGGTGCCGGCCAGCTGCATCTGATCGAGGCGCCGGCGCCGGGGCCCGGACTCAATCCAACCGGGCCGCACTTCGCGGTCGAGGTCGACGATCTCGACGCGGCGCGCCGCGAGCTCGCCGCCGCCGGCCTGGAAGTGCTCGACTCGGGCGGCAACCAGCTCTGGGTGCGCGATCCGGACGGTTACACCGTCGAGCTCACCGGCCCGCTTCGCTAGCGGCGTCGCCGGCCGCGCCAGCCGCTGCGGTCGACCTGTGGCGCGCCGCGGCCTCGTGCAGGGCGACGGCGCGCGCCAGCGCGCTGCGCACGTCGGGCAACACGTTCTCGGCGCCGCCGAGGCGGTGCAGTCCGGCCTTGGCGAGCAGCTCGGCGGGCTGGCGGCGCGCGCCGCACACCAGCAAGTGCCGACCCGAGGCGCGCACCCGCTGGCTGAGCTCCTCGATGGCCAGCAGGCCGGTGCCGTCGAGCGCCGTCATGTTGCGCAGCCGCAGGATGACGATCGGCGGGAGCGTGTCGATCGCGTCGAGCAGCGGCTGCAACTTGTCGGTGGCGCCGAACAGGAACGGGCCGTGGATGCGGACGATCGCCACGTACGGCGGGATGGCCTTGTCCTGCAGCACGTGCGGCCGGCCCGCCTCGACGTACTCGCTGGTGACGCGTTCGACGGTGGTCGTATCGGCGACGCGGCGGATGTAGAGCAGCGCTGCCAGCACCATGCCGACCTCGACCGCCAAGGTGAGGTCGGCGAAGACGGTGAGCGCAAACGTGGCGAACCACACGCTGACGTCGGTCTTGGTGAGCTGGAACAACTCGGGAATCTCGTGCCACTCACCCATGTTCCAGGCGACGACGAACAGGATCGCCGCCAGCACGGTGAGCGGAATGAACTGCGCCAGCGGCGCCGCGGCGAGCAGCACCGCGACCAGCGTCAGCGCGTGGATCATGCCGGCCACCGGCGTGCGCGCGCCGGAGCGCACGTTGGTGGCGGTGCGCGCGATCGCGCCGGTGGCGGGCAGCCCGCCGACCATCGGCGAGAGGACGTTGGCGACCCCCTGTGCGATCAACTCGACGTTGGGGTTGTGGCGGTCGCCGCTCATCCGGTCGGAGACCACCGCGGAGAGCAGCGACTCGATGGCGCCGAGCAGCGCGACGGTGAGCGCCGACGGGATCAGCAGCACGAACAGGTCGGGGCGGAACTGCGGCACGTGCAGGCTGGGCAGCCCCATCGGAATGCCGCCGAAACGCGTGCCGATGGTCTCCACCGGCAGGTCGAGCCAGGTCGCGACCAGCGTGCCGAGCAGCAGCGCGACGATGGTGCCCGGCAGGCGGGTGCGGCGTCGCTGCAGCGCGACGATCACCGCCAGCGCCGCGACGCCGAGCGCGGTGCTCACCGGCGACCAGGACGACAGGTGCGCCGTCAGTGCGTGGACGCGGCCGATGAAATCGCTCGGCACCTCGCCGATGCGCAGGCCGAGGAAGTCCTTCACCTGCGTGCTGGCGATCAGCACCGCGATGCCATTGGTGAAGCCGACCACCACCGGGCGCGGAATGAAGCGCACCGTCGCGCCGAGGCCGCCGAGACCGAAACCGATCAGGATGACGCCGGCCATCATGGTGCACATGAACAGGCCATCGACGCCGTAGCGCGCGACGATGCCGGCGACCACGACGACGAACGCGCCGGTCGGGCCGCCCACCTGGCAGCGCGAGCCGCCGAGCAGCGAGATGGTGAAGCCGGTGACGATGGCGCAATAGATGCCGGCCTGTGGCGACAGGCCGGAGGTGATGGCGAAGGCCATCGCCAGCGGCAGCGCGACCAGGCCGACGGTGACGCCGGCGAGCGCGTCACTCGCCAGCGTCGCCGCCGAGTACTCGGGTAGGCAGAGGACCGACTTCGGCAGCCACGGCACCCAGCCTGCCGGCCAGCGCGACGATGGCCGGCTCACGCGCGGCGCCCGCCGCGACGCAGCATGGTCGAGGTGTCGGCGTGGCGGTTCTCGAAGATGCGCCGCGCCGCCGCCAGGATGTCGAGCAGCAGTGGATCCCGCACCGAGTAGATCACCGCGGCACCGCGCTTCTCCGCCGCCACGAGGTGATGGCCGCGCAGGATGGCGAGGTGCTGCGACACCACCGGCTGGGGCAGCTCCAGCGCGCGGGCAAGCTCGGTGACGCCGCGCTCGGTGCCGCCGAGCTCCTCCAGAATACGGATGCGCAGCGGGTTGCCGAGGGCGCGAAAGAAGTCGGCCTTGAACAGCTGCAACCCGCCAATCCTTCGCATATGCGAATCTCCTAATATGTTGGGGCGGCGGTGGCAAGCCACCCGGCGGCGGCGCGCCGGGCTCAGCCGGGTGGGGCGGCCAGGGCGCGCTCAGCCTTGTCGAGGTCCCAGCTGAGCAGCGCGCCGGTGAGCGCCACCGGGCCGCCGACGCCGACCTGGGCGTAGACGGCGGTGGCCGGCGGATTGCGTCCACCGACCAGCAGCACGATCGGCGCGCCGTCGCGCCGCGTCAGCTCGACGGTCGCCTGCGCTGGCGCCAGGCCGTGGTCGGCGAGGCGGGCGGGGTCGACCTCGATGGGCATGATCAGGGCCAGCTGCGTCAGTGCACGCAGGAACTCGTCGATCGCGGCGCCATTAGCCGTGCCGCTCCAGCCATCCGCCGTGCGCTCGGTGTGCAGTGTCCGTTCGCCGTGGTGCAGCGTCACGGCCGTGACCTGCGCCGGGTCGAACTCGAGCAGGCGCTTGTACTCTGCGCCCGGCGGCGGCGGCTCCGGTTCGGCGAAGATCGCCCGCCAGGAGACGTCGGAGCGCCCACCGGTGACATCGCGATAGAGCCAGAGCGCCGCCACGACGAGCGCTATCAGCAGCGCCAGCGTGCCGCGCCAGCGCATCGCTAGCGTCCGCCGCGCTGGCGCAGGCGGCGCCAGCCGACCGCGCCGCCGACCAGCAGGCAGAGGGCCGGCATCGCCAGCACCGCCGCCCAGAACACGACGCGGCTCTGCGCCTCGGTGAGCGTGATGCCGGAGAGCGTGCCGCCGGGCTGGCTCTTGCGCCGCACCGCCACCAGCGTCGGATCCTCGGCGAGCACGGCGATGGCGCTGAGGATGAGATCGCGGTTGCCGAGCAGGTCGAGGTAGAAGTTGGTGGCGAAGTCGGAGTCGCCGAACACCATCACCTGGCCCGGCGCGGCATCCGGCGCCGGCGGTTCCAATGTCGCCAGCACGCCGATCGACAGCGGGCCCGGCTGATCGACCTCCCGGCGGAAGCGCACCTCGCCCTCCGGCGCCTGCGCGGCGCCGACCATCGCCCAGCTGTCCGGGCTGGTGGCGGCGATCGAGGTCACCTGCACGCCGGGCGGGCGCTCCTCCAGCGGGCCGACCGGCCGCGCCAGCGACAGCACCGCCGGCGCGGTGAGGCGGTTGTGGAACGTCTCGCTGCGGAAGCGCAGTACCTGCGGCATGAAGCTGTCGGCGCCGACGAAGCGGTTCTGCTCGTCGACGATCAGTGCCTGGCGCGCGTCGATCCCGACCTGGCGCAGGAAGGCGATGACGCTCGGCGGCGCGTCGGGATCGACCAGCACCAGCGCGCGCCCGCCGCCGCGTACGTAGGCGAGCAGGGCGTCGGCCTCGCCGGGCAGAAAGTCCTTCGACGGACCGGCCAGCACCACCACCGTGCAGCGCGCCGGCACTCCCTCGGTGCCGAGCGTGGTCAGCGCCTCGACCATGAAGCGCTCGCGGCTGAGCGCCTTGGCGACGGCGCTGTAGCCGCCGCGCTCGTCGTCGTCGGCCGGGCTGCGCTCGGCATGGCCGGTGAGGAAGCACACCGTGCGTTCGTGCTCGCGCGACAGGCTGAGCAGCGCGGCAGTGATCTCGCCCTCGTCGATGGCGCGCAGCGGCACGCGGTCGTCGCCGACCTCCATGACGCCGCTGTTGTAGCTGGACACGCCGTATTTCTGCGCCGCCGCCGGCGAGCGGTCGAGATCGAACATGCGGAAGCTGAAGTCGGGCGCGGCGGCGCGGAACTGTTCGAGCAGGTCGGCCATGTCGCGCCGCAGGTCGCCACTCTGGCTGTTGTAGAAGACCGTCACCCGCACCGGGCGCTCGAAGCTCGCCGCCACCTGGGCGGCGCTGTCGGAGAGCTGGAAGGCTTTGGTCGGCGTCAGGTCGATGCGCCGGTTGTGGCGTTCGGCGATCATCTGCAGCACGAACACCAGCGCCGCGGCGAGCAGCACCTGCACGCCGAGCCCGAGCCAGCCGCGCCAGGCGGTCATCTCAACGCACCCCGCGCCAGCTGCGCGTCGCCAGCGACTGCCAGGTGAGGAAGAGGAAGAAGGCGACGAAGAGGGCGAAGAAGGTGACGTCCTTGGTGTCGATGACGCCGCGGGTGAAGTTGAAGAAGCGGTCGAACAGCGACAGGCCGAGCAGCCAGCGCATGACCGCGTGCGTCGCCGCCTCCTCGTTCCAGGTGAGGAACCAGAACAGCACCAGGATGCCGTAGGTGACCATGGCGCTGACCACCTGGTTCTCGGTCAGCGAGGAGACGAACAGGCCGCAGGCGATGAACGCCGAGCCGAGCAGCAGGATGCCGAGGTAGCCGGCCAGCACCGGCAGCACGTCGAACGGCTGGTAGTGGTAGAACATCAGCGGTCCGGCGGCGGTGGCAGCCAGCATGACGACGTAGAACAGCCAGGCGGCGAGGAACTTGCCGAGCACGATCTCGCCGTCGCGCACCGGGTAGGTCCACAGCAGCTCCAGTGTGCCGAGCTTCTTCTCCTCGGCGAACAACCGCATGGTGACCAACGGCAGGATCAGCATCGCCACCAGCCGCATGTCGAGAAACACGAACTGCCAGAGGCCGGTGGACAGGGTGAAGCCGCCGAACAGGATGAAGAAGATCAGGTCGCTGTAGAAGAAGTACCCGCTCAGGACGAGGAACACCGCCAGCAGGATGTAGGCGACGAGCGAGCCGAAGGTGGCCGACAGCTCGCGCCGGCAGATGACCAGCCACTTCATGCGCTGGCGCGGGCCGGGGCGTCGTCGGCGGTGAGGGCGAGGAAGATCTCCTCCAGCGTCAGCGTGCGCGGCCGCAACTCGCGCAGGCCCCAGCCGTGGCGCGCCACCGCGGCGGCGAGCGCTTCGCGCAGGTCGCGATCCGGCTCGCTGCTCACCACCGCGACGACCTCGTCGTCGCGCCCCTCGTCGGCGTCCACCGCCAGCACGCCGGGCTCGGCGCGCAGCGCCGCCAGCACCGCGGCGCGCGGGCCGCGCACGTCGACGACGGTCTGCGTGCGGCCGCGCACGCGGCGGTTCAGGTTGGCCGGCGTGTCGAGCGCGACGACGCGGCCGCGGTGGATGATGATGACGCGGTCACAGGTGGCCTCGATCTCCGGCAGGATGTGGCTGGAGAGGATCACCGTGCGCTCCTCCTGGCGCAGGTCGCGCACCAGCGCGCGCATGTCGGCGACCTGCTCGGGGTCGAGGCCGGCGGTCGGTTCGTCGAGGATCAGCACGCGCGGCGCGCCGACCAGCGCCTGGGCGATGCCGACGCGCTGGCGGAATCCCTTCGACAGCGTGCCGATCAGCCGCCCGGCGACCGGCTCGAGGCTGCAACTCGCCATCGCCGCGCCGGCGGCGAGGCGCGCCGCGCGCCGCGCCAGGCCCTTCATCTCGCCGACGTAGGTGAGGTAGCGCTCGACCGTCATGTCGACGTAGATCGAGACGCGCTCGGGAAAGTACCCGACCACCGCGCGCGCCGCGAGCGGCTCGCCGACCACGTCGTGCCCGGCCACCCGCACGTGGCCGTGGGTCGGCGGGAAGACGCCGGCGACGATGCGCAGCGTCGTGCTTTTCCCCGCCCCGTTGGGTCCGAGGAAGCCGACGATCTCGCCTGCCGCCACCTCGAACGAGATGTCCTCGATGGCGGTGAAGGCGCCGAACCGCTTCGTCAGTCGCTCGGCCGAGATCATCGCGCGCATCTAGCCATGCCGAGCGGCGCGGCTCAAACAAGACGAGCTGTCAGCTGTCAGCCGTCAGGTTTCAGCCGAGCAGCTATCAGCTATCAGCCATCAGCTTTCAGCTCGGAGGGTGCGGTGGGGTCGCGTCTGGCCGCGCACCAGATTCAAACGGTGCCTGCTCCACAAAGCTGAAGGCTGACAGCGGATAGCTGACAGCAGATCTGAGGGCTGACAGCTGATAGCCGACAGCTGTCCCAGGGGTTTTCCCCCGACGCATCCCGTCCTACAGTACCGCTCATGGCGGGCAATGGATGGTCACGCGCGATCGTGCTGCTGGTGCTCACCGTCGGCGGCGTCGGCTGCTCGACGGTGCCGTACACCAACCGCAGCCAGTTCATGATCATGTCGGAGTCGCAGGATCTGAAGCTGGGCGCCGACGCCTACCAGCAGGTCCTGAAGGAATCGAAGATCGTCAAGGATCCGGCCATCACCGCGCCGGTGCTGGAGATCGGCCGCCGCATCGCCGCCGCGGCCGACAAACCGGACTACAAGTGGGAGTTCACCGTCATCGACGACCCGAAGCAGGCCAACGCCTTCTGCCTGCCGGGCGGCAAGGTGGCGGTGTACACCGGCATCTTCCCGATCGCCCAGACCGACGCCGGGCTGGCGGCGGTGATCGGGCACGAGGTGGCGCACGCGCTGGCGCGGCACGGCGCCGAGCGCATGAGCACGGCGACGGCATTGCAGGTCGGCGGCGCCGCGGTGGCGGTGGCCGCCGGCACCCAGGGCGCCGGCGCGCAGCAGGCGGCGATGGCCGCCTACGGGCTCGGGACTCAGGTCGGCGTCGCGCTGCCGTTCAGCCGCTCGCAGGAATCCGAGGCCGATCACATCGGCCTGATCATGATGGCCAAGGCCGGCTACGATCCCGAGGCGGCGATCGGCCTGTGGCAGCGGATGGAGAAGGACGAGCACGGCGGCCGCCCGCCGGAGTGGCTCTCCACCCACCCCAACCCGGCGACGCGCCAGCAGGACATCCGCGGCTGGATCGCCGAGGCGATGAAGTACTACCAGTCGCCGGTCGCCTCGCAGAACGACCCGCTGCCGTCGATCAGCGGCGCCGTGGCCAGCTCGGCCGGCAGCACCAAGGCACCGGCCAACGAGCCCAAGCTGCGTTAGCCCAATCTCGACAAGGACTTCGAGATTCTAAGTGAACCAAACTGTCGGGCTCGCACTTGCGACCTACGCCGGTGTGGCGGTGTTAGTGGCCGGAGTGACAGGCTCGGTGAATCTCCCGAGGTTCAGACGCCTGCTGGACGATGGACGGGCGGTCGACGCGACTGTCGCGCGGACAGAGTGCCACAATCATTCGCTCGTCATCGCCACGTTTGAGGTGGCAAGCAGAAGCTTTACGACTCAGGGAACAGGCGGGTACGGGAATGCAGAATGCACCGCTCTTCGCGCGGGGGACACCGTCTTGGCTTACTACCTGCCGACCAGTCCCAGCTTGAACACTCTGGGCGACATCCACGCGCGCTGGAGCAATGAACTCGCCAGTGTTGGACTGGCAACGGCCCTGCTGCCGTTGATTCCTGCGTTCGCCGTCGCGCGTAATCGCAAGGCTAATTATCCGTATCTGGACTCCTCGTCACAAGGCTCCAATCGGGACTGACGACAAGTGACTTCAGTGCGGTACCTCCTCCGTGGCCAGGCGGCGCGCGGCCTGAGCGCGCGCGTCAGTCGGGCTCGGGGTGGGGGACGTGCCGCGGGGACGGCGGCGTGTGCCAGTGCACCCACAGCGACACCGCGACGTAGTAGGCGGGGAAGAACAGCGTCAGCCGCGCCAGCGTCGGCGAGGGCGCAGGGAACTGGGCGAGCAGCCAGAACACCATGACGCCCCAGATGATGCCGAGCACGTAGGTGGGCAGGCGCAGGGTGCGCATGCGGCTCGGGTAGAGGTAGCGGATCGGCACGAAGACCGCGGCGCTGAAGCCGAGCAGCAGCCAGGCGTTGGTGGTCGGCGACCAGTCGAGCACGTACAGGTAGAGCGCCAGCACGTTCCAGTACGAGGGGAAGCCGGTGAAGAAGTGATCGAGCGTCTTCGCCTCCGACTCGCAGAACCCGTAGCCGCTGGCGAGCAGCGGTGCGGCGGCGGCGGCGAAGCCGAGCAGGCCGTCGGGCAGCAGGTCGGCGCGCACGATGATCGCCAGCGGCACGAAGACGTAGGTCAGGTAGTCCATCATGTCGTCGAGCTTGGCGCCGTCGAAGTAGGGCAGCACCTCCTTGACGCGAAAGCGGCGCGCCAGCGTGCCGTCGGTGCAGTCGATGATCATCGTCACCGCCAGCCAGGCGAAGGCGGCGCCGAAGCGCCCGTCGGCCAGCGCGTCGAGCGCGAGCAGCGACAATACCGCGCTGCTGGCGGTGTAGAGGTGCACGCTCCAGGCGCGCCAGCGCGCCGCCGCCGTCGTCGTGTGCTCGCCGTCGCGCACGCGCTGCTCCCTAGCAGGTCGGCGCGGCGCGCCGAAAGCGCGCCGCGCGCCGCCGGCTTTCTTTACTCGCTCCGGCACCGGTGCTAGCGCTCCGGCCGTTCACATGAGAGCCCGCCTTCGTCTGGTCATCGCGTTGGTGCTGGTTGCCGCGCTGGGCGCCGGCGGCTTCCTGTTTGCGCGCCAGGCGGTGGAGCGGCAGCGCGAGGCGGCGGCGGCGCGCGAGATCGTCGACGTGCTGCCC
Organism: Deltaproteobacteria bacterium; assembly: GCA_033764095.1. Lineage (GTDB taxonomy): Bacteria > Desulfobacterota > Binatia > HRBIN30 > CADEER01 > JBDTMT01. The sequence goes on along the minus strand of JANRJF010000121.1, from coordinate 23,121 downwards.
GACGTCTCGCAGCGCATCCAGCATTTTCGCCGCGTCAAGGTGGACGAGCAGGGCAAGAAGATCTGGGAGGTGTCGGCCGACGAGGCGCAGTACCGCGAGGGCGAGGGCCTGGTCGCGGTGCGCGCGCCGATGGTGGCCTTCTTCCTGCGCGACGGCCGCGAGGTGTCGCTGCGCGGCGAGACCGGCACCGTCTTCCTCGATGGCAAGGAGCTGCGCCGCATCGAGCTGCAGGGCGCGATCGACGTCCAGCTCGGCGAGTACGCGCTGACCACCGACCGCGCCAGCTACGAGGCCGATCGCGACCTGGTCATCGCCCCGGGGATGGTGCACATCCGCGGCAAGGGGCTCGACGTGCAGGGCGCCGGGATGGAAGTGCAGGTCGGCGCGCAGCGCCTCACCCTGACGCAGAACGTGCAGATGACCCTGTGGCCGAAAACGTGAGCGCCATGCGTCTGCTCGTCGGCGCCGGGCTCGCGGCGCTGCTCGCTCTCGCCCCCGTCCCCGCCGGCGCCGCGGCGACGCCCGCCGCGGGCGATCCGGCGGCGCGCCTCGACGGTCTGCTCGGCGGCTTCTCGCTGGGCGGCGGCCGCGGCCCGGTGCGCATCGACGCCGACACCATGGAGTTCGACTACAAGACCATGGTGCTGACCTATCGCGGCAAGGTGAAGGTCAGCCAGGCCGACATGACGCTGCAGAGCGACACGCTGACCGTGACGTTGACCCGCGAAGGCCAGAAGCCGAAGGAGGTCATCGCCGCCGGCGGCGTGGTGATGAGCAAGGGGACGCGCACGGCGCGCGGCGGCAAGGCGGTGTTCGACGACGCGGCGCGCACGGTGACGCTGAGCGAGCAGGCGGTGCTGCAGGACGGGCCCAACGAAGTGGCGGGCGAGCGCGTCGTGGTCTACCTCGACGAGCAGCGCAGCGTCGTCGAGGGTGGGCCGGAGCGCGTGCGCGCGGTGCTGGTTCCCCCCGAGGACAAGCGTGCCGCGGACGGCGGCGATGGCCGCTGACGGGGCGCGCGGGTTGTTGCGCGCCGCGTCGCTCACCAAGCGGTTGGGCGGACGCGACATCCTCGGCGGCGTCACCGTCGAGGTCGCCGCCGGCGAAGTGGTCGGCCTGTTGGGGCCCAACGGCGCCGGCAAGACGACGACCTTTTATTGCGTCGTCGGCCTGCTCAAGCCCGACGGCGGGCAGGTGACGCTGAACGGGGCCGACGTGACGCGCGAGCCGATGTACCGGCGCGCTCGCCTCGGCATCAGCTACCTGGCGCAGGAGCCGTCGGTGTTCCGCAAGCTGTCGGTCGAGGACAACCTGCTCGCCATCCTGGAGACGCTGCCGTTGTCGCCGGAGGAGCGGCGCGAACGGCTCGACGCCTTGCTGGAGGAGCTCAGCATCGCCCACCTGCGCCACAGCTACGCGTACACGCTGTCCGGCGGCGAGCGGCGGCGCGTCGAGATCTCGCGCGCCCTGGTGACCGCGCCGAGCTTCATGTTGCTCGACGAACCGTTCGCCGGCATCGACCCGATCGCCGTGCTCGACATCCAGTCGATCATCACGCAGCTGCGCGCACGCGGCATCGGCGTGTTGATCACCGATCACAACGTCAGAGAAACGCTTGGAATCTGTGATCGAGCGTATATCCTCAGCGGCGGAGTGATCCTGGAGGAAGGCACCCCCGAGGTGATTGCGGCGAGCCGACGTGCGAGGGAACTGTACCTCGGCGAAGGCTTCAGCCTATAGATCGGTCGCACATTCGATGGCTCTCGAGATCAAAACATCGCTGAAGATGTCCACGTCGCTGGTGATCACGCCCCAGCTGCGTCAGGCCATCAAGATCCTGCAGGTCTCGCGCGCCGAGCTCGAACAGCTGGTCGAGGAGGAGCTGGAGGAGAACCCGGTCCTCGAGGAGGCGGTCAGCGAGGAGCGCGAAGCCGCCGCCACCGAGGAGGAAGAGGCGCCGCGCACCGAAGAGCGCCTGGAGACCAACGGCGAGGCCGAGGAGTGGCCGGAGACGCCGCAGCGCGAGACCACCAACGAGCTGGAGCCCGACAACGGGCTGAACGCGGTCGACTGGGACGACTACTTCCGCAATCACCAGAACGACCGCCACGACGTCGCCGCGCCGCGCGACTACGACGACGAGAAGCGCTCCAGCTTCGAGAACACCCTGGTGCGCGCCCAGTCGCTCACCGACCATCTCCTCTGGCAGCTGCAGATGAACGACCTCGACGAGGAGGAGCAGTCGGTCACCGCCATGTTGATCGGCAACATGGACGACGACGGCTACATCCAGCTGCCGATCGAGGAGATCGCCTTCCAGGCCGGCAAGGAGTTCGAAACCGTCGAGCGGGCGCTGAAGCGCATCCAGGAGCTCGACCCGCCGGGCGTCGGCGCCCGCGATCTGCGCGAGTGCCTGCGCCTGCAACTGCGCGCGCGCGGCGCCGAGGGCTCGCTCGCCGACCGCATCATCGCCGAGCATCTGCCGATGCTGGAGGGCAAGCGCTTCGACAAGATCGCCAAGGATCTCGGCGTCGCGGTCGAGGAGGTCGCCACCGCCGCCAACGCCATCGCCACCCTGGAGCCCAAGCCGGGGCGCAATTTCGGCGAGGGCGACGTGCGCTACATCACGCCCGACGTGTTCGTGCACAAGGTGGGCGACGAGTACGTCGTGACGCTCAACGAGGACGGCCTGCCGCGCCTGCGCGTCAGCTCCTACTACCGCCAGGTGCTCGAGGGCGCCGGTGGGACCGAGGCGCGCAAGTACGTGCAGGACAAGATGAAGTCGGCGCTGTGGCTGATCAAGAGCATCCAGCAGCGGCAGAACACGCTGTTCAAGGTCACCTCCAGCATCGTCAAGTTCCAGCGCGCCTTCCTCGACCGCGGCATCGCCCACCTGCGGCCGCTGGTGCTGAAGGACGTCGCGCTGGACATCGAGATGCACGAGTCGACCGTCAGCCGCGCCACCGCCAACAAGTACGTGCACACCGCGCAGGGCATCTTCGAGCTCAAGTTCTTCTTCACCTCCAGCATCAGCACCGGCAGCGGCGAGGACGTGTCGTCGGAGAGCGTGAAGGATCGCATCAAGGCGATCGTCTCCGCCGAGGACACCAAGCACCCGCTGAGCGACCAGCACATCGCCGAGATGCTCGACAAGGAAGGCGTCAAGGTCGCGCGCCGCACCGTCGCCAAGTATCGTGAGATGATGAACATCCTGCCGTCGTCCAAGCGCCGGCAGGTGTTCTGAGCGCGCTGCCGCGAGACGCGGTACGCGGCCAAAGGACGCCCCGCCATGCAGGTCCTCGTCACGTTCCGCCACATGGACGCCACCCCGGCGCTGCGCAAGTACGCCGAGACCAAGGTGCAGCGCGTGCACAAGCTGATGCGCCGCCCGATCGAGGCGCACGTCATTCTCGAAGTGAGCAAGCGCCAGCACATCGCCGAAATCACGCTCTCCGGCGAGCACGTCCACGTCACCGCCAAGGAGTCGACCGGCGACCTCTACTCGGCCATCGACCTGGCGATGGACAAGGTCGAGCGCCAGGTGCAGAAGCACGTCACCAAGCGGCTGGCGCATCGCCACGACGGCGCGCCGCCGTTGGCCGCCGAGGCGCCGAAGAAGCGCAACGCCAAGCCGGCGCTCAAGCGCGAGCGGGTGCTGATCGAGCCGATGACCGTCGCCGAGGCCATGCGCCGCCTGGCGCGCAGCGACGGCAACGAGTTCCTGCTCTTCCAGGACGACGCCACCGAGCAGCTCAGCCTGCTCTACCGGCGCAAGGACGGCAGCTTCGGGCTGCTCGAGCCGGAAGTCGTCGAGGGATGAAGATCGTCGACCTCCTGACCAGCGAGGGGCTGGTCGAGCCCGCCCTGCACGGAACGGACAAGACTGCCGTGCTGCGCGAGTTGGCGACCCATCTCGCCGCGCAGAGTCCGGGCATCGACGCCGCGCACCTGGTCGAGGTGCTGTGGGAGCGCGAGCGCCTCGGCAGCACCGCGATCGGCGACGGCATCGCCATCCCGCACGGCAAGCTGCCCGGCCTGCAGGGCGTCATCGGCGCCTTCGGCCGGCATCCGGCGGGCGTCGATTTCGACTCGCTCGACGGCACGCCGACGCACCTGTTCTTCCTGCTCGTCGCGCCGGAGGACTCGGTCGGCCAACACCTCAAGGCCCTGGCGCGCGTGTCTCGCCTCCTCAAGGACCGCGCCTTCCGCGAGCGGCTGCTCGCGGCGCCGGACCGCGCCGCGCTCTACGCGCTCATCCGCGAGGAGGATGAGAAGCTCTGAGCCGCACGCCGACGCGACGGCGAACCTGGGGCTCGAGGTCGTCGTCGTCACCGGGTTGTCGGGCTCCGGCAAGAGCACGGCGATCCACGTCCTCGAGGACCTCGGCTTCTACTGCATCGACAATCTGCCGGTGGTCCTGGTGCCGCGCTTCCTCGAGCTGTGCACCAGCTCGCGCGAGCGCCTCAGCCGCGTCGGCCTCGGCATCGACATCCGCGAGCGCCAGTTCTTCGAGGACTACCCGCGCCTGCTCGACGAGCTGCGCGCCGCCGGCCACCGCGTCGAGGTGCTGTTCCTCGACGCCGCCGACGACGTGCTGGTGCGGCGCTTCTCCGAGACCCGCCGCCCGCATCCGCTCGGCGGCGACGGCGGCCCGCCGGCCGGCATCGCGCGCGAGCGCGCCGAGCTGGTCGAGCTGCGCGAGCGCGCCGACCGCATCGTCGACACCAGCGCGCTCACCGTGCACCAGCTGCGCGACGAGCTGCGCCGCCTCTATCGCGCTGCCGCGCGCGAGGACGCGCTGACCGTGCTGCTGGTGTCGTTCGGCTACAAGTTCGGCGTGCCGACCGACGTCGACATGGTGCTCGACGCGCGCTTCCTGCCCAACCCGTTCTTCGTCGAGGAGCTGCGCGCCAAGACCGGCTGCGATGCCGCGGTGGCCGGCTTCGTGCTGGAGCGCGACGAGACGCGCGCCTTCCTCGCCCACATCGACGCGCTGCTCGACTTCACCTTGCCGCTCTACCGGCGCGAGGGGCGCAGCTACTTCACCCTCGCCATCGGCTGCACCGGTGGCCGCCACCGCTCGGTGGCGATCGCCGAGCGCCTGGCGCAGAGCCTGGCGCGCGCCGGCACGCGCGTGCAGGTGCAGCACCGGGACATGCGTCGATGAGCGCTCCACCGCGTGCCAGCGCGCGCCTGGAGGTGAAGAACCGCCTCGGCCTGCACGCCCGCGCCGCCGGCCTGGTGGTGCGCACCGCCACCGGCTTCAGCGCCGAGGTGACGGTGACCAAGGACGACCAGTGCGTGAACGGCAAGAGCATCCTCAACCTGATGATGCTCGCCGCCGCCCCCGGCACCATCCTCGAGGTGACCTGCGAGGGCGCCGACGCCGAGGCCGCGCTGGAGGCGCTGACCGCGCTGTTCGAGGCCCGGTTTCACGAGGACGGCTGAGGAGGCTGTCAGCTGTCAGCCATCAGCTGTCCGCTTCCCGAGTCGGACCATTTGAAGGAGCAGCTGGCAGCTATCGGCCCTCGGCCTTCAGCCCCTGGTAGGCGGATCAATTCTGCTTGATCTGCCCTCGATCCGGCGCCCGACCGATATCCGCGCTGGTTCGGGCTGACAGCTGATGGCTGACAGCTGAAAGCTCTCTTCTTGACCGCCCAATACCGCTGTAATAGGCGGGTAAGATCGCGCTCAGGGGCAGAGAACGCCGTCCGTGACGGCGTCGTCCCGCAGGGGAGAACAATCCATGCCATTGCAGAACTTCGTCTTCACCTCGGAATCGGTGTCCGAGGGCCATCCGGACAAGATGTGCGACCAGATCTCGGACGCCGTCCTGGACGCGCTGCTCGCCGAGGACCCCAACAGCCGCGTCGCCTGCGAGAGCCTGGCGAAGACCGGCATGGTGGTGCTGGCCGGCGAGATCACGACGAAGGCGAAGATCGACTACGCCAAGGTGGTGCGCGACACCGTGCGCCGCATCGGCTACACCGACTCGGCGATGGGCTTCGACGCCGACACCTGCGCGGTGCTGGCGGCGGTGGACCGGCAGTCGCCCGACATCTCGCAGGGCGTCACCGAAGGCGAGGGCATGCACAAGGAGCAGGGCGCCGGCGACCAGGGCCTGATGTTCGGCCTCGCCTGTGACGAGACGCCGGAGCTGATGCCGCTGCCGATCATGCTGGCGCACCAGTTGGTCGAGCGTCTGGCGGCCGAGCGCCGCACCGGCAAGTACCCGTTCCTGCGCCCCGACTCGAAGTCGCAGGTGACGGTCCAGTACCGCGACGGCAAGCCGGTGCGCGTCGACGCGGTGGTGATCTCCACCCAGCACAGCCCCGACGTCGCCTACGACACCCTGCGCGAGATGATCATCAACGAGGTGATCCAGCGCGTCGTGCCCGAGCAGTACCTCGACAAGCACACCGTCTTCCACGTCAACCCGACCGGCCGCTTCGTCGTCGGCGGACCGATGGGCGACTGCGGCCTCACCGGCCGCAAGATCATCGTCGACACCTACGGCGGCTTCGGCCGTCACGGCGGCGGCGCCTTCTCCGGCAAGGACCCCAGCAAGGTGGACCGCAGCGCCGCCTACCTGGCGCGCTACATCGCCAAGAACGTCGTCGCCGCCGGCCTGGCGCGCAAGTGCGAGGTGCAGCTGGCATACGCGATCGGCGTCGCGCAGCCGCTGTCGGTGCTGATCGACACCTTCGATACCGGCGAGGTGTCGGACGAGCTGATCGGCAAGCTGGTGCGCGAGCACTTCGAGATGACGCCGCGCGGCATCATCGAAGGGCTGGACCTGAAGCGGCCGATCTACGAATCGACCGCCGCCTACGGCCACTTCGGCCGCACGCCGCGCGAGGGCCTCTTCACCTGGGAACGCACCGACAAGGCCGACGCGCTGCGCCGCGCCGCCGGCGCCTCGGGCGGCGGCTCCAAGCCGCTGCGCGCCGCCGGCTCCTGATTCGTCCCTCCCCGATACGCTCGCTCGCCGCCGAGTCGGCGGGCTGACCTCTCTTGCGCGGCGGCGCCGGACTCGTTCCGGCGCCGCCGCGCGCTATCGACCGTCTGTCGACGAGGATTCGCCATGGCCACCAAGCCGTACGACGTGAAGGACGTGAAGCTCGCCGACGCCGGCCGCAAGCGCATCGACTGGGCCGACCAGGCGATGCCGGTGCTGCGCAAGGTGCGCGAGCGCTTCGCCAAGGAGAAGCCGCTGAAAGGCGTCACCCTGGCCGCCTGCCTGCACGTCACCACCGAGACCGCCGCCCTGATGCGCACCCTCAAGGCCGGCGGCGCCAAGGTCTTCCTCTGCGCCTCCAATCCGCTCTCGACCCAGGACGACGTCGCCGCCGCGCTGGTCAAGCTGGAGAACATCCCGACCTTCGCCATCAAGGGCGAGGACCACAAGACCTACTACGACCACCTGCGCGCCGTGCTGGAGGAGAACCCGTCGCTCACCATGGACGACGGCGCCGATCTGGTGACGTTGCTGCACACCACCTCGGGCGACAAGGCGGCCGCCGTGCGCGCCAGCCTGGAGGAGACCACCACCGGCGTCATCCGCCTGCGCGCCATGGAGCGCGACAAGGCGCTGAAGATTCCGGTGGTCGCGGTCAACGACGCCGCCACCAAGCGTCTGTTCGACAACCGCTACGGCACCGGCCAGTCGACGCTCGACGGTATCCTGCGCGCCACCGGCATCCTGTTCGCCGGCAAGACGGTGGTGATCGCCGGCTACGGCTGGTGCGGCAAGGGCGTCGCCCTGCGCGCGCGCGGCGCCGGCGCGCAGGTGGTGGTGACCGAGGTCGATCCGGTGCGCGCGCTCGAAGCGGCGATGGACGGCCTGCGCGTCATGCCGATGCGCGACGCCTGCCGCATCGGCGACGTCTTCGTCACGCTCACCGGCGACAAGAGCGTGATCCGCGAGGAGCACTTCCAGTCGATGCGCGACGGCGCGCTGGTCTGCAACGCCGGCCACTTCGACGTCGAGATCGACATGAAGACGCTGCGCCGCCTGGCGCGCAAGGTGGAGAAGGATGTGCGGCCGTCGGTCGACGCCTACCATCTGCCCAACGGCCGCGCCGTCTACGTCATCGCCGACGGTCGCCTGGTCAACCTCGCCGCCGCCGAGGGGCATCCGGCCTCGGTCATGGACATGAGCTTCGCGACCCAGGCGCTCGGCGCCGAGTGGGCGCTGCGCATGGCCGACCGGAAGAAGCTGCCGGTCAAGGTGCACGACATCCCGCGCTCGATCGAGGACGAGGTTGCGACGGTGAAGCTCGACACCATGGGCATCAAGATCGACCGCCTCACCGCCGAGCAGAAGCAGTACCTGAGCTCGTGGGCGGAGGGGACGTGACTACGAGCGATGAGCGACGAGCGATGAGCGGTCCACCGACTCATCGCTCGGCACTCGCTCGGCACTCATCGCTCATCGCTTCGCTTATGCGGCTTCTCTGCTTCCAGGTGCGGCGCTTTGCGTGGAAGCCGTTCGAGTGCGCGCTGGCCGACGCGGTCGATGCGCCGGCGGGCGCGGAGGTGGGCGAGGCGGTCGTCGCCTTCGCGCACGTCGAGCCTGCCGACGTCGAGGGCGAGGCGGCCGCGTCCGCCTTCCGCCAGGCGCTCAGGCACCTCAAGTGGCTGGCCAACAAGCGCCAGCTGCGCGTCGTCGTGTTGCACTCCTTCGCCCACCTCGGGGCTGACGGCGCGGCGCCCGCCGCGGCGCAGGCGCTGCTCGAGCGGCTGGCGGGACGCTTGTCGGAGACCGGCTATCTCACCTACGTGACGCCCTTCGGGTGGAGCAACGAATGGGAGATCAGCGTCCACGGCGAGAGCCTGGCCAAGGTGTGGAAGCAGATCTGACGTGGGCGCGCCTGGAGCGCGCCATCGTGCGCTGCCGGCGCTGCCCGCGGCTGGTCGCGCATCGCCAGGCAGTGGCGCGCGAGAAACGCCGCCAGTATCGCGACCAGACCTACTGGGGACGGCCGGTGCCGGGCTTCGGCGATCATCGCGCTCGCGTGCTGGTCGTCGGGCTGGCGCCCGCCGCGCACGGCGGCAACCGCACCGGCCGCGTCTTCACCGGCGACCGCAGCGGCGACTGGCTGTACGCTGCGCTGCACGGCGCCGGCTTCGCCTCGCAGCCGACCTCGACCCACCGCGACGACGGCCTGGTGCTGCACGACGCATGGGTGTGTGCCGCCGCCCGCTGCGCGCCGCCCGACAACAAGCCGTCGCCGGAGGAATTCGCGCACTGCCGCGACTACCTGGTGCGAGAGCTGGCGCTGCTCGACCGCCTGCGCGTCGTCGTCGTGCTCGGCGGTCTGGCGCTCGACCACTTCCTGCGCGCCTGGTCCGCCGCCGGCCGCCCCGTCCCACGCCCGCGCCCGCGCTTCGCCCACGCCGCCGAATTCCCGCTTGCCGCCGGCCTGACGCTGCTCTGCTCCTACCACCCGAGCCAGCAGAACACCTTCACCGGGCGTCTCACCCGGCCGATGCTGGACGGCGTCTTCGCGCGCGCCGCAGCGCTGGCGAGAGAAGCGTGACCAGTGACCGGTGACCGGTGACCGGTGAAGAGCCTGAGACACGGGCGCGCGGCCCTCGTCAATCCTGCTTGCCGCCCACGCTGCAAGCGTCTTCCACCGGTCACTGGTCACGCTTTTCAGCTCCCCCACAGTTCGGGTGATTGGTTGAACTTCGAGCATCAACCTGGCAACACGATTGCACTCCGAAACACGTGTCCGGGGCGTGGCGCAGCCTGGTAGCGCACTCGCTTGGGGTGCGAGTGGTCGGCCGTTCAAATCGGCTCGCCCCGACTCTCGCGGAGGGGCACGGCACGCCGTGCCCCTCCGTGTCACCACCGTTGCCTCGGGACCGAACCGGCTGGTAGCTTCCTCCGAATGCGCATTCTGGTCTCCAACGACGACGGTATCCGCGCCGCCGGCATCCGGGCGTTGGAGGAGGCGCTGCGGCCGCTCGGCGACGTCTGGGTGGTCGCTCCCGACCGCGAGCAGAGCGCCGCCAGCCACTCGCTCAGCCTGTACCGCCCGCTGCGCGTCGAGACGCTCGACGACCGCCACTACGCGGTCGACGGCACGCCGACCGACGCGGTCAATCTCGCCATCAACGGCATCATGAAGCAGAAGCCCGACCTGGTGGTGTCGGGCATCAACCACGGCGGCAACCTGGGCGACGACATCACCTACTCGGGAACGGTGTCCGCCGCGATGGAAGGGCGGCTGCTCGGCGCGCCGGCGATCGCCGTTTCGCTCGCCAGCCGCGACGCGCGCGACTTCGGCACCGCCGCGGCGTTCGCCGCGCGGCTCGCGGCCGCGGTGCTGGAGCGTGGCCTGCCGCTCGACACACTGCTCAACGTCAACGTCCCGGCGCTGCCGGCCGCCGAGTTGCGCGGCTACCGCATCACCCGCCAGGGCAAGCGCCGCTACGGCGACGCGATCGTCGAGCACCTCGATCCGCGCGGCCGCAAGTACTACTGGATCGGCGGCGACGACCTCGGCTTCGAGCCCGCCGAGGGCACCGACTGCACCGCGGTGGCGGACGGCTATATCTCGGTGACACCGCTGCACCTCGATCTCACCAACTACGCCTCGATCGGCGCGCTTGACGAGTTGACGCTGCAGTGGCCGTGATCCGGCCGCGACCGTTCCCGCCGCGGCGGGCGCCCGGCTGGGCCGCGGTGTTGATCACCCTGCTGCTCGCCGCCTGCGCGCATGCGCCGGCGGCGCGGGCACCGCAGTTCTACGTCACGCCGGGGCTCGACGCGCCCGAGCCGCCGCCCTCGGTCAGCCGCGTACGCCCCAAGCGCGCGCCGCGCGTCGGCAACGACGAGCCGCCGCTGGCGCTGGCGCTGGCGCCGGTGAAACGCGCGTCGAGCAGCGCCGCGAAGCCACGCGGGGCACCGCGCCTCGCCTGGCCGACCGACGTCGGCAAGGTGTCGTCGCCGTACGGCCGCCGCGGCCGCCGCCACCACGACGGTATCGACATCTCGGTGCCGTACGGCACGCCGGTGTATGCCGCCGCCGACGGCGAGGTGGTCTACGTCGGCTCGCTGCGCGGCTACGGCCGCATGGTGATCATCCGGCACGGCAACGGCTTCGTGACGGTGTACGCGCACAACGCCCGCCACGAGGTGCGCGAGGGCGCGCGCGTGCGCCGCGGCGCGCTGGTCGCGCGCGTCGGCCGCACCGGCCGCACCACCGGCGTGGTGCTGCACTTCGAGGTGCGCAAGGACAACGTCGCCTACGACCCGATCGGCTTCCTGCCGCCCCGCTCCGACGTGGCGGCGCGAGAGGAGTGAAGATGGATCTGCGCCGCTACATCCGCGACATCCCCGACTTCCCCAAGCCGGGTATCCTGTTCAAGGACATCACGCCGCTGCTCGCCGACGGACCGGCGCTGCGTTGGACGATCGACCATCTCGCCGACCGCTACCGCGGCGCGATCGACATGGTGCTCGGCATCGAGTCGCGCGGCTTCCTGATCGGCGCCGCGCTCGCCTACGCGCTCGGCGTCGGCATTGCCATCGTGCGCAAGCCCGGCAAGCTGCCGTCGGAGACCTACAGCGCGCAGTACGCGCTGGAGTACGGCACCGACGAGCTGGAGATCCACCGCGACGCCTTCGGTGAAAAGGCGCGCATCCTGCTGGTCGACGATCTGCTCGCCACCGGTGGTACCGCCAGCGCCGCCATCGCGCTGGCGCAGAAGCTCGGCGGCGAGTTGGTCGAGTGCGCCTTCATCATCGAGCTCGCCTTCCTGCACGGCCGCGAGCGCATCGCCCCGCACAAGGCGTACTCGATCATCCAGTATCCGTGAGGCGGTGAGGCGGTGCACCGGTCAGCCGGTGAGCCGGTGCAGGAGACCGGCACGCCGGCTGACCGCCTGACCGGCGCACCGGCTGACCGGCTGACCGGCGCACCGCCTCACCGAACCGCGTAGACAACCCCATTGCGATCGGAAACACTGGCGTCGAATGGGGCACAACCACGATCACGGCGGCGAACGGGCGCAGGATCGCCGCGCGCTCGGCTGGGCGCTCGGGCTCACCGCTGTGTTCTGCGTCGTCGAGTTCGTCGGCGGCTGGTTGAGCAACAGCCTGGCGCTGCTGTCCGACGCGGTGCACATGCTGACCGACGTCGGCGCGTTGGCGCTCGGCTTGTTCGCCCTGTGGGTGGCGGCGCGGCCGCCAAGTGGCAGCAAGACCTTCGGCTACCACCGCGCCGAGATCCTCGCCGCGCTCGCCAACGGCATCGCCCTCGGCCTCGCCGTGGTCTTCATCCTGCGCGAGGCGTGGGAGCGGCTGAGCGGCGAGCCACCGGTCAACGCCACCGGCATGATGCTGGTCGCCGCCGCGGGGCTGGCGATCAACGTCCTCTGCGCCTGGCTCCTGAAGCCCGGGGCGAGCGGCAGCCTGAACCGCCGCGCCGCCTTCCTGCACGTGATCGCCGACCTGCTCGGCTCGATCGGCGCCTTGATCGCCGGTGCGGTGATCGCATTGACCGGTTGGACGCAGGCCGACGCGATCGCCGCGGCCGCCATCGGGCTGCTGGTGCTGAAGAGCGCCTGGGACCTGGTGCGCGAGTCGCTCGACGTGTTGATGGAGGCGGTGCCCGAGCACATCGACGTCGACCAGCTGCGCGACGCCATGGCGGGCGTACGCGGCGCCTGCGCGGTGCACGACCTGCACGTCTGGACGCTCACCACCGGCCGCTACGCGCTGGCCGCCCACGTCGTCACCGATCCCGACGCGGACGGCGACGCCATCCTCGCCACCATGCAGCGCCTGCTCGCCGAACGCTTCGCCGTCCACCACGTCACCATCCAGCTGGAGTGCGCGCGGCCGTGCGAGCCGGCGAGCGTGCACGCGTGACCAGGCGGGTTGGTCGCTAGCCGCTGTTCGGTCGTCGGGGAGGTGCCTCGACGACGAACCGACAGCGCTCAACGACGGCGCTTCGGCCCTACGGCGCCGACAGTTCCTTCATCAGCGCCTCGGCTTCGTGCCGCTGGCGCTGCTTGCCGTCGCGCTCGGCGATGGCCAGCGCCTTCTCCAGCAGCGGGCGGCAGCGCTCGGTCTTGCCCATGTCGCGGTAGGTGGCGGCGAGCTCGATGCGCGCGCCGACGGCGTTGGGGTCGACGGCGATCGCCTTGGTCAGGCAGGTCTCCGCCCGGGACAGGCTGCCGCCCAGCGCCCACGGCAGCTGGCGATAGAGACCGCCCTTGGCGGCGAGCGCGTCGGAGTGATTGGGGTCGAGCTCCAGGGCGCGATCGAGGTCGCGGTTCACCGACAGCAGGCTGACCGGATTCGGCACCGTGCCGTCGAGCAGCAGGATGCGGCCGCGATTGCCGAACACGGCGAAGTGCGCGTCGGCGTTGTCGTGGTCCAACTCGACGGCCTGCTCGGCCAGCGCCAGTCCTTCGCTGTACGCGGCGCGCTTGGCGGTCGGATCGGTGAGATCCTCACCGCGGTTGAGCAGCTCGACCGCGCGCCGGGCGAGCTTTTGCGCCTCGGCCTTCTGTTCCGGGCTGGGTTGGCCCACGGCGCTGCCGCACAGGACGAGCAGTGCGCTTGCTACAACGAATGCCTTGCGCATGAATCGGCGACCGGAACGATCCGGCGATTCGGGAACGCTAACAAAGGGGCGGTGCTCTCGCAATCAACCTTTTGCGGCCAGCGCCGCCGCCGCGTCCACGCCGCCGGTGAAGCCCAGCACGGCGGCGAGGAAGCGCTCGGGCTGCTCCAGCGGCAGGTTGTGGCCGGTGTCCTCGAACATCAGCAGACGCGCCGCGGGCAGGGCGCGCGACAGCTTCACCGAGCCGCCCGGCGGCGTCAGTTGGTCGGCCAGCCCCTGCAGCACCAGCGCCGGCACCCGCACGTCGCCGAGCTCGGCGGTCCAGTGGTAATCGCTCATCGCGCGCGCCGCCGCAGCGTAGGCGAGTGGATCGTTGCGGGTGGTCTGCTCGCCGGCGGCGGCGACCACCTCCGGCCGGCGCGCCGCGAAGCTGGGCGCGAAGGCGCGGCTCGCGTCGCGCGCGCCGCTGCCAAAGCCGCGCTGCTCGATGGCGTCGGCCAGTCGTCGCCAGTTCGCCGCGCCTTTCTCGGCGATCTCGCTGGAGGTGCTGACCAGGATCAGCGAGCGAAGCCGCGCGGCGTGCTCCAGTGCGAAGCGCTGCGCGATCACGCCGCCCATCGAGATACCGGCGAGGTGCACGCGCTCCAGCCCGAGCGCGTCGAGCAGCGCCAGCAGGTCGGCGGCGAAGCCGGCGGCGCTGTACGGACCGGGCGGCTTGTCGGAGGCGCCGAAGCCGCGCACGTCCCAGCGGATCACCTCATGCCGTTCCGCCAGCGGGCCGACCACGGGATCCCAGAACTGCAGGCTGTCACCCAGTCCATGCGTCAGCACCAGCGGCGTGCCACTGCCGCTGCGCTCGACCTGCAGGCTGATTCCGTTGGCCGCGATACGCATCCCGCCTCCAGCGCAGAGAGAAATCACAGATCGATGCGGATCGCATCCGTGTTCATCCGCGCTCATCTGTGGTTTCGTTTTCGGGTGCGGCTCTCGGTGATCATCCCGGCGCTCGACGAAGCGGCGCAGATCGCCGCGGCGATCGACAGCGCGCGCGCCGAGGCGCTCGAAGTGCTGGTGGTCGACGCCGGCAGCGCGGACGCCACCGCTGCCACCGCCGCCGCCGCCGGCGCCGTCGTCCTGCAGGCGCCGCGCGGTCGCGCCCGGCAGATGAACGCCGGCGCGGCGCATGCCGGCGGCGACGTGCTGCTCTTCCTGCACGCCGACACACGCCTGCCGGTCGGATTCGCCGCCGCGGTCGCGGCGGCGTTGGAGGATCCGGCGGCGGTCGGCGGGCGCTTCGACGTGCGCCTGGTCCCGTCGTCGCCGCTGCTGGCGCTGACCGCGGCGCTGATCAACCGGCGCTCGCGGCTGACCGGCATCGCCACCGGCGACCAGGCGCTGTTCGTCCGCCGGGCCACCTTCGAGGCGATGGGCGGCTTCGCCGACCTGCCGCTGATGGAAGACGTCGCCTTCACCCGCGACCTCAAGCGCCGCGGCCGGGTGGTCGCGCTGCGCGCGCGCGTCGCCACCTCCGCGCGCCGCTGGCAGCGCCACGGCGTGCTGCGCACCATCCTGCTGATGTGGCGTCTGCGCCTGCTCTATTGGTGGGGCGTCGCCCCGGCCGAGCTCAAACGCCGCTACGTCGACGCCCGCTAGGAGGTGGCCCAAGATCGCCAGGGCATGCCGGCTGGCTGCGGCGCAGTCCGGCGACTGCAGCAGCCAACGTGCGGGAGAAGCCTTTCCCGACGCCGCCGCGATCGCCTACACTCTGGCACGCGCGTTGCCTTCTCCATTGGCCAGCAGGGAGGAGCGACGCGAATGGGAATCTTCGATCCAATGGCGATCAACAGCGCAGCGGCGACCGGCTTGGTCGAGTTCGGCGGCTGGAGCGCGGTCTGGCTGGTGCTGGTCGGCGTCCTCGCCGGCGCCTTCGGCGGCATCCTCTTCGCCAGCGCGCGACCCTGGGCCGGCAGCGGGCGCGGCCTGCCGCGCCTGGCGGCGCCGCGGCTGGCGACCGAGCTGGTCGGGCGCGCGCACTGAGCGGAGCGGCGGTTGGCGTTCATCGGTTTCCTGGTCGCGGTGCTGCTCTTCATCCACGTGAAGAAGCGCCTGAGCGAGCCGCGCGCGCGGCTCGACGCGCTGCCGCGCGGCGACGAGGAGCCCTGCGGTCACGACTGGCACGGGCACTGGGCGAAGAAGTTCCAGCGCAAGATGGAGCGCGAGCAGCGCCGCTGGGAACGGCACGCGGCGCGCGCCGAGAAGCGCTTCGGCGTGCGCATCGTGGTGCCGCCGATCCGCATCGCCGAGAAGGCGGCGGCCGACGCCACCGACGCCGCCTCCGACGCGCAGGTGCTGGCGCGGGCGCGCCGCCGGGCGCGCGTCGAGGTCGGCTTCTACACCCACCTGATGAGCTACCTCGGCATCATCGCCCTCCTGGCGCTGATCAATCTGCTCACCACCTCCTACCCGTGGTTCATCTGGCCGGCGCTCGGCTGGGGCGTCGGCGTCTTCTCGCACTACATGGCGGTGTTCGGCGGCAGGGTCATGCGCGAGCGCTACTTCGAGCCGGCGGTCGAGCGCGAGGTGCGGCGCGAGCGCGTCGCCATGCAGAGCGAGAAGCAGGCGAGCATCGACGAGCTGTCCTCGACGCTGGCGCACGAGATCCGCAACCCGATCGCGGCGGCGAAGAGCCTGGTGCAGCAGATGGGCGAGGACCCGACCTCGGTCGAGAACGTCGAGTACGCCAAGGTGGCGATGGACGAGCTCGACCGGGTGGAGAAGCGCATCTCGCACCTGCTGCGCTACGCCAAGGAAGAGGACTACCAGTTCGCCCATTGCAACCTGGCCAACGTGGTCGACGCGGCGCTCACCCAGCTGCGCGCCAAGCTCGACGGCGCGCAGGTGCGGGTGACGCGCAACTACATCGGCGGACCGACCGTCAACGCCGACCTGGAGAAGCTCAAGCAGGTGTTCGTCAACGTGCTCGACAACGCCATCGACGCGCTGTCCGCCACCGACGACCGCCACGTCGACCTGTTCATCGAGAACGGCGGCAAGCGCGCGACGGTGCGCCTGCGCGACAACGGCGCCGGCATCTCCCCCGAGAAGCTCGAGAAGATCTTCAATCCCTTCTTCACCACCAAGGGCCACGGCACCGGCCTCGGCATGGCGATCTCGAAGAAGATCGTCGAGGCGCACGAGGGTACCATCGACGTCGTCTCGGAGCCGGGGCGCGGAACCGAGTTCGCGGTCACGCTGCCGCTACCGCAATAGCCAGGAATTTCACCACCGAGACACGGAGAGCACAGAGAGAGTGGACTCGAGATGAAGATGTCTGTGCTCTCTGTGTCTCTGTGGTGAAGTTCTTTCGGGAGAAAATGTGTCGGGTCGCGTGCTGATCGTCGACGACGAGAACGCCATGCGAGTGGCGTTGAAGGGGTTGTTGACGAAAGAGGGCTACGAGGTCGAGACGGCGGACGGCGGCGAGGCGGCGATGCGCGCCGTCGATGCCGGGCGCTTCCACGTCATCATCACCGACCTCAGCATGAACGGGGTCGGCGGCATGCAGGTGCTGGAGCACGCGCGGCGCGTCGACCCGGACGCGGCGGTGATCATGATCACCGCCTACGGCTCGGAGAAGATCGCCGTGCAGGCGATGAAGCTCGGCGCCGTCGACTACCTGCCCAAGCCGTTCGACAACGACGAGGTGCGCATGGTGGTGCGGCGGGTGATGGAGACGGTGCAGCTGCGCCGCGACCATCGCCGCCTGCTCGAGCAGGTGCAGGGTGACTACGCCTTCGAGCAGATCGTCGGCCGCAGCCCGGCCATGCAGCGGCTGTTCGACACCATCGAGAAGGTCGCCGACACCGACATCACCGTGCTGGTGCGTGGCGCCAGCGGCACCGGCAAGGAACTGGTGGCCAACGCGCTGCACTACCGCAGCCCGCGGCGCAGCAAGCCGCTGATCACCATGAACTGCGCCGCGCTCAGCCGCGAGCTGGTCGAGAGCGAGCTGTTCGGCCACGAGAAGGGCGCCTTCACCGGCGCGGTGGCGCGCCGCGAGGGCAAGTTCGAGGCCGCCGACGGCGGCACGCTGTTCCTCGACGAGGTCGGCGACATGCCGCTGGAGACGCAGGCGAAGTTCCTGCGCGCGCTGCAGGAGCGCGTCTTCGAGCGCGTCGGCGGCAATACCTCGATCCGCGTCGACGTGCGCGTCGTCGCCGCCACCAACCAGGATCTCGAGGCGGCGGTGCGCGCCGGGCGCTTCCGCGAGGATCTCTACTATCGCCTGCGGGTGGTCGAGGTGGTGATCCCGTCGCTGGCCGAGCGGCGCGACGACATCCCGCTGCTGGTCGACCACTTCCTCAAGCAGGCCGCCGATCACTTCCGCCGGCCGGTCAAGCCGCTCAGCAGCGAGGCGCTGCGCGCCTGCCTGGCGCACGACTGGAAAGGCAACGTGCGCGAGCTGCGCTCGGCGGTCGAGCAGGCGCTGCTGCTGGCGCCGGGCGCCGAGATCGGCCCCGGCGACCTGTTCCCGGCGACGCGGCCGGCGCCGCCGGTCAACGTGGCGGTGGCGCCAATCGCCAACGCTGCGGCC
Source organism: Deltaproteobacteria bacterium (assembly GCA_033764095.1). Classification (GTDB taxonomy): domain Bacteria; phylum Desulfobacterota; class Binatia; order HRBIN30; family CADEER01; genus JBDTMT01. The sequence goes on along the minus strand of JANRJF010000121.1, from coordinate 4,944 downwards.
GGCACCAGCTTCCGCGACGCCAAGGCCGCCGTGGTCGAGAGCTTCGAGCGCGAGTTCCTGGTCGCCGCGCTGCGCCGCCACGGCGGCAACATCAGCAAGGCGGCCGAAGAGATCGGTATGTACCGGCAGAACCTGCAGCAGAAGATGCGCGAGCTCGGCATCAACTACGACGACAACGACGAGCGATGAGAGGGAAGCGACGAGGGCCCTCACCGCTCGTCGCTCATCGCTTTCGAGTGGAGGATCGATGCGATCACGACTGACGATGCTCGCCCGCGGCTGGCTCGGGCAGTGGATCCGGCGCCGCGAGCGGCGCAACCCGAGCGCGGTCTACGAGGCGGCGATCAGCGAGCGGCTGGAACAGTACGCCGCGCTGCGCAGCGCCGCGGCGGGGATGATCTACCTGCGCGGCAAGCTGGCCGATCAGCGCGACGCCGCGGCGCAGCGCCTTGGCGGCCTGGAGGCGTGGCTGGAGTCGGCGCTCGACCGCGACGACGACGGCGCCGCGCTGTTGGCGCTGCAGCGCCGCGATGCGCTGCGCGCCGAGCTGACCCGGCTCGACGCCGAGCTCGCCGAGCTGACGCGCGAGAGCGAGGCGGCAAAGCAGAACCTGATCGCCGCCGGCGAGGATCTCGCCCGCCTGCGCGAGGAGAAGGTGCGCATGCTCGGCCGACTGGCCAACGCGCGCGCCCGCATCCGGCTGCGCCGCAAGCTGCACGGCACGGTGCCCGACGCCGACCTGCGCGCGCTCGAGTCGGTGCGCGAGGACATCGAGCGCCAGGTGCAGGAAGTGCAGCTCGAGCGCGAGCTGGAGATCGGCGGCAGCGATCCGCTCGCCACCGCGCCGGAACGCGAAGCGGCGGCGCGCGCCGCGCTCGCCGAGCTCAAGCGGCAACGGCGCGGGCGACTCCTGCCGGTGATCCTGCCGGAAGCGGTCGCGCCGTAGGGGCGCGAGGTGTCGCGGCGACGATGCACTAGCCTTGATCTGACCTTCGCGCTTCAACGCAGAGCCGCAGAGGCCGCGGAGGAAGGGCGCCCCCAGTACCTCCAGAACCCAATCAGCAATGCGGATGAGAGTTGGCTCTCCTCTAGGCGGATGACTCTGCGTGCTCTGCGTCTCCGCGTTGAACTCTTCTCGTCAGAGCAAGGCTAGTTCCACGCCAGCGCTGCGCGCGTCGTCCAGTACCGCTCGACCGGCTCGGCCAATTCGGCCAGCGCCGCCTCGGCCGGATCGTCCCAGCGCACTGACCGGGCGGCGAGGTTGGCGCGCAGGTGAGCGGCGGTGGCGGCGCCGCTGAGCACGACGTCAGCCCACGGGCGGGCGAGGATCGCCGCCAGCGCCAGGGCGTCGAGGGTGCAGTCGAGTCGCTGCGCTTCGCCGCGCAGGCGGGCCTGCGCGGCGGCGAAGCCGGGATCGACGTTGCGCTCGGTCAGGCGGCCGTTGGCGAGGCCTTCCTTGATGATGACGCCGAGGCCGGCGGCGTGCGCCTCGGCCAACGCCTCGCCTGCCGAGCGCTCGAGCAGGTTCCAGGTCGCCTGCACGACGCCGAACAACGCCGTGCCGTCGATCGAGATCGCCAGCGCGCGGCGTACGACCTCGGCCTGGCGCATGCCGGTGACTGACAGGCCGATCACGACGCCGGCGTCGCGCAGGCGCGCCAGGCGGGTCAGCACGGCGCGATCCTCCAGGACGCCGCTCTCCAGCGTCGCCGAGTGGATGTGGTAGACGTCGAGCTGCGCGCCGAGCAGCGCGCGGCTCTCGCCCCACTGTCGCTCGAGCCGCGCCTCGGAATGCTCCTTCACCTCGTGCTGCGCGGCCTCGACGCGCCAGCCGGCGGTGTACTCGTAGCCCCACTTCGAGCCGACGGTGACCGCGTCGGGGTCGATCGCGCGCGCCGCCAGCCAGCTGGCGAGGAACTCCTCGCCGCGGCCGTAGGAGCGCGCGACGTCGAAGTAGCGCACCCCGGCGTCCCAGGCGGCGTCGAGCACCGCGTGTGCGCCGGCGCGCATCGCCTCGACGTCGTAGGCGCCGCGCAGGTCGTCGGCGTGGCCGAGCGTCATGTAGCCCGGCCGGCCCAGCGCGGCGAGGCCGAGGCCGATGCGGCTGACCGGCAACTTGCTGCGCCCGAGGGGGTTCCACCGCATCGAAAATCCGCTACCACCAAGACACCAAGGCACCAAGCAGCTTCCAAGTTCGTGTGTCCTTGGTGTCTTGGTGGGTTGGTGGTCATTCGGCTCTGGTTCCTGGTTGTGCTCTGTGGGGCGACCGCGGCGTCGGCGCTCGAGCCGGCGACCCTCGACCGCCCCTATGACCCGGTGGTGATCGCCAGCGGCCGCCTCGCCGGCCTGCCCGGCCGGCGGGTCGACGCGCTGCGACTGTTGCGCCTGCGCGACGGCGTCGCCCAACCGATCCCGTTCCAGATCGACACGCGCGACGCCGACGGCAAGCTCGAGCTCGGCGCCAGTGAGCCGGTGACCTTCGACGCCAACGACGACTTCGTCTTCATGGCCGTCGACGCCGGTGATCGCGCCACCGCCCCGCTGTGGCCGCCCGAGTGCGGGCCGGGCCTGGAGCTGACGGTGCGCGAGCCGGACGGGCAGGGACGCGCCTGGGCCTACCTGGTGCACTGCGCGGCGATGCCGGCGGCGCCGCCGTCGCCGCCGTACGTGGTCTACGACCGGAGCACCAACCGCGCCCGCTCCGGGCGTTACGAGGTCGAGTACGCCGCCGGCCGCAACTACTTCACCGCCCTGCGCCTGATCGGCGCCGACGGCAACGCCGGCGCCAATCTGTTGCGCCAGACGCGCATGCGCGGCAGCCCGACCTTCGGCCTGCTGGTCACCGACTTCTCGCTGGAGTTCACCGAGCAGAACGCGATCGTGGAGGTGCAGGGCGTGCGCAACGGTCCGGTGCGCGCCATTCGCCGCGCCAAGCTCTCGGTCGACCTCGGACCGATGATCCCCGACCTGCCGCAGGGCATGGCGGAGACCTTCCACTATCGCAACGCCTTCGTCACCCCGACGCGCTTCGGCATCCCTGCCATCGCGCTGCGCATGCTGCGCGACTTCCACTTCGAGAACATGATCGACTTCAATCCGCAGGCGATGCCGCTGCTCTACTGGGACGCCAGCCGCGCCAGCGGCGTCGCGCTGGCCGCCGAGCCTGCCGAGACGGTCGAGGATCAGGCCGACCACGACTGGTGGGTGCACAGCGGCCCCGACGGCGCCGTGCTGCACTCGCTGCTGATCCCGCAGCAATGGCGCGACTGGGGCATCACGCGCGGCGCCCTGTTGCGCGCCGGCTGCGCCGCCGGCGGTCCGTGCGCCGCCGGCTACACGCTGCGCAACATGACCCGCCTGCAGCGCGCCGGCGACTTCGACCTCATGCAGGCCACCGTCGTGCTGCCGCGCACCTACCAGCCCGGCGACGAGCGGCCGGCCATGGCGATGCTCACCCGCCCGGTCGAGGTCGACGTCGCGGTGCTGCCGTAGTCGCGCCAGCGCGTGCGGACGAAAGCGCGGGCGCGCCGCGGCGCGCCCCTACGAGAGCGGGCGAAAATGGTCTACATCCCGCCGCATGGCGCTCGATCCCTCATCGATCCTGCTCACCGATCGCGTCGCGGTGGTCACCGGCGCGGCGAACGGGCTCGGCCGCGGCATCGCGCTGGCGCTGGCGCGCTTCGGCGCCGACGTGGCGCTGTGCGACCGTGACGCGCCCCACCTCGCCAGCGCCGCGGCGGCGATCGAGGCGAGCGGCCGACGGGCGCTGCAGGGCGTGCTCGACGTGCGCGTCGGCGAGGCGGTGCGCGCCTTCTTCGCCGACGTCGCCGCCGCTTTCGGCCGGGTCGACGTGCTGGTCAACAACGCCGGCGGCGGCTTCTTCGCCGCCTTTCTCGACGTGAACGACAGGGGCCAGGACGCGCTGGTGCGCGAGAACTTCGCCAGCGTCGCGCACTGCATCCGCGCCGCCGTGCCGCTGATGCCGGCGGCGGGCGGCTCGATCATCAACGTCACCTCGATCGAGGCGCACCGCGCCGGTCCCGGCTTTGCCGTCTACTCGGCGATGAAGGCGGCGGTCGAGAACCTGAGCAAATCGCTGGCGTTGGAGCTCGGGTCACGCTTCATCCGGGTCAACTGCCTGGCGCCGGACGTCATTCCCACCCCCGGCACCGGCCCGATTGCGGTGAAGACGCCGCTGCCGCGCCAGGGCGAGATCGACGACGTCGCCGGCGCGGCGGTCTTCCTCGCCTGCGACCTGTCGCGTTTCGTCACCGGCTCGACGCTGCACGTCGACGGCGGCAACTGGGCTGCCGGCGGCTGGCGGCGCGGCCCCGACGGCGGCTTCGAAACCTGACCAGGCTGGCCCCGCCCGGTTGTTCACCCACGAACGGAGAACTCGCCCCCTAACTAGTTGCAAAATAATTCGATTGTGCGAGGCTGCGCGAACGTTCAGGTGATCGAGGTGCCGTCATGCCGAGGTTGGTGAAGCCGTCGCGAGAAGAACCGCAGCCGAATCCGCATCCGCTCGCCGGGCGGACGATGATCGGAGCCGACGCGATCGTACAGGTGCTCGCCGACGAGGGCGTCGACACCATCTTCGGCTACAGCGGCGGCGCCATCCTGCCGACCTACGACGCGATCTTCCGCTTCAACGAGGGCCGCGCCGCCGAGGAGCAGATCCGGCTGATCGTCCCGGCCACCGAGCAGGGCGCCGGCTTCATGGCCGCCGGCTACGCCCGCTCCAGTGGTCGGGTCGGCGTCTTTCTGGTCACCTCCGGACCGGGCGCCACCAACGCGGTGACCCCGGTGCGCGACTGCCAGGCCGACTCGGTGCCGGTGGTGCTGATCTGCGGCCAGGTGCCGCGCGCCGCGATGGGCACCGACGCGTTCCAGGAAGCGCCGGTGTTCAACATCATGGCGTCGTGCGCCAAGCACGTCTTCCTG
>JANRJF010000120.1:0-16038 GCA_033764095.1 Deltaproteobacteria bacterium | reverse complement strand
CGACGAGGAGCTGGCCGCGGCGCACGCGGCGCTGGCCGCCGAGACCGCCGCGCGCCGCGCCGGCGAGGCGGAGGCCGTCGCCGCCGCCGCCCGTCAGGCCGAGGAGCTGGCGGGGCTGCGCGACCAGCTCACCGCGGCGCGCCAGAACCAGGAACGCCTGGCGCAGCAGTTGGCCGAGAAGGACCTGCTGCTGCAGTCGGCGGAGGAGAACCTCGGCTCGCTGGAGCTGGTCGCCGACGCCGAGAGCGACGACGAGGACACCGTCCTGGCGATCGAGCGCGATGCCGCGCCCGAGCGCGAGCCCAGCGCGGCGAGCGAGCTGCTCGCCGACGTCGAGGCGGCGGTCATCGCCGGTGAGCTCATCCTGCTCGACGGCGAGGCCAGCGCCGGGCTCGCGGCGCACAAGCTCGCCGAGTTCGGCCATCGCGTCAGCGCGCTGGTCCCGAGCGCCGAAGCCGCCGACGGCCTGAAGCAGCGCAGCGTCGCCGCCGCGGCGGTGAACCTGATCGCGCCCGGGGCATGGTCGACCCTGCGCCATCTGCGCAACGGCAGCGGTATCCCGCGCATGCCGCTGGTCGCCTACGCGCTGGCGGAGAGCGCCAACAAGGGCTTCTGGCTCGGGCCGGTCGACTTCGCCATCCTGCCGGTGGCGCAGCTCGAGCTCGCGCCGCTGCTCAACCGGCTGGTGCCGCGCGTCAAGCGCGTGCTGGCCATGAGCAACGACATCGACGTGATGAGCGACGTGCGCTCGCAGCTCACCGGCGCCGGCATCTCCACCGCGGTGGTGCTCGACGGCCGCCAGGCGCTCGACCTGGTGCCGACCATCCGCCCCGAGGCGGCGGTGCTGCACCTGTCGCCGAGCTGCGTCGACGTGTTCCGCGCCATCGCCGGCCTGCGCGCCGCCGACAGCGCGCGCGACATCCCGATCCTCTTCCTGCTCGACGCCGAGGCGCAGCCGCGCGAGGAGGCCTTCCTCACTGCCGGCGTGCGCATGCTCACCGGCCGCGGCGCCCTGCAACCCGACGCCCTGGTCGACGCGCTGGCCTCGGCATTCGACGGGCTCTGAAGAGAGGCTGTTAGGCTGCTACGCTGCTAGGCTGTTAGGGGTCGGAATGGTCGGTACAAACCGGACCCTCCAATCCCTAACAGCCTAACCGCCTAACAGCCTAACAGCCTAACAGCCTCTCCTCGCGCGCAGCGCGCCCCGCGCGACCAGGCGATCGTCGAAGTCGTGCTTGACGCCGGCGATCAGCTGATAGGGCTCGTGGCCCTTGCCGGCGATGAGGACGATGTCGCCGCTGGCGGCGCGCTCGATCGCCAGGGCGATGGCGCGGGCGCGGTCGACCTCGACGACGTGGCGTTGGCCCTGCGGATCGACCTCGCGCACGCCAACCAGGATCTCCTCGACGATGGCGGCGGGATCCTCGCTGCGCGGATTGTCGCTGGTCACCACGGTCAGGTCGCTGCCGGCGGCGCTGATGCGCCCCATCAGCGGGCGCTTGGCGCGGTCGCGGTCGCCGCCGCAGCCGAACAGCGTGATCACCCGCCGCGGCCGCATGGCGCGCGCACTCTCGATCAGTCGGGCGAGCGCGTCGGGCTTGTGCGCGTAATCGACCGCGACGACGAAATCCTGGCCGGCGTCGATCAGCTCGAAGCGCCCCGGCACCGCCGGCGCCGCCGCCAGCCCGGCGGCGATGGTGTCGAGCGGCAGGTCGAGGGCCGCGCCGACGGCGAGCGCGGCGAGCGCGTTGTAGACCGAGTAGGCGCCGAGATGGCGCAGGCGCACTGGCGTCTCGCCGCGCGGCGTGGAGGCGGTGAAGGTCACGCCGCCCAGGCCCATGTCGATGTCGCGCGCCCGCACCATCGCCGGGTTGGTCACGCCGTAGGTGACCAGCTCGCCGCGGTTGACGCCGAGCATGTAGTCGGCGTGCGGGTCGTCGACGTTGATCACGGCCGTACCGCGTTTGCCGCCGCTCGACAGCTCGGCGAACAACCGCCCCTTGGCGCGCCGGTAGTGCTCCAGGTCGGGATGGAAATTGAGATGGTCGTGCGACAGGTTGGTGAACACCGCGACGTCGAACGCCAGCTCGGCGACGCGGCGCAGCTCCAGCGCGTGCGACGACACCTCCATCACCGCCGCCGTGCAGCCGGCGTCGACCGCCTGGCGCAACAGGCCGTGCAGCAGCGGCGCCTCGGGCGTCGTCTGCGCAGCGGCCAGCACGCGATCGCCGATCCGGTACTCGATGGTGCCGAGCCGCGCGACGCGCCGCCCGGCCGCCGCGAGCACCGCTTCGACGAAGTAGGTGGTCGAGGTCTTGCCGCTGGTGCCGGTGATGCCGACCAGCTCCAGCTGGCGCGACGGATGGCCGTGGAACGCCGCCGCCATCGCCGCCACGGTGCGCCAGGCGTCGGCGACGCGCACCATCGTCACGCCGGGCGGCGGCGCGACGTCGCGCTCGACCACCAGGGCGGCGGCACCCGCGGCGAGCGCGGCGGGGATGAAGTCGTGCCGATCGGCGCGCGTCTCGCCGCCCTCGCTGCGGTAGCCGGGCAGGCAGACGAAGACGTCGCCACGGCCGACGCTGCGCGAGTCGGTGGTGAGCTGCGCCACCGCGACGTCGAGCGACCCGTGCACCGCGACGACGTGGTCGGCGGGCACGAGCGCGCGCAGCGTCGTCATCGGGGCGCGGCTCAGCCGCCGGCGGGCGCGGCGCGCAGCTTCTCGGCCACCGCCGGCACCGCCTTGATCAGCATGTCGAGCCGCGCCCGCTCGGCACCGACCGCGGCGGCGAGCTGATCGGCATACTGCTTCAACAGGCCGTCGAGCTCGCCTTCCTTCTCCGGCACGATCGCGTCGTGCTCGGCGAGGCAGGCGTTGACCTGCTCGGCGATGACTTCGAGAGCCTTCTCGCCCTCCTCGCCGAGCTTCTGTTGAATGCGATCCGCCCACAGGCCGTGCAACGCGATGGTCGCCGGCACCTGGCGGCGCAGTCCGCCGGTGAGCTGGTAGAGCTGCGACGCCAGCACGTCGGCCGAGGCGGCGCCGCGGCGCGTGGTCAGCCCGCGCATGGCGACCAGCTTGTCGCGCAGCCGCTGCACGCCGAGGTCCTCGCACAGACAGCCGACCAGCTTGGTGAATTCGTCCTGCGTGAGCGTCGCCATCAGCGGCGCTCTTGCCTGCCGGGTCGCGGCGTGTCAATCCGCCTCCCCGCGTGCGCTGCGACCGCCTGCCGCTGTTCGCGCTCCTGCTGCTCGTCGCCTGTGCGCAGCCGGTGGCGCCACCCTCCACCACGCGGTCCGCCCCGCCCGCGGCGGCCGCGTTGCGCGTCGCGACCAGCGGCGACTACGCACCGTTCTCGTCGATCGACTCCGCCGGCCAGCGCCGCGGTCTCGACGTCGCGCTCGGCCAACGTTTCGCCGCCGACCTCGGCCGGCAGCTCGACTGGACCCGCTTCACGTGGCCGGCGCTCGACACCGATGTCGCGCGCGGCGGGTTCGACGTCGCGCTGAGCGGCGTGACGATGCGCGCCGACCGCGCCCTGGTCGGCCGCTTCAGCCGCCCCTATGCCACCACCGGCGCGGTGGCGATCGTGCGCGCCGCCGACGCCACGCGCTTCGCCGATCGCGGCGCCCTCGATCGGCCCGGCGTGCGCCTGGCGGTCAACGGCGGCGGCCACCTCGAGCGCCTGACCCGCGCCCGTTTTCCGCACGCGACGATCCTGCCGCAAGCCGACAACGCGCGCGTGCCGCGGGTGTTGCGCGACGGCGCCGCCGACGCCGCGATCAGCGATACCGCCGAGGCGCACGGCTGGCTGACGCCACAGCTGGTGGCGCTGCCGCCGTTCAGCCGCGACTTCAAAGCCGCGCTGCTGCCAGCCGACCACGGCGCGCTCGCCGCGCAGCTCGACGACTGGCTGAGGGGGCGCGAGGCCGACGGCTGGCTGAACCGCGAGCGCGTGCACTGGCTCGGCGACGCGGCGGCGATGGACGCGGCGGCGGCGGCGCGCAACGCCGTCGCCGGCCTGGTACAGCTCCGGCTTGCGTTGATGCCGGCAGTCGCGGCGGCCAAGCGCGCCGCCCACCTGCCGATCGAGGATCGCGCCCAGGAAGCGCGCGTGCTGGACCGGGTACGGAGCCAGGTGCCGAACGATCCGGCGCGCGCCGCGGCGGTGTTCGGCGTGTTGATCGAGCTGGCCAAGACCATCCAACGCAGCGCCCCCGCGCTCGCCGATCCGCCGACGCTCGACGCGCTGCGCGCCGCGCTCGGCCGCATCGACGAAACGCTGTGTGCGGAGTTGAACGCTCTGCCGCGATCGACGCCGGCACAGTGGCGCGCGGTGTTGGCGCCGGCGATCGCGGACGACGTCGATGCGTTGAGCGCCGCTCTTGCATCGTAATCTGCACCCACCACGGCACGACGGCACAACGACCCCACGCCGTGTCGTTGTGTCGTGGTGCCGTGGTGGTTAGAACCGCCCGCATGTCACGCAACGCGGAACGGCTGAGACAGCTCTTCGTCGACCTCGAGCGCATCGACTTCGACGCGGTGGTGGCGCATTGCAGCGAGGACTGCGTCTACGAGGACGTCCCGTACGACGCGGCGACGGTGGTCGGGCGCGACGCCATCCGCGCCAAGCTGGCGATGGGGCTGGAGACGCTGGAGCGCCTGCCGACCACCATACACGAGCTGCTGGAGAGCGGCGACACGATCATGGTCGAGCGCACCGAGGTCTGGCACCACCCGACCGGTGAGCGCGCCACGCTGCGCGTCGCGGCGGTGTTCAAGTTCCGCGACGGCCTGATCACCGTGTGGCGCGACTACTGGGACGCGCCGACGCTGCTGCGCCAGCAACCGGCGACCTGGCTGCCGGAGATCCCGCGGTGATCACGCTCTATCACTCGCCGCGCACGCGCTCGCTGCGCGTGCTGTGGCTGCTGGAGGAGCTCGGCGTCCCGTACGAGCTGAAAACGCTCACCTTCGCCGCCAGCGATCTGAAGAGCGATGCCTACCTGCGCATCAATCCGCTCGGCAAAGTGCCGGCGATCCAGGATGGCGACGTGCAGATGTTCGAGTCGGGCGCCATCGTCGAGTATCTCATCGAGCGCCACGGCAACGGCCGCCTGGCGCCGCCGCTCGGCACGCCGGAGCGCGCCGCCTACCTGCAGTGGCTCCACTTCGCCGAGGCGACGGCGATGCCGCCGATCTCCGATCTCGCGCAGCACACCATGTTCAAGCCCGAGGCCGAACGCCTGGCGGCGATGGTGCCGGACGCGCTGGCACGCATTCAGGCCTGGATGCAGACGTTGGAGGCGGCGCTCGCCGGACGCGACTTCGCCTGTGGCACCGTCTTCACCGGCGCCGACGTGATGCTCGGCTACAGCGTGCTGCTGACCAAGTGGTTTCAGCTGATCGCCGCGCAGCACCCGAATCTCGCCGCCTACGTGGAGCGACTGGAGGCGCGGCCGGCGCTGCAGCAGGCGCTGTCGGCCTGAAGGCGACGTGAGTCACAACGGCACCACGGCACGGCGGCACAACGGCGGCTAGTGACTGGGGCCCTCGTCGAGGATTACCTCGTAGCCGTGCTGGCGGGCGCGCTCGGCACCAGCGGCGCCGAGCACCACCACGACCTTCGACCAGGCCTCGGCGCTGGTGGCGTCGGCAGCCCGCACGGTGGCGAGGCGTGGCGTCAAGACGGGCGCGCCGCTGCGCGGATCGATGATCGGGCCGGCTGGATTCGGGCCGCTGGCGGCACGCGAGGTGGAGAGCGCCGCGTCGCGCAGCGTCAGCGCGCCGAGCGCGCGGTCGGGCGCCAGGCCGCCGATGACCAGCGGCCAGCCCGCCGGGGAGTCGGGCGGCGCGCCGATGGCGAGCTGACTGGAGCCGCCGAAGTCGAGCAGCGCCGCCTGCACGCCGTCGCAGCGCAGGCGCGCGGCAATGGCGTCGAGCGCCATGCCCTTGCCGATACCGCCGGCGTCGAGCGCGGCGCCGGCGAGCAGCGTGGCGCGCGCGCCGTCGAGTTGCAGGGCGGTGGCGATGCGCGTCGCCGCGCTCGCGGCGGGGGGCGGCAGCGGCGGGCGCGGACCGCGCCAGGCCGCCACCAAGGGGCCGACGCCGGGGTCGAACACCGCGTCGGTCTCCTGCGACAGGGCCTGCATGCGGCGCAGCGCCGCGGCCAGCTCGGCGCTGATCGGTTGCGCCCCCCGCCCGGCCTGCGCATTGAGCCGCGCCAACTCGCCGTCGGCTCGCCAGGTGGTGAGCAGATCGTCCCAACGCCGCCCCTCGGCCATGGCGGTCGCCGCCAGCGCACGCGCCGTGGCGTCGTCGGCGGCGACGATCGTCACCTGCAGCACCGTCCCCATCACCGGCTGTCCGGTGCGGAACTCGGCGGCGGCGACGGCGGTCGCGAGCGACGCGATCAGCAGCGCGGCACACCCGGCCAGGGTCCCTCGTCCCCCGCGCCAGCGACGGCGGGTGGGGATGGGGGCGCTCACGTCACCGGGCGCGCCGGCGCCGCCGCGCCTTGCGTGTAGGCGCTCGGCGAGCGCAGCACGAGCGCGCGCGCAACCATGACGATCAGCCACAGGATCGAGCCTTCGAGCAGCAGGAAGCAGGCGATCTTCAGATAGGCGAAGGCGGGGTGGACGAAGCGCACGCCCCAGCCGCTCAGCTCGCCGACCAGGCCGGAGGTGAACGCGGTGGCGATGCCGAGCGCCTTGGCGCGCATCGAGATCGGGACGAACAGCACCAGATGGGTGAGCGTCATGAGCAGCATGCCCATGGCGAAGGCATGGAAGTGCAGGATCTCCAGCATGCCCTGCAACGAGCGCGGCTGGAGAAAGCGCTCCTCGTTGCCGCGGTAGTACTCGATCACCGAGCTCGGCAGCAGGCTCATCTTGGCGAAGTACAGCCCGGCGTTGGTGACCCACAGGATCACCGTGTAGACGAGGAAACACCACACGATGACGTGCAGCATGCGGTTGCGCGTCCACTCGCCGGTGACGACGAAGCGCATCGCTCAGGCTCCCTTCAGCGCGGCCTGGTAGATCGCCAGCGCGCGGCGGATGCCGCCGGTCACCGCCTCGGAGGTGAGCGTCGAGCCGGTGATCGTCGCGATGCCGCGTCCGACCCGCATGTCGTCGGACAACGTCTGGTCGCGGAACTGCTCCAGCCAGCGCGCCGGCGGCGCGTATTCCATCGGCTCGTAGAACGCCAGCAGATGGGTGGCGGCGACCTTGCCGTCGGGCGTCAGCACCACCAGGAACGTCTCCGGCAGCGTACGCACGTTGTGGGTGTCGAAGATCGCGTAGCCGAGGATCGCCGAGCCGCGGTGGCCGATGTAGACGGTCAGCAGATCCGACTCGAGCTTCGACTTGGCGGCCTGCTCGATCGCCTGGCGCTGCGCCGCGGTGAGGAAGAGGTCGCGCGCCTCGACGCGGTCGGCATCGGGAAAGGCGAGTTTCAGCGCCTCGTCGCGGGCGTAGAAGACGGTCGCGCGCGCCGGCACCAGCGGCGCCAGGCACACGGCGAGGGCGAGCACGAGAGAACGCAGGCGAGGCATGGGGCGCTGGTCAGAGCTTGGCGCCGTGCGACGCCTCGAGCGTCACGGCGCGATCGCTGCGGTTGCGCCGCCAGGTGATCGCCGCGGCGTACAGCGCGCAGGCGACGAGCACGGCTTGCGCCAGCATCGTCTCCAGCGTCGGGAAGACGCCGAGCAGCTCGATGCGCGGCGCCCAGGCAAGCAGGGTGGTCGGCACGACGCCGCCGGCCTGCAACTCGGCGACACCCTTCCCGGCGAACACCACCGCCAGGTAGTAGAGCAGCCCGCCGGTGACGAGGAAGAACTGCCGCATCGGCAGGCGCTGGCCGAGGCGCATGTACGCGGCGTAGAAGAGTGCCAGGCCGAGGCTGCCGATCGCCATGCCGGCGAGCACCGGTGCCAGGCTGTCGCCCGCCTCGCCGAGCAGCGCGCGGTAGAACAGCACCGTCTCGGTGCCCTCGCGATAGACCGCGAGGAACGCGGCGCTGCCGAGCGCGAACAGGTTGCCGGTGGCGATCGCCGACTTCACCTTGCTCTGGATGTAGCGCTGCCAGCGCTCCGCCTCGGCCTTCGAGATCAGCCAGTAGCTGACGAAGAACAGCACGCCCGACGCGAGCAGCATGGTCGCGCCTTCGATCACCTCGGCGGTGGCGCCGGCGGCGGTCACCAGGCGCAGCAGCGCCCAGGCCGACAGCAGGCTGCCGACGAAACCCGCGGCAGTGCCCCACAGGATCGGCGCGCGCAGCGCCGGGTTGCCGCTCTTGCGCGCGTAGGCGAGCAGCGCGCCGACGATCAGCACGACCTCGAAGCCCTCGCGCAGGATGATGAAGGCCGACTGCAGCACCAGGTCGAGACGCGAGGCGCGCGGCGCCAGAACCTGGCGCGCGGTCTCCAGCCCGCTGTCGAGCGACGCCACCAGTGCCGCGGCCTCCGCGGCGTGACCGGGCTTCGCCATCACGCCGCGCAGTTCGGCGAACTGCCCTTCGAGCCGCCGCGCCAGCGCGGCGTCGCTGAGGCCGAGCGGCTTCTCCAGCGGATCGAAGAGGAAGTACGCGTCCGAGACCGTGTACACCGCGCGCGCGTCGCCGCGCTGATACGCCGCCAGCGCCTCGGCAAGCAGACGGCGCGCCTCGGCGAGCGCGTCGGGCGGCGTGCCCGGCGCCGTCGCGGCGGCGGGGAAGCGCGCTTCGAGGATCTGCGCGGCGGCGGTCGAGGCGCGCGCCGCATCCGCCGCCGGGCCGCGTTGCGTCACCACGCGCGCCAGCTGCTCGACATCGGCACCGAGTTGCGCGGCGGCAGTGGCGTCCTGCGCCGCCAGCGCGGTCAGCACGCGCGGCGCCTGGCGCTGTACCTGCTCGAGCAGGATCTCGCTCTCGGTCAGCTCCTGCGCCACCGGCGCCTGCCCGGGCGGCATTGCCTTCTGGTACTCGCCGCCGAGCAGCTTGAGCAGTCCGGCGAAGCGCGCCGCCTCGCCAGAGTCGGCGGCGACGACGTGCGAACCGTCGTCGCCACCGAGCGACAGCAAACGCACGTAGGTCACCGCGGCGCTCAACTGCGCGTCGCTCAGTCGGCCGGCGAAGCCCGGCATCGGCGAGCCCGGCACGCCGTCGCGCACCAGCGCCAGCATCTCGGTGTCGCTCAGCCGCGCCAGGGTGGCGGGGTCGGCAAGCGACGGCGCCGGCGCGCGCAGCGCCGCGCGGTACTCGCCGCTGCCGTCGCCGGCGGCGCCGTGACAGCCGGCGCAGGCGGACAGGTAAACGCCCTGCCCCTCGGCGTAGACGTGCGGCGTCGCGGAGACGGTCCACAGGTAGCTCACCAGGTCCCAGCGGTCCTGCAGCGTCAGCACGTCGCCCCAGGCCGGCATCGCCGAGGTGCCCTTGCCGATGCTGATGACGTGGAAGAAGTCGAAGGGCGTCTCGCCGCGCATGAACTGCGCATCGGTGAAGTTGGCCGGCTTGGGATCGAGGCGCGCCGCGTTCGGGCCGACGCCGTCGGCGCGCGCGCCGTGACACCCGGCGCAGTGCTCGGCGAACAGCGCGCGGCCGCGCGACGCGGACGGCGCGGCGGGTGGGAAGACCGGCTCGCTGACGCCGGTGGCGGCGGTGATCGCGGCGCGCAGCCCGTCGAGCATGCCGCGCACCTGGTCGGTCGGCTGCTTGGCGGCGATCGCCGCCTGGGCGCGTTCGAAGTCGGCGGCCAGCGGCGCGGCCGCGTCGGGCGCCACGCCGCGCAGCCGCGACTGCGCTTCGCTCAGCATGCCGCTCGCCTGCGCGTACTCCTCCGCGATCACCACCTGCCCGCCGACGACGCCCTCGCGGTACTCCTCGGCGGCGACGTTCAGCAGGGTCAGCGCGCGCCGCAGGTCGGCGGCCTGCGGCGACCCCTCGGGAATCGCGGCCCGGGCCGGCGCGCTGCAGAGCGCCAGGACCGCGCACGACAGCAGACAGCGGGTGAACACGGCGCGGCGCATAGGGGTATTTTGAGAACGGTTTTCAGTTATGCCCGGCGGCTCCGGCCTGTCAAGCCGAGGCGGGCGGCGGCTGGATCAGCCGGCGGCGTGTTGCTGGCGGGCGCGGCGACACTCGCGACAGAGCCCGTAGAGCTCCATCTTGTGGCCGGTGAACTGAAAGCCGAGGCGCTTGGCGGTCTCTTCCTGCAGCGCCTCGATGCGCGGCTCCTCGAACTCGACGATCTTGCCGCAGCTCTCGCAGATCAGATGGTCGTGGTGCTGCTTCTCGGCGCTCTCGTAGCGCGCCTCGCCGTCGCGGAAGTGGCGTTCGGCGGCCACCCCGCACTCGGTGAGCAGCTTCATCGTGCGGTAGACGGTCGCGTAGCCGATGCGCGGATTGCGCCGCCGCACCTCGTTGTAGAGCTCCTCGACCGAGATATGGCGCTGGCTCTCGAGGAACACCTTGGCGATGGTGTCGCGCTGAGCCGTCGACTTCAGTCGCTGCGCCCGCAGGTGCTCCTTGAAGCGGGCGAAGCGCTCATCCGCCGTGCGCTTCGCGTCCGCCATGGCGCGGCTCCTTCGCCGCCGCCCGCTCGACCAGCGCGCGGGCCGCCGGCGACAGGTAGATGTCGTCGAGCGGACGACCGGCCAGCTCGTCGATCAGTACGTCGATCTGCGCCGCGATCGGCAGGGCGCGGTCGAGGAACAGGATCTCGTCCGCGGCCAGGCGACATCGCCCACTCCGCACGCGATAGCCGACCTCGCGCAACAGGCGCTCCTCGCGCACCTGCAAGCCGATCTTCTCCGCCGCCGCCTTCAGCTCGTCGAGCAACGCCACCTGCGCCGCCGATGCTGCAACCGCCCTCACCGCCATGCGGCGGACCCTAGAAGAGGGCTCCCGGCTTGTAAAGGCGCGCGTGGCGCTGCGCGCGATCAACCCTGGTCGCTCGCCGCGACGCGTGCTAGCGGACGGCTGCGATGATCAAGACGATCCTGGTTGGTCTCGACGGCTCGGAGCACGCCAACACCGCCGGACGCTATGCCCTGTGGCTGGCCGAGCGCCTGAAGGGCTGCGTGCTCGGCCTGCACGTGGTCGACATCGTCTCGATCGAGGGCTCGTTCTTCCACGACATCTCGGGCTCGCTCGGCTTCGAGCCGTACCTCGACTTCTCCTCGAAGATGCGCGGCGTGCTGGAAGAGCGCGGGCGCGCGCTGCTCGACGCGTTCGCCGAGGAGGCGGCCAAGCGCGGCGTGCGCGCCGACACCGCGCTGGGCATGGGCATCGTCGCCAACGAGATCGCCGAGCGCGCCCGCACCGCCGACCTGGTGGTCATCGGCCATCGCGGCGTGAACGAGCGCTTCTCCACCGGCCTGCTCGGCGGCACCTCGGAGAGCGTGACGCGCAAATGCCCCAAGCCGGTGTTCATCGCGCCGCTGCAGTTCGCCGAGTGCCGCAAGCCGCTGCTCGCCTACGACGGCAGCGCGCGCCGCGGCGGTGATGCAGCAGGCGGCGGAGTTCTGCTCGGCATTGGCGCTGCCGCTCACCGTCCTCACCGTGATGCGCGACAAGGAGCAGGGCCAGCGCATCCTCGCCGAGGCCGACGCCTACCTCCAGCCGTACGGCCTCACCGTGCAGCTCGAGTTGCAGGAAACCGGCAACGCGCCGGAGCGGATCGCCAACTTCATCCGCGAGCGCGGCCACGATCTGCTGTTCATCGGCGCGTACGGACACGGCCGCATCATCGAGATGGTGCTCGGCAGCACCACCGAGTACGTCCTGCGCAACGCCGACTGCCCGGTGTTCCTGCACCGCTGAGCCGGCGCCGCCGGCGGGCGTGAGACGGAGCGCGGGTGGGCGAGCTGGGAGCCGCGACGCACTCCGGCCCGCTGGTCGCGCGCGCCTTTCACCGCGCCCTGGCGGCGATCTTCGCCATCGCTTGGGCCTCGCTGCTCTGGCAGCTCGAGGTGTTGATCGGTCCGCGCGGCCTGCTCCCCGCCGCCAGCTACCTGGAAGCTGCGCAGCGCCAGGGCATCGGCTTCGCGCAATTGCCGACCCTCTTCTGGATCGACGCCAGCCCCGCCGCCCTGCACGCGGTGGCGTGGGGCGGGCTCGGGCTATCGATTGCGGCGCTGGTGGGCATGGCGCCGCGCCTCTGCCTCGGCCTCGGCACGCTGCTGTACCTGAGCTTCACCGGCGTCGCACGCAGCTTCCTCTCCTTTCAGTGGGACAACCTGCTGCTCGAATGCGGCGCGCTGGCGGTCTTCCTGCCACGCGATCGACCGGCGCGCTGGATCCATGTCCTGTTCCGCGTCCTGCTGGTGAAGCTGTACGTCGAGTCGGGCATCGCCAAGTGGCAGTCCGGGCTGGGCGATTGGCAGGACGGCAGTGCCATGCGCTGGTACTACGAAACCGCCCCGCTGCCGGTCTGGCCGGCATGGTACGCACACCACCTGCCGGCTTGGTGGCACGGACTGGAGAGCCGCGCCGTGCTCGGGCTCGAGCTCGTGCTCCCCTGGCTGGCCTTCGGACCGCGGCGAGCGCGCCTGCTGCTGTTCGCCGCGCTGAGCGGATTCCAACTGCTCAACCTGGCGACGGCGAACTACGGCTTCTTCGTCTACCTGGCGCTGGCGCTGCACCTGTTCCTGCTCGCCGACACCGACCTGGCGCGCTGCAGCCGCGCCGCCGGAGGCGGGCCGGCGTCCGCGGCCGCTGGCCTGCCGACGCGGGCTGGGCGGTGGCGACGCGCCGGCGCCGCGCTGGTGGTGACCGTCTACCTGGGCCTGTCGATCAACGCCGCGCTGCTGACGTTCATGCCGCTGCCCGCCGCAGTCGGTGAGCGGCTCGCCGCGCTGCATGACCTCGAGGCGCCCTGGCGGCTGGTCAACACCTACCACCTGTTCGGCAGCATCACGCGCGAGCGGATAGAGCCGCAGTTCGAGGTCGAACAGGACGGGATCTGGATTCCGCTCGACCTATGGCACAAGCCGGGAGATCCCTTGCGCGCTCCGGACCTGGTCGCGCCGCACCAGCCGCGCGTCGACTTCCAGCTCTGGTTCTACGGCCTGAGCTTCCAGCGCGGCATGCCGGAATACGTCGGCACGCTGCTCGACCGACTCTGCCGGGATCCGTCGGCCGTACAGATGCTGTTCCGCCAGCCGCTGCCGGCGGCGCCGGAGGCAGTGCGCCTGCGCTTCTGGCGTTACAACTTCAGCCAGCCGGGTGAAGAGGACGCGGCCGGCGCGTGGTGGACGCGCCGGTCGGTGGCGGAGACACGACCGCTCCCGTGCCGCACTCCGGCGGCGACGGGAGCGACGTGAATCGGATCAGGCGGCCGCAGCCTCTTCGACGTCGACGTCGGTGGCCGGCAGGAACAGCGGCTCGGAGTTGCCGATGAGCTGGAAGCGCAGGCGCTCGGGCGCCACGTTCAGCATCTCGGCGATGTTCTCGAACGCATAGGGCCATGACCGGTCGGTCGAGGCCACCCAGCGGTACGCCTCCATGAACAGGCGCTGCTGACGGCGGCGCTTGGCGAAGGCGTACTTCTGCAGGTCGATCACCGCCTGCCAGACAACCGACAGCACCAGCGAACGTTCCGGCGAGGTGTACCTCGTCCGGTGCCAGATGTCGTGGAACTGTACGGGGAGGGCCGGCTCGGAGGCGATCAGTTCCTCCGGGATGATGACCGGCGACATCTTGGGGACCATGAGACCTGCCTTTTCGGCTCTCGGCCGATGCGCGCTCTATAAGTCGCGCTCCGCGTGAGATTAGTGTTGCTTCGCAGAACTTGGATTCAGTTAGGGCACGCTTATCATAGACGCGGTGCGTCCACAATAAAAAAATGCGGCGGTCACGGTGCGGTGACCGCCGCGAAACAGGGCGGCAACAGCTGCCCAGTGTGTGCGGGCAGCTCGTTTCGAGCAAGCCTAAAGCGCTGCCTGGATTGGATTTATTCCATTCCCAGCTTGGCGCGGCCGGCGGGCGAGATCATGTGCGGGTTCCAGGGTGGATCCCAGACCACCTGCACGTCGGCCGCCTCGACACCGGGCAAGGACTCGATACGGCTCTTGGCGTCCATCGAGATCGGACCGCCCATGCCGCAGCCCTGCGCGGTGAGGGTCATCTTCACCTCGACCCGGCTCTTGCCGCTCGGCTGCGGCGACAGGCGCAGGTCGTAGACGAGACCGAGATCGACGATGTTGACCGGAATTTCCGGGTCGTAGACGTCCTTGAGCACGCCCCAGACCCGCTCCTCGCTCACCGGGCCGTCATCGCCGCCCTCGGGCGCGAGCGGGGCCACTTCCAGACCGAGCGCATCGGCGTCGCGGCCGGCAACGCGGAACAGGCCACCCATGCTCGGGACCTGCAACGTATAGCTGCCGCCGAGCGACTGGGTGAGGATCACCGCGCTGCCGGCCGGGATGCGGACCGCGGTGCCCTGCGGAATCGCCACCGCATCGCAATCGCGGCGGGTCGTGATCTCCTCGTACGCCATGGTCGCCCTCCGAATGAGTCGCCACTGTCGAGCATGGACGGCGGGTCGTCAATCCGGGCCGTTCAGCCGCGCAGACGGCTGGTCGCCAACGCCGCCAGCGCGGCGCGCTGCGGCTTGGTGGTGGCGCCGAGCGGGACCTCGGCGCGGGTGATCGACAGGTAGCGCGCCGGCCGTTTGTAGTGCGACAGCGCCGTCGCGGCGTGCGCGCGCAGCGCCGCTTCGGGCAACGGCGCGGCGTCGCGCGTCACCACCAGCGCGACGACCTCCTGTTCCAGCCCATCGGGCGGCAGGCCGACCACGTAGACGCTGTCGACCGCCGGATGCGCGCCGAGCACGCTCTCGACCTCGACCGGCGAGACGTTGATCCCCTTCACCCGCAGCAGGTCCTTCGAGCGGCCGGAGAAGTGGAACGCGCCGTCGGCATCGAGGGCGCCGATGTCGCCCGTGCGGAAGAAGCCGTCGGCATCGAGGTCGGTGCCGGGCGCGTGCTTGTAGTAGCCGCTGAACAGGCCCGGCGCGCGCACCCGCACCTCGCCCTCGACGATGCGCAGCTCGACACCGGGCAGCGGCGTGCCGATGCGCGTTGCGCGCACCTCGGCCGCATCGCGCCAGTCGAGCGCGGTGACGTAGCCGGCGGTCTCGGTCATACCGTAGCCGGTGATCAGGCGGACCCGCTCGGGGTCGAGATGGGGCGCAAACCACGCCACGCGTCCGCCGCCGCGCCGGATCCCGGCGAGCAGCGCGGCATCGAACTGCGCGTGCGCCAGCAGTTGTCCGACCTGCGGCGGTCGCAGGTGGAGCGCCGTCGGCCGCTGGTCGCGCAGCACGGCGATCGCCGCGGCCGGCGAGAAGGTTTCCAGCGTCAGCAGCGCGCAACCCGAGGCGAGCGTCGGCAGGGCGCGGATCACCAGGCCCGCCACCCAGAACAGCGGCAACGTCGTCAGCAAGCGGTCGTCCGGCGTCAGCCCGCCGCGCTCGACGGTCGGTGCGACGGTGGCGAGGATGGCGCGGTGCGACAACATCACGCCCTTCGCCGTGCCGGTGGTGCCGGAGGTGTAGAGGATGCAGGCGATGTCGTCCGCCCGCGCCGGCGAGGCGGGGGGAGCAGCCGCCGGCGCCGGCGGATCCGCCAGCGACCAGACGCGACGCAGGCGCGCCGCGCATGGCAGGGCGGCCACGGTGGCAGCGAGATCGCGCTCGCCCATGCGCGGCTGCACCAGCGCGGCCTCCGCGTCGGCATGCGCCAGGATGTCATCGAGCTCGCGCGCGGTGGCGAAGGTCGAGACCGGTACCAGCGTCGCGCCGGCGCGCCAGACGCCGAACGCCGCCGCCAGCCAGGCCGGGTGGTTGGCGCCGAGCAGCGCGACATGCGCGCCGCGCCGCAGGCCGGCGCCGTGCAGCGCGGCGGCCCAGGCATCGGCGGCGCCGTCGAGCGCGGCAAAGCTGAGCCGCGCGTCGCCGCCGATGACCGCCTGCCGCTCGCCGAAGCGCGCCGCCCAGTCGCGCAGGGCGGCATCGAGCGTGGCCGGGGCGGTCACGCGCGCGACGGCAGCTCGCA
>JANRJF010000119.1:0-14115 GCA_033764095.1 Deltaproteobacteria bacterium | reverse complement strand
GCGGCACAGCGTGCCGTTCACCTTCACCGCGTCGGCCGGGCAGGTGGCGCTCGAACCGGTGCAGGTCTCGACCTCGTCGCAGGTCTCACCCGGGCTCGCCGCGCGGCAGACCGTGGTGGCCGGTTCGAAGGAGTCGGCCGGACACGGGCCGTTGCCCGGGCAGGTCTCGGCGACGTCGCAGTCGCCCGCCGCGGCGCGGCAGGAGGTGCCGGCTGACGCCCAGACGCAATTCGCCGTGCAGCAGGTGGTGCCGCTGATCGCCGTATCGCACTGCTCGCCGCGCGCGCCGTCGACGACGCCGTTGCCGCAGTACTTGGTGATCGAGATGTTGACGAAGTGACCGTCGGCGTTGATGTCGCGACCCCCCTGACCCGGATACGCGCCGGCCGTCTGACCGGAGATGGTCGCCGCCAGACCGGCGCGCACCGCACACTCGTCCGCGCCGAGGAACTGCGAGCCGCCGGGGCTGTTGCACGAGGAGGACCACTGGAAGCGCACCTGGTGCGCGACCGGCGAGCCGTTGCTGACGCCATCGATGGTCGCCGACGCGCTCGACGTCGTGAACGCATTCACGCCGGTCGAGCCCGAGGAGCGGTTACCGGGATCTCCGAGGCTGAGCGTCCCACTGGCCAGGGAGCCGCCCATATACGAGCCGGTCAGGGCCCCAGTGTCGGCGGTGCTGGTGCCGCTACCGTCATCGACGATGGTGTGCCCGCCGTTCCAGTTGGTATTGACCGTCAGACTGTACGCGCCCCCGACGTTAACGGTGAAGTTGACGCGATAGTCGCTGTTCAGCGAGATCGAGGCGTTGGTGAAGATGCCCGAATCGGCCGCCACCACCCAGCGGTAACGACCAGAGATCGTCGTTGCCGTGTTGGACACCGTTGCGCTCGACAGCCGCTGATTGCCGTTGGTGATACCGTCGTTTGTCGCGTCGGCGTCCGAGGAATTGGTGACCGTGACACTGGAGAACTGCGCCGACGCCGTGGACGCCGTCAGCATCAATAATGCTGCCGCAATCCCCAGCGCGCCGGTGTAGGCCAGACTCCCCCCTCTGCGCATCGTGTACCTCCCTTGGTTGTCCAACGAATCCCCCTCCCGGCGCGGATACACCGCCCACACCGGGTACTATGGTGTAGCGCGAACCCCGCGTCCTAAGTCAAGACAAGAACCGCGGTTCACCACTTTGCTGCGGGCTTCGCCGCCGGCTTGGTGGTGTGGGTACAGGCTCGATCTGTCCGAGTCTCATCCGCTCGTCGGTCGATCTCATGTGCCGAGCCGACCGACTCCCCACGCTGCTCGTAGCCTCGCGGCGCCGTCGATGGCAATTCGGGAGTTACCCAACGCCAGCTTAGGGAATACCCGCACCGCGGCGTTGCGGTGCCTCCCCTGCGCGTCGCTTTCCCGCTACGCTGCGCCGCCATGGCGCACCGCATCGAGCGCAGCTGGAAGGATCGTCTGGCGCGCGCCGTGCCGTTCGGGCTGCTGCACACCAAGCCGCGCCACTTCCGCTACATGGCGCGCGCCGCGTGGGACAACCGCGACAACCTGCCGTACGCCTGGCAGGTGTTGAGCCGCGGTGTGTGCGACGGCTGCGCGCTCGGCGTCGCCGGGCTGCACGACTGGACGATCGACAGCGTGCACCTGTGCATGACGCGGCTCAACCTGCTGCGCCTGAACACCATGCCGGCGCTCGACCCGCGCATCCTCGGCGACGTGGCGGGGCTGGCCGGGCGCGACAACGTCGCGCTGCGGAACCTCGGCCGCCTGTCGGTGCCGATGCTGCGCGAGCGCGGCGACGCCGGCTTCCGGCGCATCAACTGGGACGAGGCGATGGCGCGCATCGCGGCGCGCATCAGGGTGAGCGGCCCGCGCCGCATCGCGTTCTACCTGACCTCGCGCGCGCTGACCAACGAGGTCTACTACACCGCGCAGAAGGTCGCCCGCTTCCTCGGCACCAACAACATCGACAACGCGGCGCGCCTCTGCCACTCGCCGTCGACCGCGGCGATGAAGCAGGCGCTCGGGCTGGCGGCGTCCACCTGCAGCTACCGCGACTGGTACGGCACCGACCTGGTGGTGTTCATCGGCTCCAACCCGGCCAACGACCAGCCGGTGGCGATGAAGTACCTGCACGAGGCGAAGCGGCGCGGGACGCGCGTGGTGCTGATCAACCCGCTGCGCGAGCCGGGCATGGACCGCTACTGGGTGCCATCGACGCCGAGCAGCGCGGTGTTCGGCAGCGACATCGCCGACTGGTGGTTTCCGGTCGCCCAGGGCGGCGACATCGCGCTGCTGTGGGGCGTCATCGCAATCCTGCTGGAGCGCGGCGGCATCGACCGCGACTTCGTCGAGCGCCACACCACCGGCTTCGACGCGCTCGCCGCCGCCGCCGCGCGCCTCGAGTGGCCGCTGCTCGAGCGCCAGTCCGGCCTCTCGCGCGCCGCCATGGCCGAGCTCGCCGGGCTGCTGCGCGACGCGCGCAGCGGCGTGCTGGTGTGGAGCATGGGCGTCACCCAACACGCCAGCGGCGGCCAGGCGGTGCAGATGATCCTCAACCTCGGCCTGCTGAAGGGCTGGGTCGGGCGCGAGCACTGCGGCCTGATGCCGATCCGCGGCCACTCCGGCGTGCAGGGCGGCGCCGAGATGGGCGCCTACGCGACGGCGCTGCCGGGCAGCATCCCGATCACGCCCGAGTCGGCGCGCCGCCTGACGATGGAGTACGGGTTTCCGGTGCCGGACACGCCCGGGCTCACCGCCACCGAGATGGTCGAGGCGGCGGCGCGCGGCGGCCTCGACGTGCTGTACAGCCTGGGCGGCAATTTCCTGCGCACCCTGCCCGACCCCGACTACGTCGCCGACGCGATGGGCAAGATCCCACTGCGCGTCCACCAGGACCTGATCGTCACCGACCAGATGTTGCTGGAGCCCGGCGACGAGGTGATCCTGCTGCCCGCCAAGACGCGCTACGAACAGGAGGGCGGCGGCACGCAGACGAGCAGCGAGCGGCGCGTCATGCTGAGCCCCGAGATCCCACGCCAGGTCGGCGAGGCGCGCGCCGAGTGGCGCATCCTGCGCGACCTCGCGACCGCGGTGGATCCGGCGCGCGCCGACCTGGTCGGCTGCGAGACGGCGCAGGCGATCCGCGACGAGATCGCCCGCGTCGTGCCGATGTACGACGGCATCCAGCGCCTGCGCGCCGGCGGCGAGTCGTTCCAGTACGGCGGCCCGCACCTCGCCGCCGGCGGCCAGTTCCCGACCGCGGACGGCCGCGCCCGGCTGATTCCCGTGCCGCTGCCGGCGCGCGAGCGGCCGCCCGGCAGCTTCGTCGTCAGCACCCGGCGCGGCAAGCAGTTCAACACGCTCATCTACGCCGAGGTCGATCCGCTCACCGGCGCGACGCGCGACGCCGTCTTCATGCACCCCGACGACGCCGCCGCGCTGCATCTCTCCGGCGGCGACGCGATCGAGCTGGTCAGCGAGCACGGCCGCTACGGCGGCCGCGTCCAGCTCGCTGCGATCGCGCGCGGCAACCTGCAGGTGCACTGGCCGGAGGGCAACGCGCTGCTGCCGCGCGGCGCCGTCGACTCGATGGGCGGCGCGCCGGACTACAACGCGGTGGTGACGGTTTCCCGCCGTTGATTCCGCCCCTCTGAGCATTCCCCCCTTTGAAGGGGGCCAGGGGGGATTTTCTCAACTGACAGGCAAGCGGCGCGTTCGCGCTGCGGCGCTGTCTAGAAAATCCCCCCTCACCCCCCTTTTTCAAAGGGGGGAACCAGGTCGGCGTACGAGGCGCGGATCAGATCTCGGTCAGCCAATCCGAGCGCATCGAGAATGCGCGCCACCTGCGCACGACAGACCGCATCGTCGTGCGCCGCGTCCACCACCGCTTCGAGCTCGAGGAAGGTGCCGAGGCCTTCGACCCGATCGAGGTGGACGCGCACGTTGTCGATCCGCAGCACCTCGCGGCGCTTGCGCACCACCACCAGCGGTTCGCCGCTCGGCACCGCGCAGCGGTCGCCGTCGCGCAGCGGGGAAATGGTGTAGTCGCTCGCCCGCACGCCGCTCGCCTCCGGCCGCGCGTAGTCGATCAGCTCGGCGCGTCCGCCCTCGATGCTGCGCAGCTTCAGCCGCCGCCCGCCGTCGCGCGCGTAGTAGCGGTCGGTCTGCACCTCGACCACGTGCGGGCGCGCACCGAGCCGCTCGACCGCCGCGCGCACCGCGCCGAGGTCGGCGATGCGGGCTTTGATCTCGATGTTGCGGGGCATGACCAGGAGGGAGCGTGACCGGTGACCGGTGACCGGTGACCGGTGACCGGTGACCAGAATCTAGCCGTCCTGAGTGGAACGGACAACGCACAACGGAGAACGCACAACGCCGCGCCTCGCCTCAGGCCAGCCGCGGCTTCAGCCGCCAGCGGATCAGCAGCAGCATGCCGCCGAACAGCAGGCAGAGCATGAGGAAGGGGCCGGCGATGTCGCTCAGGCCGGCGCCGCGCTCGATCACCCGGCGCAGCGAGATCTGGTACCAGCGCAGCGGCAGCAGGTAGCCGACCTCGCGCACGCCGAGCGGCATGAGCTGGTAGGGGAACAGGCTGCCGGAGAGCACGAACGACGGGAGGATGACGAACACGCCGATGAACACCGCCTGCGCCGAATTGGCGGCGAGCGTCGAGACGAAGACGCCGATCGACAGCGAGGCGAGGGTGAACGGCAGCGTCACCAGGTAGAGCGCCAGCCAGCTGCCGCGCGGCCAGACGCCGAACACCGCGCCGGTCGCCAGCGTCGCGAAGGTGAGCACGGCGTAGCAGATGACGACGTGCGGCAGCAGCTTGCCGAGCACGATCTCCAACGAGGTGGTCGGCGTCGACAGCATGTGCTCGTAGGTGCCGCTCTCGCGCTCGCCGACGATGCCGAGCGTGGTCACCGACAGACAGAGGTTGGTGAGCAGCATGCCGGCCAGGGCGGAGAGGAAGAACGTGCTGTCCTTGAGCGTCGGGTTGAACAGGAAGCGGCCGCGCACCAGCGGCGGCTGTTTCGGCGGCGGCTCGCGGTCGCCGCGGAAGCTGGCGCCGACCTGGCTGATGTACCCGCCGACCCGCGCCGCGGTGAGCGGGTCGGTGCCGTCGAGCAGCACCTGCACCTGCGGCCGTTCGCGCGCCATGTCGCGGCGGAAGTCGGCCGGGATGATGACGAAGGCGACCGCCCGGCCGCGCTTGAGCAGCGCCTCGCCGGCCTCGTAGCTGTCCACCGCCATGGCGGGCAGGAAGTAGCCGGTGGTGCGCACCGCCTCGAGGAAGCGGCGCGACTCGGCGGTGCGGCTCTGGTCGAGCACCGCCCACGGCACGTTGGCCGGCTCGTTCGACAGCGCGAAGCCGAACAGCAGCATGATCATGATCGGCTGCGAGATCACCGCGGCGAGGAAGGCACGGTCGTGGCGCAGCGCCGTCGCCTCCTTGTAGGCGATGGCCAGCGCGTTGGAGACGAAGTGGCCGCCGATCATGCGCGCGCCTCGATGCTGCGCAGCGCGACGCGCATCAGCAGCGCGCCGAAGATGCCGAGCATGAGCAGCTCCGGCAGCACGTCGAGCACGCCGGCGCCGCGCAGGTAGATGGCGCGCGAGACGCGGATGTAGTGCGTCGCCGGGAAGATCTCGGTCAGCCACTGCACGCCGATCGGCATGTTGCGGATCGGAAAGGCGAAGCCGCTCAGCTGAATGAGCGGAATGCTGGTCAGCACGGTCTTCTGCACCGCCTCCGCCGCGGTGCTGGAGGTGGCGGAGATGAACACGCCGAGCGCCAGCGAGGTGAGCACGTAGAAGGACGAGACGAGCACGAAGAACAGGACGCTGCCATGCGGCCAGACGCCCAGGATCAGGCCGGCGGCGATCACCATCAGGACGACGTCGAAGGCGAAGACGCCGCCGAGCGGCAACACCTTGCCGAGAAAGATCTCCAGTGACGTGGCCGGCGTCACCTGCAACTGCTCGAACGTCCCGCCGAGCCGCTCGGTGATCACCGACACCGCGGTGATCAACGTGGTGAGGAAGGTGAGCACGAAGCCGAAGGTGCCCGCCACCATGTACGGGGTGCCGTCGAGCTTCGGATTGTAGAGCGCGTCGATGCGCACCTCGATGCCCGGCGGCGGCGGCGGCGCGCCGCCGGCGGTGCGCGCCGCGATCTGCGCCACACTGGTGTTCACGATGCTGCGCAGGAAGGCGTCGGCGTTGCCGGCCAGGATGGTCTCGCCGCCGTCGTAGAGCACCTGCACCTCGCCGGCGGCGCCGCCCGGCGCCTCGCGCAGGCGGCGGTCGAAGCCCGACGGGATGATGAGCGCCGCGCTGATCTCGCCGCGCCGGAAGGCGCGCGTGATGTCCTGCCGGGTGGCGAACGGAACCAGGCGGAAGTCGCCACCCGCCTCGATGTCGCTGAGCAGGCGGCGGCTGGCGGTGGTCTGCGAGTCATCGCGCACCCCGACCACCAGGTCGTGCACCTCGGTGGAGAGCACGAAGCCGAAGATGAGCAGGGCCGCCAGCGGCACCAGCACCAGGATGCTGAGCGTGAACGGGTCGCGCAGCGTCGCCTGCGACTCGCGCCGCATCAGCGTCAGCAGCCGCCGCCAGCTCATGCCGCCTCCACCGCCGGCGGCGGCTCGGCGCGCAGCAGGCGGCGAAAGATGTCGGCCATCGTCGGCTGCGTCACCGACACGCGCGGCGCGCCCTGCGCGGCGAGAATGGCCTGCAACGCCGCCAGCGCCGCCGGCTCGAGCGCGGCGATGCGCAGCTCGACCTCACCGTCGGCCGCGCCGACGCTGAACCCGGCAGCGCGCAGGTGCGGCTCGGCGGCGGCGAGCGCCGGTGGGGCGCAGGCGACGCGGATCCGGTAGCCGTCCGACCACTGCGCGCGCAGCCCTTCCGGTGTCGCGTCGGCGATCAGCCGGCCGGCGTCGATGACGCAGGCGTGGTGGCAGTAGTCCACCTCCTCGAGGAAGTGCGTGGTGACGAAGACGGTGACGCCGCCGTCCGCCTCCTCCTCGATGAGATCCCAGAAGAGGGCGCGATTGTGCACGTCGACGCCGGCGGTGGGCTCGTCGAGGAACAGCACGCGCGGCTGGTTGAGCGTCGCCAGCGCCAGCCCGGCGCGCTGGCGCACGCCGGCGGAGAGGCTCTCGCTGTGTTCGCGCTCGGACTCGGCGAGATCGAAGCGCTCGCGCAGCGCTCCCCAGCGCCGCTCCAGCGCGGCGCCTTCGAGGCCGACCAGGCCGGCGTAGAACTCGACATTCTCGCGCAGCGACAGGCCCTGGTAGAGGCTGACCTTCTGCCCCATGTAGCCGATGCGGTCGCGCACCCGGCGCGGCGTGGCGATGACGTCGACGCCGTCGAGCGTGATGCTGCCGGCGGTCGGCCGCAGCAGCCCGATCAACATGCGGATGGTGGTGCTCTTGCCCGAGCCGTTGGCGCCCAGGAAGGCGAAGATGGTGCCGGGCTCGACGGCGAGGGTGAGATCGTCGACGGCGGTGAAGTCGCCGAAGCGCTTGGTCAGTCCCTGCGCGGCGATGATCGCCATCACGCGTTCGCGCCGACGCCCGGTGCCGACGGCCGCGCCAGCGCCAGCAACGTTGCTTCCATGTCGAGCGGCGCCTGCTCGGCGAGCTGCACCACCGCCGGCAGCGCGACGAGATCGGCGAGCACGCGCGCCGCCCCCGGCGTCCGCGCGCGCGGCACCTCGATGCGCGCGTAGCGGCCGGTGGCGCGCGCCTCGCCGACGTACGGCAGGCGGCGCGCCGCCGCGGCGATGGCGCGCGGCTCGTCACCCCAGGCGCGGTAGAGCTCCAGCGCCACGCCGGCGCGCAGCTCGCTCGGCGTCCCGGCGGCGACGACGCGGCCGTCGTCGAGGTAGAGCAGGCGGTCGCAGGCCTCGACTTCTTCGAGGTAGCTGGTGCTGATCAGGATCAGGCTGCGGCCGCGCCGCTCGCGCAGCATCGACCAGATCTCGTCGCGCGCCACCACGTCGACGCCGGCGGTGGGCTCGTCGAGCAGCAGCAGCGCCGGATCGGAGAGCAGGGCGCAGCTGATCGCCAGCTTCTGCTTCATGCCGCCGGACAGCTTCGCCGCCGGCCGATCGGCGAACGGCGCCAGCCCGGTGCGCGCCAGCAGCGCGCCGCTGCGCTCGGCGAACACCGCCTCGTCGAGCTGGTGCAGGCGGCCGGTGAAGCGCAGGTTCTCCAGCACCGACAGGTCGCGCGGCAGGCTGAACGCCTGCGGCACGTAGCCGACGCGCTGCTTGAGCGCGCGGACGTCGCCGCGCAGATCGACGCCGAGCACGCTCGCCTGCTCGGCCTCGATCTCCAGCAGCCCGGCCAGCGCGCGCAGCAGCGTCGTCTTGCCGGCGCCGTCCGGCCCGTCGACGCCGACCAGGTCCGCGCCGTCGAGCTCGAGGTCGATGCCGGCGAGCGCGCGCTT
Organism: Deltaproteobacteria bacterium; assembly: GCA_033764095.1. Taxonomy (GTDB): domain Bacteria; phylum Desulfobacterota; class Binatia; order HRBIN30; family CADEER01; genus JBDTMT01. Next base: position 5,655 of record JANRJF010000119.1, on the reverse strand, counting down.
GGCGCCGAAGGACTTTCCGAGCTTGCGCAGCGAGATCGCGGCGAGAGTCATTGCGCCACGGCGAAGAAAGGCAAAAGGCAAAAAGCAAAAGGCAAAAGGCAAAAGTCCGAAAAAGGAATCCAGCCCGACCTTCTGCCCCTTGCCTTTTGCCTTTTGCCAGTTGCCTTTTCTTCCGCGCCAGCGGACCGCCGCTCCCAGCTCATGACTGCGGCGCCGCTCCGTCGAGATAGACGTTGCCTTCCGTTCCCGGCCGGAAGTTCTCGACGCCTTCGAGGATGCGCACCTTGGCGCGGTAGACCTGCCCGACGCGGTCCTCGCGCGTCTCGATCTTCTCGGGGGTGAAGTTGGCGCGGTCGGCGATGAAGCTGATCTCGCCCGGGACACGGGTGCCGGGCGCGCTGTCGAGCTCGATGGCGACGCGCTGGCCGACGCGCACGCGCGCCAGGTCGGCGACCGGCACGTAGATCTGCACGTACTGGTCGCGCGGATCGAGCAGCGCCAGCACCGGCGTGCCGGGCTGCGCCAGCTCGCCGGGCCACAGGAACTGCGTCTCGACCCGGGTCGGAACGTCCGGCGCGGTGATCACCGACTTGTCGTGCGTCACCTTGAGCTCGGCGAGCTCGCGCTCGGCCAGCGCGCGCTGCTGGCGCAGCACCTCGAGTTGCTTCTGCGCCACCGCCACCACGCCCGCTTCCGCCTGGGCGCGGGCCAGCATGTCGCGGGCGCGGTCGCGCGCGCTGTTGGCCTGGTCGCGCGCGGCGCGCACCTCGTCGAGCAGCTGGCGGGTACTGGCGCCGGTGACGATGAGCTCCTGCTCGCGCGCGTAGGTGCGCTCGGCGAGCTCGGCGGCGGAGGTCGCCTGGCGCAGGTCGGCCTGGCGCGCGTTGACGTCCTGGCGCCAGGTCTGCTCGGCGGTCTCCGCCTGCTGCGCCTGGCGGGCGATCTCGGCGTCGAGCACGTTGAGCGACTGCGCCTTGGCCTCGAGGCGGGCGACGATGTCGCGGTCGTCGAGCCGCGCCAGCACCGCGCCGGCCGGCACCGTGTCGCCCTCGCCGAACGCCACCGTCAGGACTCGGCCCGGCACCTCGGCGCGGATGACGCGTTCCTCGCCCTCGACGACGCCGGTGTAGTGATCGATGGTGCCGTCGCGGTGCCAGACGAGATAGCCGATCGCCGCCGCGAGGGCGGCGGCGGCGACGATGATCAGGGCACGACGCGGCATGACTTACTCCTCACCGTCGGCGAGCAAGGCCTCGAACGGCTCGCCCATCAACTGCTGCAGCTCGGCGCGGCGCGTCTGCGCCTCGTAGAGCGCGGTGGCCAGCACGGCGCGCTGCTCGGCGAGCAGGCGCTGCGCCTCCAGCACGTCGCGCGTCTCGGCGCGGCCGCTGTCGAACTGCTGGCGGCGAATGCGCAGGTTCTCCTCCGCCTGCCCGACCGCCACCTCGGCGGTGTCGAGCGCCGCCAGGCGCTCCTCGGCGGAGCGCTGCGTGCTGCGCAGCGCCTGCTCCAGGCGGCGCAGCTCGGCCTCCAGGTCGACGCGGTTCTGGTCGATCGCCAGCCGCGCCGCGCCGATGCGCTCCTCGCGGATGGTGTCGGTGCCGAGATCCCAGCGGAAGCCGACGAACCCGGAGCCGATCTGGTTCGGCGTGAACAGGTCGGAGCTGGAGTAGTTCATCGCGCCGCCGCCCTCGAAGCGCGGGAAGCGGCTGCGCTCCAGCGCGCTGAGCTCCGCCTCCAACTGGCGCTGGCGCTCGAACAGCGCGGTGAGCACCGGGTTCTTCTGCTGCGCGGCGCGCAGCGTCTGCTCGACCGGCGGCAACGTCGGCCGGCGGCGCAGGTCGGCGACCTCGGTGGGCGCGTCGACCTCGACGCCGATCGCCTGGTTGAACGCCCAGCGCGCGCGGTCGATGAGCACGTCCTGCTGAAGCTTGCGCTGCTCGGCGTTGCGCAGCACCACCTGCACCTCGAGGACCTCGTTCTTGGTCAGTCGGCCGGCGTCGTAGCGCTCCTCGGCGTCGTGCAACTGGCGGCGATAGAGGGCGATGGTCTCCTCGGTCACTTCGCGCAGGCGCGCCGCGGCGAGGCGATCGAAGTAGGCGCGCGTCACCTCCAGGTCGGTCTCCAACTCCGTCGCCCAGCGCCGCGCCGCCTCGCCGCGATAGCCGGCCTGCGCGGCGGCGAGCGTCTGGCGCAGCTCGCCGGACAGGTCGAGCGGCAGGAGCACCTGCGCATTCACCGTTGCCGCGTCGCTGTCGCTCAGGTCGACGCCGAAGTTGGCGTCGGTCGGCGGCACGCCCGGCCCGAGCGCGTTGGCCGGCACGCGCGCGTTGGTGCTCTGCACGTCGCTGAACCAGGTGTAGCGCGCCTGCGCGGTGGTGGCCGGCAGCAACAGGCCGCGCGCCTCCAGCGCGCGTTGGCGGGCGATCGAGGCGCGCAGGTCGGCGGTGCGCAGCGTCCGGTTGGCGCGCGTCGCCTCGGCGAGCGCGGCGCGCAGGTCGTAGACCGTCGCGGTCGGCACCGGCGTCGGCGCCGCGAGCGGATCGACGACGCCCGCCGCCGGCGCCAGCGTCGACACCTTGGCGCGCCGCTCGGCGGGCGTGTCGCCGCCGTCGCCCTCCGGCCGCCACACGTCGCGCACCGCGCTGCAGCCGGCGAGCGCGACGAGCGCCGCGGCGCAGGCCGCGCGCGTGCTCGCGCGGGCTACGAGGCCACGGATTACACGGATTTCACGGAGTCGGAGAAAGAACACAGACACCGAGGTCCCGGCCGGTCCACCGCGAGGACGCCCGCTGGAACCTGGTGAACGTCTCGGCCTTTTCCGTCTCTTCTCCGTGCAATCCGTGTAATCCGTGGCCGCGACGCTGGCGCGAGGTGGGCGGCTCGCGATCGCGCGTAGCCGTCTCATTTCGCGCTCCGCGCCGCCGCGGCGCGCATGCCACCGAGCGAGAAGCTGGTGATGTGCGCCGCGGTGGCGGCGATCCAGCGCTTGGTCATCGGCGGCGAGTCGCTCAGGTGCGGCAGCGCCGCCAGCTGGGTGCGGTAGAAGAAGATCTGGCCGACGATGCTGAACACGCACCGCTCCACCGTCGCGGCGTCGAGGCGCGGCGCCAGCCGCGCCACCAGCGCGCCGATCTCGTCCTTGTGCGGGCGGACGAACTGCCGGACGATGTCCGGCAACGCGGCGCTCGGGTCGAGCATCTCACGCAGCATCAGCGTGCCGGGCAGCCCCGGGGGCGGCCCGAGCAGCATCTCCAGCATCACCGCGACCCGCTCGCGCAGCAGCTCGACCAGCGCCCGCCGACTCGGCCGCCCGCCGGTGAAGCGCGCCCGCCGCTCGGCGAGCGATTGCATCACCGCGTCGAACTGCGTCCGCATCACCTCCAGGTAGAGCGTGTCCTTCGAGCCGAAGTGGTAGTGCGCCGCCGCCAGGTTGACGCCGGCGCGGCGCGCGATGTCGCGCACCGTGGTGGCGTGGAAGCCGCGCTCGGCGAACAACGCGCTCGCCGCGTCGATGACGCGCTGGCGCGTCTCGGCGGCATTGCGGGCAACCGCGGCCATCGAGAACGAACGTTTAAAACGCTCGTTCGACTAAGGCAAGGCCGGGAGGGCGGCCAGGTAGCGCGGCCCTCGGTGGCCGCCTGTCGGCCGATGGGAGGCAGGGCCGCGCTACTCGGGCGCCGACAGGGTCGGGAAGCGCACGTACTCGTCGATCAGCAGCAGCGCCAGCTCGGTCGGCGGCGGGCGGTCGCCGGACAGGCGGCCGCGGGCGCGCAGGTCGTCGACCAGGCGGTCGAGCACCGGATCGAGCGCCAGGTCGTCGCGGTGCGCGCGCCAGGTGTCGCGCTCCGCCGCGTCGGCGAAGCAGTAGGCCTTCCAGGAGACCGAGAAGCGCAGCTCGTCCCAGTCGTAGCGGACGACGACGCGCTCGCCGTCGCGCACGCTCCAGCGGCGGCCGCCGTCGGCGACCAGCACCATGCCGGGCTTGAGTGGCGCCAGCTCGCCGGCGACGCGGTCGACGCCGTGGAAGACCGAGTCGGTGTCGAGCAGCACGGCGGTGTTGCGCTTCGCCGGCAGCGTCTGCGGCGCGCCGCCGGCGCCGTCCGGGTAGAAGGCGAACTCGCCGCCCTGGCACTCGCTGAACCAGGCGACGCCGGTGACGATCGGCATGCGCCAGGCGTCGAACAGGCCGGCGTGGTGCATGACCACCAGCAGCCACTGCGGGAACTTGCGCCGGTTGGCGCCGCGGAACTCGGGCACGTCGGTGTGCACCGCCAGCTCCTGGCCGGGCAGCAGGATGTTGGCGTAGACGATCGCCGGCTCGATCACCGGGCGGCCGTGCACGGCGCGCGCCGCGGCGAGGAAGCCCGCGTGATGCAGGAACGGCTCGATGCCGGCGATCTTGATCGTCTCGCCGTAGGCGTACTCTTCGCGGAAGTAGTTGGTCCGCGCCGCCGACACCGCCAGCGGCTCCCGGCGGCCGAAGCGGCCGCCCGACTTGATGAAGTTCATCACCGCGTCGTGGCGCTGCGCCAGCCCCTGGCCGATCTCCGCCTCCGACGCCTCCTGCGAGTACGCCTGGTAGCGCCCGTAGCGCGCGCACAGCTCGACCATCGCGTCGGCGCCGGCCGGCGTCAGCAGCGGATCGAACAGCTGATAATGATGGGGCATCGTCGCACCTCGCCCGTCGTCTGGAGCGTTCAACTGTCCGCCAGCGCGCGCAGCACGGTGCCCTGCCCCGTGCTGCCGTGGTCGAGGCCGGCGGCGGCGTACATCGCGGCGCCCTGGCCGAGCTTCTGCGCGGCGTTGGCGCCGACCGCGACCATGCCGCCATCGGCCACCAGCGCCTCGCCGGTGACGAAGCGCGCGTCGTCGCTGGCGAGGAAGAGCGCCACGGCGGCGATGTGCTCCGGGCGGCCGGGCTCCGGCCACGGCTGCATGCCGGCGGCGATCGGCTCGAGCAGCTCGGCGTTGCCGCGGTGCACCACCGGGGTGCGGATGAGGCGGGGGCAGATGGCGTTGCCGCGAATGCGCGCCGGCGCCAGCTCGATGGCGACGGCGCGACTGAGGTTGATCACCGCCGCCTTCGACGCGGAGTAGGCCTGCGGGCCGTCGCCGCCGGAGAGGCCGGCGATCGAGGCGGTGTTGATGAAGCAGCCGCCCTGCCCCTGCGCCTGCAGGACGCGCGCGCCGTGCTTCATGCCGAGGAAGACGGCGCGCACCAGGACGCTGAAGGTGTAGTCCCATTCGTCGGCGTCGACGTGCGCGATCGGCCCGAAGGCGCCGGCGATGCCGGCGTTGTTGAACACGCAGTCGAGGCGGCCGAAGGCCTGCGGCGCGGCGGCGATGGCGGCGGCGATGTCCGCCTCCCGCGTCACGTCGCAGCGCACGAAACGGATGCGCTCGCCGGCGCCCGCCTGGTTGGCCAGGGCGAGGGTCTCCTCGCCGCTCTGCGGGTTGAGGTCGGCGATCACCACCGCCGCGCCCTCGGCGAGAAAGCGCAGCGCCGTGGCGCGGCCGATGCCGTTGCCGCCGCCGGTGATGACGGCCACCCGGCCCTCGAGTCGTCCGTGCATGGTGATGCCTCCCGGCGCGGACGGTTGGCATTCGCCGCGCCGCCGCGCAAGAAGGAAGGCCGTGCGCTACGAGCTCTTC
>JANRJF010000118.1:0-59643 GCA_033764095.1 Deltaproteobacteria bacterium | reverse complement strand
CGGCGACGCGCTGGAGCCGGCGACGACCACCTGCCGTTCGGCGGCCGGCGTCTGCGACCTGGATGAAACCTGCACTGGGGCGGACGTGGACTGCCCGGCCGACGCCAAGAGCACCGCGGAGTGCCGCGCGACGGCCGGGGTCTGCGACGTGGCGGAGAGCTGCGACGGCGCCGGCGACGATTGTCCGGCCGATGCGGTCGAGCCGAGCAGCACCGTCTGCCGCGGCGCGGCCGGCTTCTGCGACGTTGCCGAAACCTGTGACGGCGCCGGCGTCGATTGCCCGGGTGACGCCTTCGAGCCGAGCAGCACCGTCTGCCGCGGCTCGGCCGGCTTCTGCGACGTGATCGAGACCTGCACCGGCTCCGGCGCGGATTGTCCGAGCGACAGCTTCGAGCCGGCGAGCACCGAGTGCCGCGGCGCGGCCGGCGTCTGCGATCTCGCCGAGCAGTGCACCGGCAGCGGCCCGACCTGCCCGGGCGACGCCAAGAGCACGGCGGAGTGCCGCGCGACGGCCGGCGTCTGCGACGTGGCGGAGAGCTGCGACGGCGTCAACGACGACTGTCCGACCGACGCCTTCGAGCCCAACACCACCGAATGCCGCGCCACCGCCGGCGTCTGCGACGTCGCCGAGCAGTGCACCGGCAGCGCCGCGGCCTGCCCGGCCGACGCCTTCGAGCCGGCGACCACCACCTGCCGCAGCAGCGCCGGCGTCTGCGACCCGGCCGAGCAGTGCACCGGCAGCGGTGCCAGCTGCCCGAGCGACAGCAAGAGCTCGGCGGTCTGCCGCGGCGCGGCGGGCATCTGCGACGTCGCCGAGGTGTGCGACGGCGTCGGCGACGACTGCCCGAGCGACAGCGTCGAGCCGGCCACCACCATCTGCCGCGGCGTCGCCGACTTCTGCGACGTGGCGGAGAACTGCGACGGCGTCGGCACGGATTGCCCCACCGACGCCTTCGAGCCCGCCACCACGACCTGCCGGTCCACTGCCGGCGAGTGCGACGTGGCCGAGCAGTGCACCGGCAGCAGTGCCGCGTGCCCGACCGATGCCTTCGAGCCGGCGACCACCACCTGCCGCACCAGCGCCGGCGCCTGCGATCCGGCCGAGCAGTGCACCGGCAGCGGTGCCATCTGCCCGGTGGACGGCAAGAGCACGGCCGTCTGCCGCGCGGCTGGCGGCGTCTGCGATCTCGCCGAGAGCTGCGACGGCGTCGGCAACGACTGCCCGGCCGATGCCAAGAGCACGGCGACCTGCCGCGCCGCCGCCGGCGTCTGCGACGTCGCCGAACAGTGCGACGGCCTCAACAACGCCTGCCCGACCAACCTGTACCAGCCGGACGGCATGGCGTGCCCGGATACGCTCTACTGCAACGGCGCCGAGACCTGTCAGTCGGGTGTCTGCGCCGACAACCCGGATCCGTGCATCCTCTGCGACGAGACCGCCAATGCCTGCCTCAACGAGAACTGCGCGGCGACGCCGCAGACCGGCTGCCTCACCGCGCAGAAATCGATCCTCATCCTGAAGAACAAGGCCAACGACGCGAGCGACAAGTTGACCTTCAAGTTGGTCAAGGCGCAGAGCACCAGCTTCGCCGACTTCAGCGATCCGACCAGCACGGCGGACTATGCGCTCTGCCTCTACGCCGGCACCGGCGCGGCGACGCTGATCCTCGAGATGAGCGTGCCGCCGGGCAACACCGCCTGGAGCGTGATCGGCACCAACAAGGGCTACAAGTACTACGATGCGCAGTCGGTCCAGGGCGGCGCGCAGAAGATCAGCCTCAAGGCGAGCACCGCCAACAAGACGAAGGTCCTGATCAAGGGCCGCGGCGTGAACCTCGGCGACCCGCTCACCGCCAACCAGCTGGCGATGCCGGTGATCGCGCAGTTCAACAACGTCGCCAACGGCAAGTGCTGGCAGGGGACGTTCAACGCGTACATCAAGAACACGCCGGATTCGTTCAAGGCGAAGCAGTAACCAGCTGCGGCCGTCCGCGTCGATCCCCACGCGGACGGCCGCGCCCGTCTCCAACCGCTCCCGGCGTGCTGTCGCCGGGGAACCGCGCGCCGCATCCGCCCTTTGAAAAATCGGCGCCAGGGGGCGATCTTCCACTCACCATGCAGGATCGCCCCACGCTCGCCGAGCTGATCGACGCGGTACGCGGCTTCCTCGATCGCGAGGTCGTGCCCGCCCTCGACGGCACCGCCAAGTTCCACGCCCGCGTCGCCGCCAACGTGCTGGCCATCGTCGGCCGCGAGCTGGCGCACGAGCCGGCGCAGCTCACCGCCGAATGGCGGCGGCTCGACGCGCTGCTCGGCGCCGAGCCGCTGCCGCCGGCCGGCGAGTTGCGCGACGCGCTGCTGCGCCGCAACGAAGCGCTCTGCGCTCGCATCCGCGCCGGCGACGCCGATGCCGGCGCCCTGCGCAGCGCGGTGCTGGCGCACGTGCGCGAGACGGTGCGCGAGAAGCTGCTGGTGGCCAACCCGAAGTTGCTCGCCGCCTCCGCCGAGGAGACGACGTGACCGCCGGCCGGCGATCGTCCGGCATCGGCGCGGTCGGCCTCATCGTCGCGCTGCTGATCGCCGCGTTCCTCTACGTCGCCTACCACGCCATGCAGACGGCGATGCAGCCGACCACGCGCGCCGTCTCGACGCTCGATTCGAGCAAGGCGTTCGCCTGCAAGACCAACCGCCAGACGATCGAGCGCGAGATCCAGATGTGGCTGGTCAACCACCCGGGCGAGACGCCGACGCTGGACGCGGTGGGCTCGGCGGCACACTGCCCGGAAGGCGGCGAGTACACGCTCAGCGGCCTGCACGTCGCCTGCTCGAAACACCCCTGAGCAATTCCTTCCCCGGCGCAGCGGGAGCGTGGGAGGGTTCCACTTGACCCGCGCCAAGGTAGCCGGCCGACCTCGCTCACGGTCGGCGTCGCGCAGCGACGCCGAGCGCCTATCAACAATCGCGCTACTCCTCGCGATTCGCCCGCTGCATGCGGCCCTGCTCAGCCGCTGCGCAGCGCGCTCGCAGACGAGGCAGCGGCCGCGGCCGGGCCGCAGGGTGACGCAGGCGTCGTCACCCCACCGCCGCGCGGCGCGGTCCTTGCAGCCCTGTGACGTGTTGAACACCGCGCGCCGGCGCTCCCGGCGCACCACATCACATACGTCTGGAGGGAAGCATCGTGAGCGGAAGCACCGCGCGTCTGCAGGCCATCGAGGCCGTGACCACCTATCGGCCGATCTCCGAGCCGCTGTCGTTCTCGAAGCAGTCGGCGAGCGAGTTCTTCGGCACCAACGTCTTCAGCCGCGCGACCATGAAGGCGCGCCTGCCGAAGCCGGTCTACAAGTCGCTCATGCGCACCATCGACAGCGGCACGACGCTCGACCCGTCGATCGCCGACACGGTCGCCGCGACCATGAAGGACTGGGCGATCGAGAAGGGCGCGACGCACTACGCGCACGTCTTCTACCCGCTCACCGGCTTCACCGCGGAGAAGCACGACAGCTTCCTCTCGCCCGACGGCGAGGGCGGGGCGATCGCCGAGTTCGCCGGCAAGACGCTGATCCAGGGCGAGCCCGACGCCTCGAGTTTCCCCAACGGCGGCATCCGCGCCACCTTCGAGGCGCGCGGCTATACCGCCTGGGACGTCACCAGCCCGGCGTACATCCTGGAGAATCCGAACGGCACGACGCTGTGCATCCCGACCGCCTTCGTCTCCTGGACCGGCGAGGCGCTCGACAAGAAAACGCCGCTGCTGCGCTCACTGCAGGCGCTCAACAAGCACGCCCAGCGCGTGCTCAAACTGTTCGGCCACGACGACCCGGCGACGGTGGTCTCCTACGCCGGGGCCGAGCAGGAGTACTTCCTGGTCGACCGCCACTTCTTCTTCTCGCGCCCGGACCTGCTCGGCACGGGTCGCACCCTGTTCGGCGCCGCGCCGCCGAAAGGCCAGGAGTTCGAGGACCACTACTTCGGCGCCATTCCCGAGCGCGTGCTGGCCTTCATGCTGGAGAGCGAGCGCGAGCTGTTCAAGCTCGGCATCCCGGTGAAGACGCGCCACAACGAGGTTGCGCCAGGCCAGTTCGAGGTCGCGCCGGTGTTCGAGAACGCCAACCTGGCGACCGACCACCAGCAGTTGCTGATGGTGACGCTCAAGCGGGTCGCCGAGCGCTATGGCATGGCCTGTCTGTTCCACGAGAAGCCCTTCGCCGGCGTCAACGGCTCCGGCAAGCACGTCAATTTCTCGATCGGCAACGCGACGCAGGGCAACCTGCTCGACCCCGGTGACACGCCGCACGCCAACGCGCAGTTCCTGGTGTTCTGCGCCGCCGTCATCCGCGCCGTGCACAAGTGGGGCGGGCTGCTGCGCGCCGTCGTCGCCTCGGCGGCCAACGACCACCGCCTCGGCGCCAACGAGGCGCCGCCGGCGATCATCTCGATCTTCCTCGGCGAGCAACTCGCCGACATCTTCGATCAGGTCGCCAAGGGCGGCGCCAAGAGCTCGAAGGCGAAGGGCACGCTGGAGATCGGCGTCGACTCGCTGCCGACGCTGCCCAAGGACGCCGGCGACCGCAACCGCACCAGCCCGTTCGCCTTCACCGGCAATCGCTTCGAGTTCCGCGCCGTCGGCTCCGGCCAGTCGATCGCTGGTCCGCTGGTGGCGATGAACACCATTCTCGCCGAGTCGCTCGATTGGATCGCGACCAGGCTGGAGACCGCCGTCGGCAACGACCCGGCGAAGCTCAACGCCGCCGTGCAGACGCTGCTGGAGGAGATCCTCGCCGAGCACGGCAGCGTCATCTTCAACGGCGACGGCTATTCGCAGGCGTGGCACGAAGAGGCGGCGAAGCGCGGTCTGCCCAACCTGCGCACCTCGATCGACGCGCTGCCGGTGCTGGGCAGTCCGGAGGTGACGAAGCTGTTCGAGACCTACGGCGTGCTGAGCGCGCGCGAGCTGCACAGCCGCATGGACGTCTACCTGGAGCAGTACTGCCTCACCGTCGGGCTGGAGGCGCGCACCGCGGTCGAGATGGCGAAGACCATCATCTTCCCGGCGGCGATCCGCTACCAGGGCGAGCTCGCGCTGACCTGCGCGAACCTCAAGGCGGTCGGCTACACCTTCGACACCGAGACGCTCGACAAGATGACCGCCCTGGTGAAGGACCTGCAGAGCGGCATCGCCAAGCTGGAAGGCGAGCTCGGCAACCACCACGGGGCCAGCAAGTTGGAGCACGCCCAGCACTTCTGCGGCGCGGTGCTGCCGACCATGGCCGAGCTGCGCAAGACCTCCGATGCGCTGGAGGGCATGGTCGCCGACGACCTGTGGCCGCTCGCCACCTCCCCGGAGATGCTTTTCATCATGTGACCTCGGGGGCGCGGGGCTCCCGCCCCGTGCGCGTGCGGCGCGAAGCGGAGCAGGCGGCTCCGGCTTCGCTCCGCTGCGCCGGACACGGGCCTGGAGACCCGCGCCACCAAAACTACTGCTCGCGGTACACCGGCGCGCGCTTGGTGAGGAACGCGGCAATGCCCTCGCGGAAGTCGTCGCTGCGCGTGCAGAGGATCTGATTGCGATCCTCCAGCGCGATGACCTGCTCCAGGCTGCCGGCGTCGAGGCTGGCGTTGAGGCATTCCTTGGTCAGCCGCAGGCCCATCGGCGAGTTGCGCAGCATGTCGTCGGCCATCGCCTGCGTTGCCGCTTCCAACTCCGCGTCGGGGACGACGCGCGACACCAGGCCGACGCGCTCGGCGCGCGCGGCGTCGATGAAGTTGCCGGTGAGCAGCAGCTCGGCGGCGATGGAGGCGCCGACCAGGCGCGGCAGGAAGTAGCTGACGCCGACGTCGCAGGCCGACAGGCCGATGCGGATGAAGGCGGCGTTCATGCGCGCCGACTGCCCGGCCAGACGCACGTCGGAGGCGAGCGCCAGCGCGAAGCCGCCGCCGCAGGCGGCGCCGTGCACGGCGGCGATGAACGGCTGCGGCGCGCGCCGCATCATCATCACCAGCTCGCTGATGGTGCGCTGCGCGCGCAGCGCTGCCTGCACGGAGCCGTCCACCGCGCCGTCGGCACCGGCATCCTCCTTCAGGTCGAGCCCCGCGCAGAAGGCGCGTCCGGCGCCGCGCAGCACCACGACGCGCGTCTCCCGATCGTCCGGCAGCTGGCTGAACAGTGCGCGCAGCTCCTGCACCAGCTGGCGGCTCATCGCGTTGAGCGCGTTGGGGCGGTTGAGCGTCACCCACAGTGCATGGCCGCGGCGGTCGAGGTGGAGTGTTTCGTAGGGCATCGGGTCTCCTTGGTTCGGTGCGTGGCGCGGGCGTCGCGGCCCGCGTGCGGATGTGGCGGGCGGGGCGGCCCGCGCTACGGCGCCACGCCGACGGCGTTCTTGCGCGTTCGCTTCACGGCGAACATCGCCTGGTCGGCGGCGCGCAGCAGGGCGACGGCGTCGGCGCCGTGCTGCGGGTAGGCGGCGACGCCGATTGAAGCGGTGACCCGCGAGATGTCGGCGTCGCTGCCGTCGAGCCGTTGGGCGGCGGCGATCACGGCGCGCACCTTCTCCGCGACGGTGAGCGCGTCGGCGATCGCGGTGTCGGGCAGCACGATGGCGAACTCGTCGCCGCCGAAGCGCGCGGCGCGGTCGCCGGCGCGCAACTCGCTGGCGAGCAGGCGGCCGAGGTGGCCAAGCACCTGGCTGCCGATCGGGTGTCCGTAGCGATCGACGACCTCCTTGAAGTTGTCGAGGTCGAGCACCAGCAGCGCCGTCGAACGACCGGCGCCGAGCACGGTGGGCAGATGCTGGTTGAGGAAGCGCGCGTTGCCCAGGCCGGTGAGGTCGTCGGTGACGGCGGCCAGCGCCGCCTGGCGATAGAGGCGCGCGTTCTCCAGTGCGATGGCGGTGTGATCGGCGAGGATCTGCGCCAGGCGCAGCTGACGCGCGTCGAAGGCGGTGCCGTCGACCCGGTTCATCACCTGGATGACGCCGTGCAGCGTGTCGCGGCTGACCACCGGCACGCACAGCATGGCGCGCGGCCGGAAGCCGGTCTGCGACTCGCTGGCGCGATGCCAGCGCGGATCGCTGCTCGCGTCGTCGAGCAGCACCGCCTGGCGGTGGCGTGCCACCCAGCCGGCGATGCCGGCGTTGGCGGGCAGGCGGACGCCGTCGATCACGCCGGTCTCCAGTCGGCGCGACGCCGAGAACGCCAGACCGCGTCCGTGCGGATCGAACAACAGCAGCGCCGCCGCCTGGCTCGGCACCGCCCTGGCGACCTCGACCAGGATGGCGCGCACCGCGGCGGGATCGCGCGCCAATCCCTCCGGGTCGCAGCGCGGCGCCAGCGTCGCGGCGAGCGCCTCGAGCGCCGCCTGGTCGGCGTCGTCGAACGGCTGACCGTCGTAGCGATCGGCCAGCTCGACCACCGCCGTGACGCGTCCCGCACGCCACACCGGCACGGCGAGCAGGTAGCGGCCGTCGCAGGCGGCCAGCGCCGCGTGTCCGCCGCAGCGCCGGTCGGAGATGGGGTCGTCGACCCGCGCCGCCTGTCCGCTGCGCGCCACCCAGGCGGCAAGGCCGCGCGAGGCGCTCGACGGGGTGTCGAAGCTGGCTTCGCGCAGCGTCTCGCTGGCGGCGAACACCAGCTCGTCGCGCTCGGCGTCGTAGCGCAGAAAGGAGATCGCTTCGGCCGAGGCCAGCATCTTGATGCGCGCCAGCGCGATGCGCACCACCTCGGGCAGATCGAGCGTCGAGGTGACCGCCTTGGTCATCTCGTTGATGACCGCCAGGTCGCGCTCGAAGGCGCGGGCGGCGTCGTCGCTCATGCGCCTGCGCTAGCACCGCGACGGTTGCAGCGGCAATCGCCAATTCCCCCTCCGGTTGCCGCGCTGAAAAATGGCGGTGGGGGAATCTGCGGACCGCTCGTCGCCAACCCCTGCCGCGCGCGCGCTCGGGTTCTGCAAATCCCCCCTCATCCCCCGCTTCAAGGCGAGGAATCGGGGGGACGGTCAAAGGGGGAATCGGATCTGATCACCAGCTCGCCGCTCGGCAACGGCAGTCGAACCTCGGCCGCGTGCAGCATCAGGCGCGGCGCAGTCCGGCCGCCGTAGAGTCGGTCGCCGATGATCGGCATGCCGGCGGATGCGAGGTGGGCGCGGATCTGGTGCATGCGGCCGGTGTGCGGCTCGACCGCGAGCAGCGTCGCGTCGGCGCGGCGCTCGGCGACCGCCCAGCTGGTGCGCGCGGCGCGGCCGGCGGGATCGAGTGTCGCGCGGCCGCGCGCGCTGCCGAGTGCCTGATCGATCTCACCGCGTTCGGCAGCGGGAGAGGCGGCGACCAGCGCGAGATAGCGCTTGCCGACCTGCTGATCGGCGAACGCCTGCGACAGCGCCGCCGCCGCCGTGCGGGTGCGGGCGAAGACCAACACGCCGGAGGTGGCGGCGTCGAGGCGGTGCACGACGAACAGGCGCACGCCGATCTGCGCCTCGAGGACCGTCTGCGCGCTGCCCGCTGCCGCTTGTGCAGTCGGCGCCGATGGCATGCCGACGGGCTTGTCGATCGCGATCAGCGCCGCGTCCTCGTGGAGCACGGTCAGCGCGGCCGGTGCGATGGCGGTCGGCAGCGCGCCGACGCGCAGGCGATCGCCGGGGCGCACCAGTCGCGACGCGACCTTGCAGCGCTGCCCGTTCAGGAACACCGCGCCGGCGGCGATGCGGGCGCGCGCCGCGGTGCGCGACAGGCCGGCGCCGTGGGCGACGGCGCGATCGAGGCGGTCGGCGGGACCGTCGTAGACGCGATCGCGCGCGATGGTCAGCGCTCGCGCGCGGGCTGCAGCATGCCGTGCAGCATCAGGTCGCTGAGCGCGGCGGCGACGTCCTCGATCGGCACGTCGTCCTGCTCGATCCACCACGACACGACCTGCAGTGACATGCCGATCACCGCCTGCGCCCACACCATCGCGTCGCCTTGCCGATACGCGCCGGCGTGCATGCCGCTGGCGATGATGTCGTACAGGTCGCGGATGAAGCCTTCCTGGCAGTCGCGCACGACGTCGTGGAACGAGGCGCCGTGCCCGAAGACGATGCGGAACAGCTCGCGGTTCTCCTGCGCGAAGCGCAGGAAGGTCAGCGTGCGGGTGCGGGAGACGACCACCGGGTCGGTGGCCGGGTCGCTGACCGAGTCGAGCTCGACCTTGAGGCGCGCCACCGTCTGCTCGACCAGCTCGAGGAACAACGCCTCCTTGGTCGGGTAGTACAGGTAGAACGTGCCGACGCCGACGCCGGCGGCGCGGGCGATGTCGACGATCTTGGTGCCGTGGTAGCCCTTCGACGCGAGCACGCGCCGCGCCGCGTCGAGCAGCGCGCCGGCGGTCTGCTCGCGGCGGCGCTGCGCGCGCTCACCGAACCCCGCGTTGTCCGCTTTGGAAGACATGCGATATCAACACGAACCAGAATTCGATACGGTCCGCAAGGACTGCTCACGCATGCGGCTGCCTCACATCCGGACGCGCCTGGCCGCGTACGACGCCCACCTGATCGACGAGCCCAAGGTGGCGCGCGCCTCGGTGGCGGTGGTGCTGCACGAACGCACCGGCGGGGCGCTGGACCTGCTGCTGATCCAGCGCGCGACGCGCGACAGCGATCCGTGGTCCGGGCACATGGCATTCCCCGGCGGCCGCCGCGATCCGGGCGACGCCGACGTCATCGCCACCGCGATGCGCGAGACGCTGGAGGAGGTCGGCGTCGACCTCGACCGCGACGCCGCGGTGATCGGCCGCCTCGACGAGCTGCGCGCCATCGCCCGCCATCGCCCGCTCGACCTGGTGATCTCGCCGATCGTCTTCGCGCTCACCGCGCCGGTCGTGCTCGCCCCCAACCCGCGCGAGGTCGAGAGCGCCGTCTGGGTGCCACTCGACCACCTCGCCTCCGCCGCCGCGCGCACCACCTACACGCGCACACTCGACGCGGTGACCAGCGACTATCCCGCCTTCCGCTTCGAGCGCTACACGATCTGGGGGCTGACGCATCGGATCCTCGACGGTTTCCTCGAGATCGTCCGCGCGAGCGGTGGGCCGGTGTTGGGGTGACCGAAGAGCGTGACCAGTGACCGGTGACCGGTGCGGGTCGCAAAATCCTTGAGATCCTTTACCGGTCACTGGTCACCGGTCACCGGTCACGCTTCTATCTCTCGTTCCCCAGGATACTCACGCAGCTCACCGCGCCTGGTCCGCCGAGGTTGTGCGCCAGTCCGATCTTCGCCTTGGCAACCTGGCGGGCGCCGGCCTGGTGGCGCAGCTGGGTGGTGAGCTCGGTGATCATGCGCACGCCGGTGGCGCCGACCGGGTGACCGAACGACTTGAGGCCACCGCTCGGATTGATCGGCTTGTCGCCGCCGAGCGCGGCGCGACCTTCCTCGACGAACCTGCCGCCAGTGCCGCGCGCGCAGAAGCCGAGGTCTTCGTAGTTGAGGATCTCGGTGATGGTGAAGCAGTCGTGCACCTCGGCGAAATCGATCTCGTCGGCGCCGACACCGGCCTGCGTGTACGCCGTTGCCACCGCCTTCTGCGTCGCCGGGAAGCCGAGGTAGTCGAACGACGGCTTGTAGTACGGCTGCCCCGACATCACCGCCAGGCCGATGCCCTTCACGTAGATCGGGTCGTCGCGGAACTCGCGGGCGCGGTCGGCGCGGCACAGCACCACCGCGGCGGCACCGTCGGTGGTCGGACAGCAGTCGAACAGGCCGAGCGGTGAGTAGATCAGCGGCGCCTTCAGCACCGTCTCCTCGTTGATCTCCATGCGCAGGTGCGCCTTGGGCGACAGCGTGCCGTGCTTGTGGTTCTTCACCGCCACCTTGGCCAGCGTCTCCTTCGACGCGCCGTGCTTCTTGAAGTAGCGGTTGGCCGACAGCGCGAAGATGTGCGGCGCGCGCTCGCCGCCGTCGATCACCGGATGCAGGCGGTTGGGGCGGTGGTAGCCGCCGTCGCGCATCTTCTCGAAGCCGAGCACCAGGGCGATGTCGTAGACGCCCGAGGCGATCGCCAGCGACGCGTTGCGGAACGCGTCCATGCCCGAGGCGCAGTACATGCTCACGCGCGTGATCGGGATGCCGTGCAGCTTGAGCGGGTCGCCGAGCGCGTCGCCCGCCAGCTGCGACATCACCGTGCCCACCCACGCCGCCTCGATCTGCTTCGGCTCCACCTTCGCGTCCGCCATCGCCTCGAAGGCCGCCTCGCAGATCAGCTGCTCGGCGCTCTTCTCGTACAACTCGCCGAACTGCGTGCAGCCGGATCCGATGACGGCCACTTGGTTTCTGAAGTCGTTGGGCATGAAGACTCCGAGAAAAGGCTGCTAGGCTGCTAGGCTGCTAGGCTGTTACGCTGTTAGGGGTTCCGAATTCCCCTAACAGCCAACAGCCTAGCAGCCTAACAGCCTCAGGATTTGACCACTCCCAACGGAAACGTCTTCTTGAACGTCTCCTCCAACCAGCCCGGTCCCTTGTCGGGTGGGACGAACCAGTCGGTCGGGCACATGGTGAGGATCTCGACGAACGAGAAGCCCTTGTCGTCGAGCTGCGACTGGAAGGCGTCGTGCAGGTACTGGCGCGTCGTCTTGATCGCGGCGGGCGTGTGCACGGCGCCGCGCGCGACGTAGGCGGCGCCGTCCATCTGCGCCAGCAGCTCGGCCATGCGGATCGGGTGGCCGTGTTGCTCCGCCTTGCGCCCGCCCATGGTCGTCTTGGTGTGCTGGCCGAGCACGGTGGTCGCGGTGGCGTGGCCGCCGGTCTCGCCGAAGACGCCGTTGTTCAACATGATCGCCGTGAAGCGCTCGCCGCGCGCCGCGGCATGAATCACTTCCTGCAGGCCTTCCGAGGCCATGTCGCCGTCGCCCTGCAGGGTGAAGATGAAGGCGTCGGGGCGCACCCGCTTGGCGCCGGTGGCGACCGACGGGGCGCGGCCGTGCAGCGCCTGCATGACGTCGATGTCCATCAGCATCGGGAAGCAGGTGTAGCAGCCGATGCCGGCGACGCAGATGGTGCGGTCGCGCACGCCGAGCTCGGCGATCAGCTCCAGCATCAGGCGCACCGCCACCGGCTCGCCGCAGCCGGGGCACAGCGAGTGCTCGGTGCTGAGCAGCAGCGCCGGCTTGTCGAACACCTTCTGCATCGACGGCGTCGGGGCGAGTGGCTGGTTCATCGCGGTCCTCTCTCGCTGCTCACGCCGCGGCGCGCGGGTAGACGTCCTTGATGCGCGCCAGGATGTGCTCGACGCGCAGCGCCGGGCCGACGCCGAAGCCGGAGTGGTCGTGGCTGATGCCGCCGATGAACTGCACCGGCACGCGCCCGAGCACCGCGAGCTGCACGTCCTCGATCATCTGGCCGCCGTTGAGCTCGAATACCGCGATCGATTCGGCCTTCGCCGCCGCCTCGGCGACCGCCTGTGCCGGGAACGGCCAGAGGCTGATCGGCCGCACGAAGCCGACGCGCAGGCCCTCCGCACGCGCCAGCTTGACGGCGTACTTGACGAAGCGACCCGGGAAGCCGAAGGCGACGACCACCAACGCCGCGTCGTCGAGGTAGCCGGTCTCGACGCGCTGCTCGGCGGCGCGCATCTTCGCCACCTTGTCGGTCGCCTGCGCCAGCGCGCTGGCGATGTCGGTGCTGAGCTTCTCCGAGGGCCCGAGCGGCGACAGGGTCAAGCCGCGGCGGCCCTTGGCGCCAGTGGTCGCCCAGTCCTTGGCCGGCAGCGGTGCCTCGCTCGGCGTGCCGATCTCGACCAGCTCCGAGGTGTGGGCGAGCAGGAAGTCGCCCATCAACATCACCGGATTGCGCCACTTGTCGGCGAGGTGGAAGGCGTCCTGGACCAGCGACACCGCCTCCTGCGCGGTCGACGGCGCCAGCACGATGAAGCGGTAGTCGCCGTGGCCGCCGCCGCGCGTCGACTGGAAGTAGTCGCCCTGGCCGCGGCCCATGTTCACCGCCACGATCGGAATCTGCGCGTTGGCGAGCTCGGCGAAGCTCTCCTGCATCAGGCTGATGCCCTGCCCGGTCGAGGCGATCATCGAGCGCACGCCGCAGCCGGCCGCGCCCCACACCATGCCGATCGCCTCGATCTCGCTCTCGGCGTTCATGCACACGCCGCCGACCTGTGGCAGGCGCGCCGACATGTACTCGAGAATCTCGGTCGACGGCGTGATTGGATAGCCGGCATAGAAGCGGCAGCCGGCCTGGATCGCGCCCTCCGCCATGGCGCACGAGCCTTCCATCAAGACGCGGCGGCTCATGGTCTGGCCTCACGCCGTCCGGCGGGTTCGCGGTACACCTCGAAGCAGTAGTCCGGGCACACCTTGGCGCACAGCTCGCAGCCGGTGCAGCCCTCGACCAGCTCGGGGTAGCGGTAGCCCTTGCCGTTCACCGCTTCCGACATCGACAGCACCGCCGGCGGACACACCGGCACGCACAGCGCGCAGCCCTTGCAGGTCTCGATGTCGATGGTGACCGTCGCGCGCATCGTCACCCTGCCGCGGACGCCGGCATAAGCGCCACGGCGCCGTGCGGGCGCATGTGCGCCGCGCCCATCTCCAGGAACCGCGCGTTCTCGTCGGCGCGCTGGCGGCGGTGCGCCGGCAGCGACGCACGCATGACCTCGACGACGCGCTCGAACGGCACGATGCCGGTCGAGGCGGCGAACGCGCCGAGCGCCACCATGCTGGCGCCGGCGATGTTGCCGGCCTGTTCGGCGATGCGCGTCGCCGGCAGGCCGATGGCGCGAACGTCATGCCGCGGCGCTTCCTTCACCAGCGTCTGGTTGGCGAACAGCAGCCCGCCGGGGCGCAGCTTGCGCGCCATCTCGTCGAGCCCCTGCGGGTGCATGGCGAGGATCGCCCAGCAATGTGGAATGATCGGCGGCGCCTCGATCGGCGCCTCGCCGAGCACCACGGTCGACTCGCTCGGCCCGCCGCGCATCATGCCGCCATAGACCGCGAACAGCATCGCGTGCTGCCCCTCTTCGACCGCCGCCTCGGCGAGAATCTTGGCGATGAGCTGAATGCCCTGGCCGCCGATACCGGTGAAGATGATCTCGCGCTCCATGGTTCAAAGCCGGCCACAGATGAACACAGACCGCCCCCCACCGCCCCCGATAACTGCGGAAGCGTCGCGGCGAGAGTACCCCGCATTCACGTGACGCAGCGCTTCCGTGTTCATCCGGTGGGGCGGGGTGGGGTCTGTGTTCATCTGTGGATTTCTTCAGCGCGTTGATCCAATCAAGTGATTGAAATATCCCCGTCCTAGTTCGCGTGGACCCGGACTGTCAATTTGAACGGGCGCGCCGAGGGGGGAGCGATGCGACTCAAGGACCAGGTGGCGATCATCACCGGCGGCGGCCAGGGCATCGGCCGCGCCTACGCGGAGCGCTTTGCCAGGGAAGGGGCGCGCGTCGTGGTGGCCGACGTCAATGAGACCAACGCGCAGGCGGTCGCCAAGGCGATCGGCGGCGGCGCGCTCGCGGTCAAGGTCGACGTCAGCGACGAGGCGAGCTGCAACGCGCTGGCCAAGTCGGTGGCCGAGCAGTGCGGCCGCATCGACATCCTGCTCAACAACGCCGCCATCTTCCACGGCCTCGACCGCCGGGACCAGTCGCTCGACTACTTCAACAAGATCCTATCGGTGAACATGACCGGCGTGTGGCTGATGACGCGCGCCGTCGAGCGCACCATGAAGCACCAGAAGCGCGGCAAGATCATCAACCAGTCGTCGACCGCCGCCTACATGAGCAACACCGGCTTCATCGACACCAGCAACCCCGACAATCCCTCGCCGCCGTTTCACTACAGCCTGGCGAAGCTCGGGGTCAGCGGCCTGACCAAGTACTTCGCCGGCGCGCTCGGCCCGTTCGGCATCAATGTCAACGCCATCTGCCCCGGCGTGACGCTCACCGAAGCCACCAAGACCGTGGTGCCCGAGCAGATCATGCAGGCGATCGTCGGCAACACCGCGCTGCGCCGCGCCCTGCAGCCGGAAGACCTCGCCGGCACCGCCGTCTATCTCGCCTCGTCCGACAGCGACCTGATGACCGGTCAGGTGCTGGTCGTCGACGGCGGCATGATCATGCTGGGATAACCGCTAGCGATGAGCGATGAGTGCCGAGCGATGAGACGACCGGCTTCGACCAGCACGCATGGCTCGCCACTCATCGCTCATCGCTGGCACTTCGGGCAGTAGAAGCTCGAGCGCCCGCTCTGCACCAGCCGCTTGATCGGCGTCTTGCACCTCACGCACGCCTGGCCGTCGCGGTCGTAGACGGCGTGGTGGATCTGGAAGTAGCCGGGGTTGCCGTTGCCGTCGCGGTAGTCGGAGATCGAGCTGCCGCCGAGCTCGACGGCGCGCGCCAGCACGGCCTGCAGCGCGGTGGCGAGGCGGGCGAGCTCGGCGCGGGTGAGTGACGCGGCGCGGCGGCGCGGGCGGATGCCGGCCTGGAAGAGCATCTCGCTGGCGTAGATGTTGCCGACGCCGCCGAGCAGGCGCTGATCCATCAGCAGGTTCTTGATCGGCAGCTTACGGCCGCGCGTCAGCGCCTTCCACTCGTCGACGCTGAGTGCGGCGTCGAGCGGATCGCGGCCGACGTTGCGCAGCTCGGCGAAGTCGTCGCCCTGGCCGAGCACCATGAGGCCGAAGCGGCGCGGGTCGTTGAACACCATCATCACGTCGCGATCGGTGGCGATGGCGACGTGGTCGTGGACGGCGAGCGGCGTTGCCGGCGGCAGCAGGGTCAGGCTGCCGCTCATGCCGAGATGCACGAGCAACGTCGCGCCGTCTTCGAGGCGGAAGAGCAGGTACTTGCCGCGCCGGTCGATGGCGGTGATGCGGCGGTTTCTGATGCGCGCCTCCAGGTCCCGGTCGACCGGGCGGCGGAAGCGGCGCTCGCGCACGGTGGCGCCAGTGATGGTCGCGCCGGTCAGCTGCGGCGCCAGCGAGCGGCGCGTGGTCTCGACTTCTGGAAGCTCCGGCATGCGTTCTTCACCACAAAGGCACAAAGGCACCAAGGCGCTTCGTGAAGTCTTGGTGCCTTGGTGTCGTGGTGGTCATTCTTTCAAGACCTCCGCGAGTCGCACGAAGTCCGCCGGCGACAGCGTCTCCGGCCGCGCGCGCGGATCGATGCCCAGGCGTTCGAGCACGCCGTACGGGTCCGGCGTCAGCGGCGCGATGACGTTCTGCAGCTGCTTGCGGCGGCGCGAGAACGCGGTGCGCACGACGTGGCGCAGCTGGCGCCGCTGTGCGGCGTCGAGCGGTACGGGGATGCGCGGGGTGATCACCACCACCGCCGACTCGACCTTCGGCACCGGTGCGAAGGCCCCCGGCGGCACCCGCAGCGCGATGTGCGCGTCGGCCACCGCCTGTACGACCACCGACAGGCCGCCGTACTCCTTGCCGCCGGGCGGCGCGACGATGCGCTCGGCGACCTCGCGCTGCAGCATCAGCACCAGGCGGGAGAACAGCTCCGGCGCGCCGAGCAGCGCCATCATCACCGGCGTCGAGATATTGTAGGGCAGGTTGGCGACCGCCACCGCTGGCGCACTGTCGCCGAGCAGTTCGGCGAGGTCGACGCGCAGCACGTCGCCCTCGACGATCTCGATGTTGGGCGTCTCGGCGTAGCGCGTGCGCAGCGCCGCGGCGAGGTCGCGATCGACCTCCACCAGCACCAGCCGCGCCGTGCGCGTCGCCAGCAGGTCGGTGAGCGCGCCGCGACCGGGGCCGATCTCCAGCACCGTCTCGTCGCCGCGCAGCGTGGCGAGGCCGACGATGCGCTCGGCGATCGCCGGGTTGGTGAGGAAGTGCTGGCCGAAGCGCTTGCGCGCGAATGGCGGCGTCACCGCGGGGCGTCCTGTGGGGAAATCCCCCCCTGCCCCCCTTTTTCAAAGGGGGGAGTTTTGACAGGGGGACGAGACGCGGCGAGGTCGGCGACTGCGGCGGCGTTGAGGG
Source organism: Deltaproteobacteria bacterium (assembly GCA_033764095.1). Lineage (GTDB taxonomy): Bacteria > Desulfobacterota > Binatia > HRBIN30 > CADEER01 > JBDTMT01. The sequence goes on along the minus strand of JANRJF010000118.1, from coordinate 42,685 downwards.
TCAGGTCGTCGCGTTCGCCGCGCGCCAGGCGGTAATGCGCCGCCAGGCCGATCATCGCCGCGTTGTCGGTGCAGTAGCGCAGCGAGGGGATCACGACCTCGATTCCCGCGTCGGCTCCGGTCGCGGCGGCGCGGGCGCGCAGGCGCGAGTTGGCGGAGACGCCGCCGGCGATCACCAGCCGCGGGGCGCCGGCCGCGGCGGTGGCGGCGAAGGCGGTGTCGAGCAGCATGTCGATCACCGCCTCCTGGAACGAGGCGGCGATGTCGGCCCGCGCCGCGCCGCCGTGCTCACGTACGTGCAGGGCGACGGCGGTCTTGATGCCGCTGAAGCTGAAGTCGAAGCGCGGCCGCGCGCCGCGCTTCGACTTCAACCGGGCGCGCGGAAAGCGGATTGCCTGTGCGTCGCCGGCGCGCGCCAGCTGGTCGAGCGCGCGGCCGCCCGGGTAGTCGATGCCGAGCAGCTTGGCGACCTTGTCGAAGGCCTCGCCGGCGGCGTCGTCGCGCGTCTGGCCGAGCAGCGCGTAGTCGCCCAGGGCGCGCGCCAGGTAGAGGCTGGTGTGTCCGCCGGAGACGAGCAGGGCGACGTACGGGAACTCGACCGGCCGGTCGAGCTGCACCGACAGCAGGTGGCCTTCGAGATGGTTCACGCCGAGGAACGGCAGGTCGCGCGCGTAGGCGATCGCCTTGGCGGCGCTCAGGCCGACGAGCAGCGAGCCGACCAGGCCCGGCGCGTAGGTGGCGGCGACGGCGTCGAGGTCGGCGATGCCGATGCCGGCATCGGCCAGCGCCCGTTCGATGGTCGGGGTGATGACGCGCACGTGATTGCGCGAGGCGAGCTCGGGCACCACGCCGCCGTAGTCGCGATGGATGTCGTCCTGCGAGGCGACGATGCTGGAGCGCACGGCGCCGTCGACCAACACCGCGGCGGCGGTGTCGTCGCAGGAGCTCTCGATCGCCAGCAGCTTCATGGCGCAGTGGCGAACGGCGCCGCCGGCGGCGGCGCGCCGGTGCGCGCCAGTCCCGACGCGGCGGCGAGGTTGTTCGGCGCGACCCGTACCGCCTTGCCGTACGCCTGGCGCGCGTCGGTGAATCGACCGGCGGCCTCGAAGGCGTTGCCCTGCAGCGTGTAGGCGCGGCTCGCCCACGGCGGCTGCGCGGCGTTGAGCTCGGCGGCGCGCTCGGCGAAGGCGATCGCCTGATCGTAGGTGCGGTGGCGCAGGTGCAGCTCGGCGAGGAAGAAGTAGGCGTAGCCGTTGCCCGAGTCGATCGCGATGGCGCGCTCCAGCTGCTCCAGAGCGGCGCCGTCGTCGCCGGCGCTGAGCTTGAGGCGCGCGGCGTCGGCCAGCCGCGTCGCGGCGGCGACGTTCGGCGGGGTCGTCGCGGTGATCGACAGCAGCGGCGACGGCGCTTCCAGCGCGAAGCCGTTCGACGGCGGCGGCGCTGCCGCCGGTGCGGCGGGGTTGCCGGGCGCCGGGTTGGCCGTGGTGGTCGTGCCGCTCACCACCGGATCGGCGGGCGCCGCGTGCGGATCGACCTCGGGCAGCTCCTCTTCACTGAGATGCTCGGGCGGCGCCGGTGGCGCGCTGGCCGGCGCTTGGCGGCTGGCGGTGACCGGTCGCTCCGCTGGATCGTCGCCGCCGGTCGATGCGGCGGCGCGATGGTCGTCCTGGGCGGCGGCGAGCGCTTCGCCGGCATCGAGCCGCGTGTCGTAGGTCGGGCCGATATCGCCGTCGAGCGGCACCGGCGGTCGGGCGGTGCGGCAGCCGAGCGCGGCGCCGAGCAGCAGCAGCGTCAGGGCGCCGCGGGTGCAGGCGCGGCGGACGAATGAGCGGGGCATGGGGTGGTGGGCTCGGTGCCGCGGGCGAACGCCTCGATCCGGGTTTCCGTGCAGCTCGCGGTGGCGATGCCCCCGGAATACGGGTCGATCCGCACCAAGGCAACACCGCCCGGCGGCCGGAAATCGGCCGCCGGCATGGCCGCGGTGGCGGTGCGCATGAAGGCGGTCCAGATCGGCAGGGCGGCATCGGCGCCGGTCAGGCCGATCGGCGTGCCGTCGTCGAAGCCGACCCACACCACCGCCACCAGGTCGGGCGTGAAGCCGGCGAACCAGGCGTCGCGGTTGTCGTTGGTGGTGCCGGTCTTGCCCGCCGCCGGACGGGTGAAGCCCTGGGCGCGGGCGGCGCGTGCGGTGCCGTGCTCCAGCACCCCCTTCATCAACATGGTGGTGAGGAAAGCGGCCTCGGGGCTGGCGGCGCGCTCGACCGCCAGCGGGCGGCGCTCGACCATCTGGCCCTGCCGATCGACCACCTTCGACGCCGCGCGCGCCTCGGCGCGCAGGCCCTGGTTGGCGATGGTGGCGTAGGCCTGCGCGACCTCGAACGGCGTCACCTCGGCGGCGCCGAGCACCACGGCAGGATACGCCGGCAGCGGGCTGCTGATGCCGGCGCGCTGGGCGGTCTCGAGGATCGCCGGCAGGCCGGTGCGCTCGGCGAGTCGCGCGGTGGCCGAGTTGAGCGACTGCTCCAGCGCGGTGCGCGCCGGCACCTCGCCGAGGTAGCGGTTGCCGTAGTTGTCCGGTCGCCAGGTGCCCCCGTCGTACGCCCAGTCGAAGGGCTGGTCGAGCAGCGGCGTCAGCGGCGTGAGCGGTGGCCCGCCGCGCGACGCCGCTTCGAAGGCGGCGAGGAAGACGAACGGCTTGAACACCGAGCCGGGCTGGCGGCGCGCCTGCACGGCGCGGTTGAACTGCGAGCTGCCGTAGTCGCGCCCGCCGACCATGGCGACGACACCGCCGGTCTGCGGCCGCACCGCGACCAGCGCCGCCTGCAGGCGTTGCCCGTCGGGGCGCTGCGCCAGGCGCGGGTAACGCTTTTCCAGCGCCGCCAGCCCGTCGCGCACCGCCTCGACCGCGTCGCGTTGGATCTCCAGGTCGAGGCTGGTGAAGATGCCGAGCCCGCGCGAGGTGAGCAGCTCGGGCGGATAGGCCGCCTGCAGCTCGCCGCGCAGGAAGTCGACGAAATAGGGCGCGGCGTTACCGGCGCCGCGCGGCGGCGTGTCGCGCAGCGGTTCGGCGCGCGCCGTCTCGTACTCGGCGTCGGTGATCGCGCCGTCATCGCGCAGCAGGCCGAGCACGACGTCGCGCCGCGCCCGGGCACGCTCGGCGTTCTTGTACGGGGAATACAGGTTCGGGGCGCGGATCATGCCGGCGAGCAGCGCGATCTCGCCGACGGTCAACTGGCGCGGGTCGCGCGCGAAGTAGAACTGCGACGCCTCCCAGACCCCGAACACGCCCTGCACGCCGTTCTGCCCGAGGTAGATCTCGTTCAGGTAGGCTGCGAGGATCTCGTTCTTGTCGTAGCGGCGCTCGGCGAGCAGCGCCATCATCGCTTCACGCCCCTTGCGATCCCAGGTGCGCGCCTCGGTGAGGAAGAAGTTCTTCATCAGCTGCTGGGTCAGCGTCGAGCCGCCCTGCACGACGCCGCCGCTGCGCACATTGGTCAACGCGGCGCGCAGGATGCCAACCGGATCGATGCCGTGGTGGTCGTAGAAGCGACGGTCCTCGGTGACGATCACCGCGCGCGGCAGCAGTGGCGGCAGGTCGGCGAGCTTGACCTCGCGCCGCTCCTCCCAGGCCGCGTCGTAGAGGCCGCCGACCACCTCCGGCTCGAGGCTCAGCGCGTAGAGCTCCTCGCCGCTGCCGAGGTCGCGCATCGCGGTGACGACGTCGCCGTTCAGGTCGAGGTGCATCTGGCGGTCGACCAGCGGCTCGCCGGGATAGGCGAAGTCGTGCAGGAAGAGGTCGAGGCCGTCCGGCGTGCGCCGCATGTCGCCCTTGCGCAGCGGCGCGTCGCCGCCGACGCCGCGGTAGCCGAGCCGCGCCAGTCGTTCCGGCACGCCGGCGGCCTGCAGGTCGAGGCCGGGATAGATCAGCAGCGCATCGCTGTAGATGCGCGACGGGAAGTCCCAGCGCCGGCCGTTGAACTTCTCCTGCACCAGCGCGTCGAGCCGGCGCAGGCTCGGGAATGCGAGCGCGGCCCCGGCGGCCGCGGCGACGACCGCAAACAGCGCCAGGAGCGCGAGCAACCGCCGCATGGAAGCACGAGCGATGAGCGATGAGTGGCGAGCGATGAGATGGCGGTCAGCAACCGCCACTCATCGCTCGTGCCGCATCGCTCATCGCTGGTCGTTCAGTCTTCGGCTTTGCCGCCGCCCGGCTTGAGCGCCATGAAGATGGTGTTGTCGCCGCGCCGCACCAGCAGCAGGACGCTCTTGCCCTTCTCCATCTTCTTCAGCGCCTTGCGATAGGCGCCCTCGTTGGGCACCGGCCCGCGGTTGACCTCCAGCACGACGTCGCCGCGCTGCAGGCCGGCCTCGTCGGCCGGGCTGCCCGGCTCGACGCCGGCGACCACGACGCCCTTGGTCTTGGCGTCGATGCCGAGGCTCTCGGCGATCTCCGGCGTCAGGTTCTGCACCGCCAGGCCGAGCTCGCCGGCGCCACCCTGGGCGACCGCGACTTCCTCTTCCTTCAGCTCGCCGATCTTGACCGTGACGGTCTTCGGCGTGCCGTCGCGCATCAGCTTCACCTCGGCCGACTTGCCGATCGGCGTGCGCGCGACGATCAACGGCAGGTCGGTGGACTCCTTCACCGGGTGGCCGTCGAACTCGATGATCACGTCGCCGACCTGGATGCCGGCCTGGCCGGCCGGCGTGTCGTCCATCACGTCGGCGACCAGCGCGCCGTGCGGCGACTCCAGCTTCAAGGTCTCGGCGATGTCGGGCGTCACCTTCTGGATGTAGACGCCCAGCCAGCCGCGCGTCACCTTGCCCTTGTCCTTGAGCTGCGGGATCAGCTCCTTCGCCAGGTTGATCGGGATGGCGAAGCCGATGCCGATGTTGCCGCCCGAGCGGCTGAAGATGGCGGAGTTGATGCCGACCACCTCGCCCTGCAGGTTGACCAGCGGCCCGCCCGAGTTGCCCGGATTGATCGCCGCGTCGGTCTGGATGAAGTCGTCGTAGCTGCCCTGGCCGATGAAGCGGCTCTTGGCGCTGACGATACCGGCGGTGACGGTGTTGTTCAGGCCGAACGGATTGCCGATGGCGAAGATCCAGTCGCCGACGCGCAGCGAGTCGGAATCGCCGAGGTGCACCGGCGTCAGCGTCTCACCGTTCGGCTCGATCTTGATCACCGCCAGGTCTGTCTTCGGATCGCGGCCGATGATCTTCGCCTTGTACTCCTTGTCGGACACGGTCTGGACGATGATCTCGTCGGCGTTCTCGACGACGTGGTTGTTGGTGACGATCAGCCCTTCCTTGTCGATCACGAAGCCCGAGCCGAGGCTGCGCTGCTTCTGCTGGCCGCGCGGCACCGGCCCGAAGTAGCGCTCGAAGGGCTCCCAGAACGGATCCTGTCCCTGGCCGCCGCCCTGACCGCCCTGGCCTCCGGGCCCGCCCTGTCCCGGCGGCGGACCGCCGGGGCCGAAGCCGCGCGGACCCATCTGCGGCGCTTCGGCGGTGGCGGTGGTCGAAATGCCGACCACCGAGGGGCGCAGCTGCTCGGTGAGGTCGGCGAAATTCGGCAGCCCGTTGACCACCGCCGGCGCCTTGCCGGCGGCGGCCGGGGCCGGCGCCGCGGCGGCCGGGGCCTGTGCCGGTTGCTCACCGGCCGGCTGTTCCTCGCCGTTGCCCCAGAAGCGGATGGCGTGGGCCGGCGTGCCGAGCAGGATCAGCAGCCCGGCGACCAACGCGGTGCGCAGCGCCGCGCTGGCACGACGCTGACGCGACAGCGAATGCATAGCGATGTCTCCTTCTTGGTTTGCGGATGCGGTGTGTAGCAGGTGGGAGGTGAGCGGGCCGGTCCGCCTCATCGGGCGTTGGCGCGCTCGACGTACTTCATGCGCAGGTCGTACAACGCGCCCTCGAGCAGCGCGGCTTCGCCGGCATCGAGGTTGCCGCGCGTCTTCTCGTCCAGGATGCCGAGGATGTCGATCATCTGCCGCGCGGCGTCGAGCTCGACACTCGTCCGGCCGTCCATCGGATTGGGGATCTCGCCCAACAGGGCCAGGGCCTGGGTGACGAGGCTCATGAGAAAGGTGCTGAAGGTCAGGGCCGGTGGCGGGGCCGTCTCTGGCGGGGGCGGGGGGGCGGATGCAGCCGACTGCGGCGCCGCGGGCGGTGCGTCGGCCGCCACCTCGGCGTCCTCGCGCGCCTCGCCGCTGGCGGAGAAGCGGCGCCGATCCTGCACCTTGAACGTGCGCTCCGGCTCGCGGTCGTCAGCCGCCATGGCTCACTCCTGAGGGCCGCGCCGTGCCGCCCGGCATCGGTGCGCCGATGCCAGCCTCGGCATGCAGGCGGGCCGGCATTGCGCCGGACGGGGTCGCGCACTGCACAATGGCGGGGCTGGCGATGGATGGCGAAATCGACTGTCGGGGCACGAACGGACCACGCGGCTGCCGCTTTGACGGCGGCATGCCGAATTTATTTGGCCCGGCGAAAGATTTTCACGCCGAGAGCGGCGGAAAACTAGGCCCAGCCCCAGAAGGTGTCAAGGAATTGGACGGCCATCGGTGGGTGGAAGCATGCGCGAGCGGGTAGCGGCGCTGCGGCGGCTGCGGGCAATCGGCGACCTGGCGAACCGCGAGCGGCTCGGCTGGGCGGTGCGTATCCGCTGGCTGGCGATCGGCGGATTCTCCGCCCTGGCCGGGCTCGCCTGGGTGGCCGGCGTGCTGGCCAGCCTGTGGCCCTGTCTGATCGCCGGCGGCAGTTCTGCGGTGATCAACGCCGTCAATCAGCACTGCGTGCGCCGCGGCCGCGGCCTCGCGGCGATCACCGCGGCGGCGATCTCGGCCGACAGCCTGTTGACCACCTACCTGATCGCCGCCACCGGCGGCCCCGGCAGCCCGTTCGTCATGCTGTACGTGGTCGAGGTGGTCGCCACCGCCATGCTGGTCGACCTGTGGGTGGCGGCCGCCGTGGCGGTGGCCGCGGCGGCCGGTCTGATCGGCGCGCTGTGGCTCGGCCTGGCGACGCCGCTGCCGCCGCCGGCCGGCGCGCTGGCGCAGGCGGTCTGGGGGCTGTTCCTCTTCTACAGCCTGGCGCTGCTCACCTTTCTGGGCGGCTACCTGGCCGAGCGCCTGCGCTTCAGCGAGAACAGCCTGCGCGCCACCGCCCGGCGCCTGCGCGCCACCGAGGCGCAACTCGTCCAGTCGGAGAAGCTGCGCGCACTCGGCCAGTTCGTCGCCGGCATCGCGCACGAGCTCAACAACCCGATCGGCTTCGTCAGCGCGGCGATCGACCCGCTGCGCGAGGCGATCGCCGGGCTCGGCCAGGCGCTCGACGCGCCCGCGCCGCTGGCGCCCGAGACGGCGCGGCGACTGGCGCGGCAGCGCGCCGAACTGCCGGGGCTGCTCGACGACTGCGCCGAGGGCGCGCGCCGCGCGGCGGAGATCGTCGCGGCGCTGCGCGCCTTCGCGCGCGGCGGCGAGGAGGCGTGGAGCCGCGTCGACCTCACCGAACGCCTGGAGCGCACGTTGACGCTGCTGCGCCATCGCCTCGGCGCGCAGGTGCGCGTGGTGCGCGACTACGCGGTCACGCCGCCGCTCACCTGCCTGGCCGGACAGCTCGATCAGGTGTGGCTGAACCTGCTCGCCAACGCCTGCGACGCGGTGGGAGCGCGCGGCACCATCACCGTGCGCACGCGCCTCGGCCCGCCGCCGCCGGGCAGCGCGCATGCCGGTCCGCATCTGGTCGTCGCCATCGGCGATGACGGGCCCGGCATTGCCCCCTCGCTGCAGTCGCGCGTCTTCGACCCGTTCTTCACCACCAAGCCGGAGGGCGCCGGCACCGGTCTCGGCCTCAGCGTGTCGTACGCCATCGTCGAGCGGCACGGCGGGGCAATCGAGCTCGGCTCGGAGCCCGGGCGGGGATGCGAGTTCCGCGTCGCCCTGCCGCTGGCGAGGCGACTCGACACTTGACCCCCTCCGACACCGGCCGATAATGCGACGTCGTCGAGGCGTGGTGATGCGGAGAGCGGGTGTGGGTCGATCGGTCGCAGGCGTGCTCGTGCTCGCTCTCGTCCTCGCCGCCGCCCCCAGCCGCGGCGCCGACTTCGCGATCCCGGCGGCGCTGCGCCCGCAGGTGGATTTCTGGGTCGCGGTCTTCGCGACCTACAGCAAGCATCAGATGGTGATCCATGACGCGGAGCACCTCGACCGCGTCTACAGCATCCTCGATTTCCGCGATCTCGCCGCCGAGGGGATGAGCGACGACCAGATCGGCGCGGTCATGCGGGCGCGCGAGGAGAGCGAGAAGGAGCGCGTGCGCGCGCTGCTGCTCGAGCTCGACGCCGCCGATGCGGATCAGCCGCTCGGAGCGGAGGCGCAGCGGCTGCGCGCGTTGTTCGCCGCCGACCGCTCGCCGACCAAGTATCGCGATGCGGCCGCCTCCGACCGCCTGCGCGGCCAGCGCGGCCTGCGCGAGCGCTTTGCGCAGGGCCTGATGATCGCCAACGGCTACTTCCCCGAGATGGAGCGTATCTTCCGCTCCGCCGGTGTGCCGCCGGAGATCACCCGGCTGCCGATGGTCGAGTCGACGTTCAACATGAAGGCGTACTCGAAGGTCGGCGCCGCCGGGGTCTGGCAGTTCATGCCCGGCACGGCGCGCAACTTCATGCGGGTCAACGACGTCGTCGACGAGCGCCTCGACCCGCTGGTGGCGACGCGCGCCGCCGCGCAGTTCATGCGCCAGAACTACGAGAAGCTCGGCAGCTGGCCGCTGGCGATCAAGGCGTACAACCACGGCCCCGCCGGCATGGCGCGCGCGGTGCGCGATACCGGCACCACCGACATCGCGGTGATCATCCAGAACTACAAGGGGCCGGCGTTCAAGGTCGCCTCGCGCAACTTCTACCCCGAGTTCCTCGCCGCGCTGCACGTCGAGCGCAACGCGCGCAAGTACTTCGGCGAGCTGCCGGCGCGGCCGCGGCCGGAGTCGGAGACGGTGGTGCTGGACGGCCCGACCTCGCTCACCAGCGCGGCGCGCTGCACCGGCACCGACCCGTGGACGCTCGCCGAGCTCAACCCGAGCCTGCTTCCGCCGGCCAAGACCGGCCGCGCCGCGGTGCCGGCCGGCTACTCGCTGCGCGTGCCGCCGGGCGCCGCCGCCCGCCTCGACCGCTGCGTCGCCGCCCTGCCGCCGGCGGTTATGACCCGTCGCGACGTGCCGAGCCAGCGCCGCGCCAAGTCCGAGCGCCCGAGCGCCCGGGTGCGCACCGTGCATCGCGTGCGCCCCGGCCAGACCCTCTCCAGTATCGCCGCCCGCTACGGCTGCAGCGTCGACCAGCTGCGCCGTGGCAACGGCCTGCGCAGCGGCGCGGTGAAGAGCGGGCAGCTGCTGCGCATTCCGCCCTGCTGACCGGGGTGCGCCCCGCGCCGCGCCTCAGGTGCTCATCCGCTCGAGGTCCGGCCGCAGCATCGAGCTCTTCAGACGGGTGCCCTTGTAGGGCGGGCAGCGGACGATGCGGGCGTGGATGCCGTTGGCGCGCAGGGCGTCCTCCCACGACACCTTCTGGTCGTAGCCGAGCACGATGAGGTCGGGATCGACGCGGCGCACCGAGGCGATGAAGTCGTTCGGCGCGCCGACGAAGGCGTCGTCGACCGGCTTGAGCGCGGCGATCAGGGCGCGGCGCTCGCGCTCGCTGTGATGCGGGGCGCGGTGCTTGATGCGGCGCACGCTGTCGTCGCGCGCCACCACGACGCTGACGTGCACGCCGTCGCGGCCCAGGCGCCGGGCCAGCGCCAGCCCGCGCCGCCGCGCGGTCTCGAGCAGGAAGAGGTGGCCGCGGTGCAGCCCGTCGAAGGTGCCGCCGACGAAGACCCGCACCGGCCCGGTCGGTCGGGCCGCGGTGGCGCGGGCGCGAGGCGGGCGGGTCACGCCGGTTGCCTTACCAAAGCGCCGCCGTGCCGCCAACGCCGGTGGGCGCGGCACGCCGGGGCTTGATCGGCGGCCGCGCTCCGGTCACATGCGGTCGGCGATGCCTCCCGCCCTGATCGTCCACGGCGGCGCCGGCCGCTGGTCCGCCGCGCTCGCGGCGGCGACCGACGCCGGCTGCGCGCGTGCCGCCGACGCCGGCTGGGCGGTGTTGCGCGCTGGCGGCAGCGCGCTCGCCGCGGTACTGGCGGCGGTCGAGGTGCTGGAGGACGATCCGCTCTTCAACGCCGGCATCGGCGCCTGTCTGGCGGCGGGCGGCCAGGTGGAGCTCGACGCCTCGGTGATGGACGGCGCGACCGGCCGCGGCGCCGGCGTCGCCGGCCTCACCACGGTCCGACATCCGATCCGCCTGGCGGCGGCCTTACTCGACGCGTCGCCGGTGCTGCTGGCCGGCGCCGGCGCCGAGGCCTTCGCTCGTCGCGCCGGCCTGGCCACCGGCCCGCCCGAGGCGTTCGTCACCGCGCGGCAGCGGCGCAACTGGATCGCGCGCACCGTCGAGCGCGGGACGGTGGGCGCGGTGGCGGTCGACCGCGCCGGCCGCGTCGCCGCCGCCACCTCGACCGGCGGCCTGACCGGCAAGCTCGCCGGCCGCATCGGTGATTCCGCCGTCATCGGCGCCGGCACCTATGCGAGCGCGGGCGGCGCGGCGTCGGCGACCGGTCCTGGCGAGGCGATCATCCTCGCCGGCCTGGCGCGCGTCGCGGTGGACCAGCTGGACGGCGGCGCCGACCCCGAACGCGTCGCCGCCGCCTGCGTCGGCCGTCTCGCGCAGCGGCCCGGCGGCGGCGGCGCGGGGCTGATCGTGGTCGACCGCTTCGGCCGCATCGGCAGCGCCACCAGCGCCGAGGCGATGCCGATCGCCCGGCGCTCATCGCACGGGTGAGAATCGCCCTGGCGCGTCGTTCAACCTTGATGCGAACAACGTCGTCTGCTTCATATGGATGAATCCGCTGCTGGCGGCCGTTCGGCGGTCGGCGTTCCCACGACAACAGATGATGCTGAGGAGGATGTGACGATGGCCAAGAAGCCGTCCGCCAAGACCGCCAGGAAGGCCGCCGCGCCAAAGAAGGCGGTGGCGAAGAAGCCGGCAGCGAAGAAGCCGGCCGCCAAGAAGGCCGCCGCGAAGGCGCCGGCGAAGAAGTCGGCCGCCGCCGGCGGTCCCAAGTACGCCCAGTCGGGCGCGCCGTGGTGGAAGCAGTTCCTGCCGAGTTGAGGTGACCTGATGCCGCGCCGCGCCGCGTTGCCCGCCGACCGCTCCAGCCGCCGCTCCGCTCCGGTGCCGCGCCCGCCGCGCGCCGTGCTGCTGGCGTTGCTGGCGGTGCTCGGCGCGGCGCCGGCGGGCGCGACCGTGGTGATCGAGAAGGACTTCGCCGCGCTGTGCCGCGAGGCCGATCTCATCTTCGTCGGCACGGTGACCGACGTGACCTCGGAGTGGAGCGACGCGCAGCACCGCGCCATCCGCACGCGCGTCACCTTCGGTGACCTCACCTGGGTGCGCGGCGGCTCGGCGGCGACCGTGACGCTGCGCTTCGCCGGCGGCGAGCTGGACGGGCTGCGTGAGGAGATCGCCGGCGTGCCGCGCTTCGCGGTCGGCGAACGGCGCGTCCTCTTCGCGCGCGACGGCGCCTACCTGAGCCCGCTGGTCGGCTTCAGCCAGGGGCAGTTCCAGGTGGTCGACGGGGCCGACGGCCCGGTGGTGCTCGACGCCGACGGCCGTCCGGTGCCGGCCACCGACCGCGCCGCGCTGCAGCAGGGCGCGGGCGACGCGGCGCCATCGCCGGTGTCGCTCGACGCCTTCCTGACGCGCGTGCGCAGCACCCTGGAGGATCGCTGATGCGCGCCGTCGCGACGCTCGCCGCCGCCACGGCGCTGCTGCTCGGCGCCGGCCGCGCCCCGGCGTACGAGCTGCTGCGCACCAGCAACGATCCGTGCCGGCGCGATACGCAGAACCTCTTCTGGGCCGACGCCAGCGCGCGCGTGAACCCGAGCCGTCTGCCGGAGCCGCAACGCACCCTCGCCGAGGAGGCGCGTGCGCGCTGGAACGACCACCTCGGCAAGTTCTCGTTCTCCACCGCCGGCAGCGCCGACTGCGCGCGCGACGGCGTCACCTCGATGGAGCTCGACGACACGCCGTGCGGCCTCGACCGCTTCGGCGACGCCCTGGCGATCACGCGCAGCGTCTGGAACGGCAACGGCGAACTGATCGACGCCGACATCGCCTTCAACGCCGACAGCTACATCGTCTTCGACGACGATGCGTTCCGCCATGTCGCCATGCACGAGCTCGGGCATGTCCTCGGGCTGGCGCACTCCGACGCCTGCGGCGGGGACGGCGCCGGGACGCTGATGAAGGCGGTGCTCGGCACCCGCACGCTCAGCGAGCCGCAGGTCGATGACGTCAACGGCGCCCAGGCGATCTACCCGTCGGGCGGCGGCGGCGGTGGCGGCCAGGTGCCGGAGGGCGCCAACAGCTGCGCGATCGCGCCGCCGCGCGGCCTCGCCGACGCTCTGCCGCTGTGGCTCGGCGCGCTGTCCCTGTGGCTGCTCCGCCGGCGCCGCCGTGATTGACGGGCCCCGGTATCTCCACTAGACACGGTGCTGGAGGCGGCGCGGGACTTACCTGACTGCGCACCGCTTCCCCGGAGACGCTCCCAGCCTTCGATTCGGGTTGGGCGTCGCACCGGTCACCGGGTCGTACTCGTCCGACGAGTCCACCCACCGGCGCAACAGCGACAGAAGACGTGAACGGCGACATGGAAGACCCCACGCCCGCGCCCGACGATCGTCCGGCCGGAGCGAGTCAGAACGGCGACGGTGGTGCCGCGCGCGGTCCCGGCCGTTCCGGGCAGGGGCGGCGGCGCCGGCGCCGCCGGCGCGGCGGTGGCGACGGGCAACGCGGGCCGGGCGGTGCGCCGCAGGCGCTGACCCCGATCGAACAGGCGGCGCGGCGGCTCGGCATCCCGCGGCTCTATCCGGAGCAGGAGCGGGTGATCGCCAACGCGCTCGCCGGGCAGGACACGCTGGTCGTGCTGCCGACCGGCTTCGGCAAGTCGGCCACCTACCAGGTGCCGTCGATGGTGCTGCCCAAGCCGGTGGTGGTCATCTCGCCGCTGCTGGCGCTGCTGCGCGACCAGCACGAGAAGCTCATCAAGCGCAAGATTCCCTGCGTGCGGCTCGACGGCACGGTGCGCGGCAAGGCGCGCCGCGAGGCGTTGGAGACGATCGCGCGCGGCGGCTCGCTGCTGGTGATGACGACGCCGGAAACGCTCGGCTCCGAAGAGGGCCAGACGGCGCTGCGCGCCTCGGGCGTCAGCCTGGCGGCGGTCGACGAGGCGCACTGCATCTCGGAGTGGGGACACGACTTCCGCCCCGCCTATCTGCAGATCGGCGAGCGCCTGCGCGGCCTCGGCGGGCCGCCGATCCTGGCGCTCACCGCGACGGCGACGCTCAACGTGCGCGAGGACGTCGTCCGCTTCCTCGGCCTGCGCGACCACGCCGTCGTCGCCGGCTCGCCGCATCGCGCCAACCTCGCCTTCGAGGTGCTGCACAGCCGCGGTGACGCGCGCCTGCGCGCGCTGATCCGCTTCGCCCGCCGCCTGCGCCGGCCGGGCATCATCTACTGCACGACGACGCGCGAGGTCGACAACGTCTACGCCGCGCTGCAGATGCTGCGCATTCCGGCGCACCGCTACCATGGCAAGATGGCGGCCGGGGAACGCGACCATCAGCAGGAGATGTACATGAAGAGCGGGCGGCGCACCGTGATGGTCGCCACCAGCGCCTTCGGTCTCGGCATCGACAAGCCGGACATCCGCTACATCGTCCACTACCAGTCGCCGGCCTCGCTGGAGCAGTATGTCCAGGAAGCCGGCCGCGCCGGTCGCGACGGGCAGAAGGCGAACTGCATCCTGCTCTACGACGAGGACGACCGCGCCATCCACGAGGCGTTGCTGCAGAAGAGCCGCGTCCGTCCCGACCAGCTCTACAAGCTCGGCGCGGCGCTCGCCGCCTGGGCGGCCGAGGGCCGTACGCCGCACATCGAAGCGCTGGCGCTGTCCGCCGGGCAGGGGCCGCGCGTCACTGGCGCGTTGCTCGCCGTGCTCGAAGAGGCCGGCCTGGTGCACGAGGACGAGGACCACACCGTGCGCATCCTCGAGCCGGCGGAATCGGTCGAGGCGCGCTCGCGCAGCCTGGCCGGCCAGTTCGAGACCCTGCGCACGCAGGACGGCCGGCGCATGGAGTCGATCGCCGAGTACGCGCTCACCAGCGAGTGCCGTGCCGTGCTGCTGCGCCGCTACTTCGGCGAGGAGGACGGCACCCCGTGCGGGCTGTGCGACACCTGTCGCGGCCGCCCCGAGCGCCCGTCGAGCTTCTGGGAGCCGATCGCGCAGCCGGAGCGCAAGAAGAAGAAGCGCAAGCGCGCCAACCGCAAGCGCAACAAGAAGAAGGGCGGGCAGGCCATCCAGCCGGAGGTCCTCACCGCGCCGCTCGAGCACGCCGAGGGCGGCGAAGCGCTGCTGCCGATCGACGCCGACGATTGAGTCCGTGGCCCGCCTGCCGATCGGCGCGCCGTCGCGCCTGCTGCTCGCCCTGACGCTCGCTGCCGCGGCGTCGGGGTGCGGGCGGTCGGCCGACTCGGCGACCACCAAGGCGGGTCCGCCGCCGGTGTCGGTCGAGGTGGTGGCGGTGCCGCGCGAACCGATCGTCGACATCGTCGACCTGGTCGGCCAGCTGGAAGCCGAGGAGTCGGTCGAGCTCAAGCCGGAGACCTCCGGGGTGGTGCGCAGCGTCGCCTTCGAGGACGGCGACGAGGTCGCCGCCGGCGCGCTGCTGTTCGAGCTGCGCGACGACGAGGAGCGCGCCAAGCTGCACGAGGCGGAAGCCAAGTTGACGCTGGCCGAGGACGAGCTGGGCCGCACGCGCCAGCTCGCCGCGCAGAAGACGGTCTCGCCGTCGGAGCTCGACCGCGCCATCGCCAACGCCGAGGCGGCGCGAGCGCGCCGCGACCTGGCGCAGGTCGAGCTCGACCGCATGCACATCCGCGCGCCGTTCGACGGCGTGCTCGGCGCGCGCGAGGTCTCGCCCGGTGATCGGGTCAGCAAGACCACCAAGCTGGTGCGCATCGACGCGGTGCGGCGGCTGCGCCTGCTGTTCACCGTCCCGGAGACGGTGCTCAACGTCGCGCACACCGGCAACACGGTGGCGATCGCCGTCGCGCCGTACCCCGGCGAGCAGTTTCCCGGCAGCATCTACTACGTCGCGCCGACGCTCGACCCGGTGAACCGCCGCCTGGCGCTCAAGGCCTGGGTGCCGAACGCCGAGCATCGCCTCAAGCCCGGCCTGTTCGCCAACATCCGCCTCGAGGTGGCGCGCCGCGAGGATGCGCTGGTGGTGCCGGAGTCGTCGGTCGCCTACGACGCCGACGGCGTCTTCGTCTGGCGCGTGACGCCGGCGCGCAGCGTCGAGCGCGTGCCGGTCGAGCTCGGCATCCGCCAGGGCGGGCGCGTCGAGATCGCGCACGGGCTCACCGCCGGCGACCGCATCGTCGCCGCCGGCACGCACAAGGTGGCGCCCGGCGTCACCATCCAGGAGGTCGCGCCGGTCGACGCCGGGTCGCCGCCGGCGCACGGCAGCGACGCCGGATAATGAGACTCTCGCACATCTGCATCGAGCGGCCGGTCCTCTCGACCGTGATGTCGCTGGTCATCATGCTGTTCGGCCTGATCGCGCTGACCCGCCTGCCGAACCGCGAGTATCCCGACGTCGATCCGCCGGTGGTGGCGGTGACCACGGTGCTGCCCGGCGCCGCGCCGGAGGTGATCGAGACCTCGGTGACGCAGCCGCTGGAGGACCAGCTGATCGCCATCGAGGGGGTGCGCCACATCACCTCGCTGAGCCGCGAGCAGGCCTCGCAGATCACCGTCGAGTTCGAGCTCAACCGCAACGTCGACGAGGCCGCCAACGACGTGCGCGACCGCGTCGCGCGGGTGCGCAACAAGCTGCCCGACGAGGTCGAGGAGCCGATCGTCGCCAAGCGCGACGCTGACGCCAGCCCGGTGCTGTGGCTGGCGCTGGCCGGCGCGCACACCTCGCAGGTCGAGCTGTCGACGCTGGCCGAGACGCAGATCCAGGACCGCCTCGCCAAGCTGCCCGGCGTCTCCGAGGTGATCATCGCCGGCGAGCGCCGCTTCTCGATGCGCGTGTGGATCGACAACTCGCGCCTCACCGCCCACAACCTCACCATCGCCGACGTCGACGCCGCGCTGCGGCGCGAGAACGTCGACATCCCCTCCGGCCGCGTCGAGAGCGTCGATCGCGAGTTCACCGTGCGTACGCTCGGCGAGCTCTCCACCGCGCCCGACTACGGCGCGCTGACGGTCGCGGTAGTCGACGGCACGCCGGTGCGGCTGCGCGACCTGGCGCGCGTCGAGGTCGGCCCCGAGGACGAGCGCAAGCTGGTGCGCTTCAACGGCAAGCCGGCGGTCGGGCTCGGCATCGTCAAGCAGTCGAAGGCCAACACGCTCGACGTGGTGCGCGCGGTGAAGGCGGAGGCGGCGCAGATCGAGCAGACGCTGCCGGCCGGGGTGACCATCGACACCGCCTTCGACACCTCGATCTTCATCGAGCGCTCGCTGGCCGACGTCAGCGAGACCATCCTCGAGGCCATCGTCCTGGTGGTGATCGTCATCTTCCTCTTCCTGCGCTCGCTGCGCGCGACGCTGATCCCGGCGGTGGCGATCCCGATCTCGATGATCGGCACCTTCGCGGTGCTCTATTTCCTCGGCGCGACGATCAACACGCTGACGCTGATGGGGCTGACGCTGGCGATCGGCCTGGTGGTCGACGACGCCATCGTCGTGCTGGAGAACATCACCCGCTGGGTCGAGATGGGCACGCCGCCGATGGAGGCGGCGCGGCGCGGCATGGACGAGATCTCCTTCGCGGTCATCGCCGCGACGGTGTCGACCGTCGCCGTCTTCCTGCCGCTGGCCTTCCTGTCCGACAAGACCGGATTGCTGTTCCGCGAGTTCGGCATCACCGTCGCCACCGCGGTGGCGATCTCCGGCTTCGTTGCGCTGACCCTGTCGCCGATGCTGTGCGCGCGCGTGCTGCGCCACAGCGGCGCCGAGACCGGCCTGAAGGCGGTGCTGGCGCGCGGCTTCGACAGCCTGTCGCGCGGCTACGACTGGACGCTCGGCCTGCTGCTGGCGCGTCCCTGGCTCCCGATCGTCTACGGCGTGCTGTGGGTGGCGGCCGGCGCCTGGCTGCTCGGCGTCATCCCGCGCGAGTTCATCCCGACCTCCGACCGCGCCGGCCTGCGCGTCTTCGTGCGCGCGCCGGAGGGCAGCACGATCGACTACACCTCGCGCTATCAGCTCGCGGTCGAGCAGGCGGCGCACTCCTATCCCGAGGTCGACAAGGCGTTCTCGGTCGTCGCACTCGGCATCGGCACGCCCGGCCTGGTCAACGAGGGCGCCATCTTCGCCAGCCTGACGCCGTGGGAGGAGCGCACCCGCACGCAGATGCAGATCGTCGACGAGCTGCGCGCCAAGCTGAGCAGCCTGGGCGGCATCACCGCCTTCCCCGCCAACCTGCCGGCGCTCAGCAACGACGCCGGCCTGGCGCCGATCTCGCTCGTCGTGCAGGGGCCCGACGTGGTGGCGCTGGCCAAGTACGCCAACGAGATCGTGCGCCGCGCCCGCGCCGTGCCGGGGCTGGTCAATCTGCAGTCCGACCTGCTGCTCAACAAGCCGCAGATCGAGGTGCGCATCGACCGCGACCGCGCCAGCGATCTCGGCGTCTCGGTGCGCGACATCGCCCGCACCCTGCAGATCCTGTTCGGCGGCCTCGACCTGACGACCTTCAAGCAGGGCGGCGAGACCTACGACGTCATCGCCCAGCTCGAGCGCCAGGAGCGCTCCAACCCGCGCGACCTGTATGGCGTCTACGTGCGCGGCAGCTCCGGCTCGCTGATCCCGCTCGCCTCGATGGTCAGCGTCAAGGAGACGGTCGCGCCGCGCGGCCTGCCGCACTTCGACCGCCTGCGCTCGGCGACGGTCAGCGCCTACCTCGCGCAGGGCACCACGCTCGGCGCCGCGATCGAGGCGATCCGCGGCATCGCCGACGAGGTGCTGCCGCGCGGCGAGGGCTACCGCTACACCTTCGCCGGCGAGTCGGAGGACTTCTTCCAGTCCGGCAACGCGCTCGCCTTCGCCTACGTGCTGGCGGTGGTGGTCATCTACCTGGTGCTGGCGGCGCAGTTCGAGAGCTTCGTCCACCCGTTCACCATCCTGGTGGCGGTGGCGCTGTCGTTCACCGGCGCGCTGGTGACGCTGCTGCTCACCGGTGCGACGCTCAACCTGTTCAGCGAGATCGGGCTGGTCATGCTGGTCGGCCTGGTGACCAAGAACTCGATCCTCATCGTCGAGTTCGCCAACCAGCTGCGCGAGCGCGGCATGGGCCTGCTGGAGGCGACCAGCGAGGCGTCGCGCACCCGCTTCCGCCCGATCCTGATGACCGCCCTGGCCACCATCGTCGGCATCCTGCCGATCGCGCTCGGCTCCGGCGCCGGCGGCGAGTCGCGCGCGCCGCTCGGCATCGCCGTCGCCGGCGGCATGGCCTTCTCCACCGTGCTCACCTTCCTGGTCGTGCCGGCGACCTACCTGACGATCGAAACCTTGCGCGGGCGCCGCGTGTCGTCGCGGGCTGAGGTACACGGATTACCCGGATGATCGTTTGAGGATTCCACGGATACTGCGATGGACATCATTTCATCCGTGGATGTGCCGCAACTGCCGGCACCTCGTGGGTAAGAGGAAAAGCAAAGAGAACTTGAAACGGATTCCATCGCCCCATCCGTGGAATCCTCAAACGATCATCCGTGTAATCCGTGTAACCTCGCCGCTCGCGACGACACGTCCGTTACATCTCTTCCGCGCAGCCAGTCGCCGCACGCATTGCGCGTCTCAACCGGCGGCGCGTAGACGCGCCGCATGACGCACACGGTCCTGGCGGTGGACGACGAACCCGCGAACCAGCGCGCGGTGCGGCGCGCGTTGATGGACGACTGCACGGTGCTCACCGCCGGCTCCGGCGCCGAGGGGTTGGCGATTCTCGACGCCGAGCCGGTGGCGATGGTGATCAGCGATCACCGCATGCCGGGCATGACCGGCGCCGAGTTCCTCGCCGAGACGGTCGACCGCCATCCGCAGGTGATCCGCGTCGTGCTCACCGGCTACGCGGCGGTCGACGTGCTGCTCGACGCGATCAACCGCGGCCACGTCTACCACGTGCTCGGCAAGCCGTGGGTGGCGGCGCAGCTGCGCCTGGTGGTGCGGCGCGGCCTGGAGCGCTTCGACGCGGCGCGCGAGCGCGACCACCTGCTCGACGCGCTGCGCGACGCCTGCGCGCGCGCCGAGCGCGAGGCCGAGCAGAAGACGCGCCTGCTGGCGCTGGCGGCGCACGAGCTCGGCACGCCGGTGCACCTGCTGCTCAACGCCCTCGACCTGCTCGACGAGGCCGACGCGGGCGGCGAGCCGTGGCTCGGCATGGCGCGCCGCGCCGCCGACTGGCTGGCGCGCGGCGCCGCGCAGCTGCACACCGCGGCGCAGTTGAACCGCGAGCCGTTGCGCCTGGCGCCGCAGCGTGTCGCGCTGGCGCCGCTGGTCGGCGACGCGGTTGCCGCCGTGCGCGCCGCCGCGTTCGACCGGCGGCTCGATCTGATCGTCGACGGCGGCAATGCCGAGCTCGACGCCGATCCCGCCTGGCTGACGCAGGCGCTGCTGGCGCTGCTCAGCAACGCGGTGCGCTTCACCCCCGACGGCGGCCAGGTGCGCGTCGGCATCGCCTGCGGCGCCGGCTGGGCCGAGATCAGCGTCGCCGACAGCGGCATCGGCATCGCCGCCGAGCTGCTGCCGCACTGCTTCGAGCCGTTCTCCACCGCTGGCGGCGACCTGCTGCTGCACGGCTCCGGCCGCTTCGCCTTCGGCGCCCGCGGCCTCGGTCTCGGCCTCGCCACCGTGCGCGGCATCGCCCTCGCCCACGGCGGCGCGGTCGACGTCGAGAGCACCGTCGGCCGCGGCAGCACCTTCCGCCTGCGCCTGCCGCGCACAGAACACTGACGGTAGGGTTGAGCGCGTCGAGTACGGGGAACTCCCAGCTTGCGGATCGGCCGCCGCCACACGAGAAGGGTTCGCTGGCGCTCGGCCGCGGGATCGCGAGCCACACGTACGAGAGGATCAAGTGAAGATTGCGAGCCGACGTCGTGAGCTCCAGGCGATCCGAGCCGTGACCGTCTTGACGGCATGGCTGGCCGGTTCGCCGGCGCTGAGCGCGTCCGAGGCTCCGCAGTGGCAGCTCCTCGCCTCAGCCGATCGAGTGGTTGCGGCCGGTCTGGCATTTAGGGAGCCAGAAGAAGAACCGCCATTCGAGCTCTCGCTCAAGTTTACGAATTGCGCGCCGCTCACCGGCGGATGTCCGGAAACGAGCTTTGACGTCAGTCTCGCCGTCATGTCGAAACAGCAGCTCGCGTATCTGCGAAGGCTCAACGCCAAGCACGTGATCACGTTCGTCTCAGAATACGGTGCGCAGCGCAGCATCCTGTTGCTCTCCGGAGCACTGGAGGAAGCGCTCGAGCCTTATAGTTCAGATCGGGCCGAGGCGATCGCCGCCGAAGCGAAGCGCAATGTCGAGGCTTACGATCGTGCTCGCGCGGCGCGGAATCAGCTATGCCCCGAGGGCAACGCGCTTCACGAAAAGGTCGTGGGATTGATCGACGACCTGTCGGTCAGCGAGGTCGCCGCGACTGCCGCGATGAGTCAGCTCGAAGCGCTGGGATCGGCGGCGGTGCCGTACATCGTGTGTGCGCTCGACTCGGCGACCAAGCCGTATCCGGGCCGCGTGCTGCGGGTGCCGGGCGCCGGCGGCACGAGCATTGGGGAGGCTGAGGCGCAGTATACGCCCCAGCAACAGGTCGACGTGCTCGATCTCGTGCTGATTCGGCTCACCGGCCGCTCGTTCGGATCGATCGTCAACGGCGGATCGACTGAGGAGCGAGCGCGTGTCGTACGCGGCTGGTGGATCCTGCTCGGCAGACGTCTGGCGACTGCCACGCCCGCAGCCGAGTGAGGCGCGGAGCCGCATCCGCATGAACCCATAGCCGCATGCGCTCGCGCCGCGTAGACTGCCCGGCATGGCAGCGCCGGAGGGACGCGTCGAGGGTCGCTGCGAGACCTGCGGCCGGCCGGTGTTCGCCACCCGGCACACGCGCACTGACTACCGGGTCGACTACTACACGCTGTACAGCGGGCACGGTGAGGTGACCGAGCTGGTCGGCGACGAGCGCACGCGCGGCCAGACCTACGTGCGCTTGTATGATCGCTTCGACGTCACCACCTGCGCCGACTGCTATCGACGCCCGGAGGTCCGGGCCGAACGCGAGCGCCGCTTTCGCCCCGAGCGCGAGGCGGCAGCCGAGACGGATGACGCATGAACCAGACCGACACCCTGCAGACCTTTCCCTGCGAGTACACCTTCAAGATCTTCGGCCGGCAGAACGACATCTTCAGCGCGCGCGTGCAGGCCATCGTGGCCGCCACCTTCGGCCCGCTCGACGCCGACGCGGTCTCCGAGCGCGCCTCGTCCGGCGGCAAGTACGTCAGCCTGACGATCGTGCAGTGGGTCGACCGCCAGGAGCAGCTGGAGGAGGTCTATGCGGCGCTGAAGGCGGAGCCGGAGGTGCTGCTTTACATTTGAGCTGATGGCCCATGGCTTGTGGCTTATCGTCGGAGTCGAGGTTGTTCCGAACGATAGGCGACAGGCCATGTGGCCATGGGCCATCCGCCATAAGCCATCCGCCATCTCGTTGTCGCCTCCGCTGCCGCTGGGCTATACGTTTCGCGACCTTTCCCGACCCACACCTATGGAACGCGCACTGACCGAGGCGACCGCATCGCGCCGGGTGGACCCGCATGGACGGGGGCGCGGGCGTGGGCTGCTGTTGCTGGAGGCGATCGGGACGCTGATCGGCGAATCCGGCGACCTGGTGGCGACGCTGGAGCGCATCGTCAACCTGGTCGCCGAGCGGCTCGATATGGAGGTCTGCTCGGTCTACCGCTACGAGGCGGAGCCCAAGCGGCTGCAGATGGTGGTGACGCGCGGCCTCGACCAGGCGGCGGTGAGCCAGGTCAGCATGGGGGTCGACGAGGGCCTCACCGGCTACGTCATCGAGAAGCACGAGCCGGTGATGGCGATCGATGCGCTCGCGCACCCGCGCTACAAGTACTTCCCGGAGACCGGCGAGGAGCGCTACCACTCGTTCCTCGGCGTGCCGATCATGGACCGGCGCGAGGCGGTCGGCGTGCTGGTGGTGCAGACCTCACGCCGCCGCCGCTTCACCCGCGACGAGGTGCGGCTGATGAAGGCGGTGGCGGTGCCGGTCGGCGGCCTGCTCGTCCAGCTGCGCCTGCTGCAGAGCCTGGAGCACAAGGAAGAGGAGCGGCGCGGCTACCAGCAGCGCATGCTCGACGCGATCAAGAAGCTGCAGGCCTACGAGCGCACCCAGCCGTCCGCCGCGCAGGAGGCGCCGGTGACCGCCAACCGGCTGGTCGGGGTGCCGGCGGCGCCGGGCTTCGGCATCGGCCGCGCCCACCTGCTCGAGCCCGAGGTCAGCTTCGCCAGCATCCCGCAGCGCAAGCCGCGCGCGCCGCGCAAGGAGCTGGCGCGCTTCCAGGCGGCGATCGAGCAGTCGGCGGAGGAGGTCGACCGCCTCAAGGCGCGCGTGCAGCGTTCCTTTCCGGAGATCGACGCGGCGCTGTTCGACACGCAACGGCTGATGCTCACCGACGAGACCTTCCGCCTGCGCGTCGAGCGCGAGATCGCCGGCGGCGCCAGCGCCGAGGTGGCGCTCGAGCGGGTGGTGAGCGCCATGGTCGAGGAGTTCGCCGGGCTCGCCGACCCGTACCTGCAGGAGCGCGCCGTCGACATCAAGGACATCGGCCAGCGCGCGCTGCGCAACCTGCTCGGCGTCGCCGAGCGCGACCGCTCCTTCGCCAGCGCGGTGGTGCTGCTGGCCCCGGAGCTGACGCTGTCGGACATCCTGCTGATCGATCCCGAGCAGTTGAAGGGCATCGTCATGGGTGCCGGCGGCGCCACCTCGCACGCCTCGATCCTCGCCAAGTCGCTGGAGATCCCGACCGTGGTCGGCGTCGAGCGCCTCGACGAGGTGCGCGAGGGCGACCACCTGATCGTCGACGGCAACTCCGGCACCATCTACGTGCATCCGAGCGCCGACGTGCTGCGCGAGTATGGCCGCCTGAAGACCGAGTACGCCGCCTTCAACCGCGAGCTCGACAACCTGCGTGAGCTGCCGGCGGTGACGCGCGACGGCTGCCGGGTGATGCTCGGCGCCAACATCGGCCTGCTCGGCGACCTACCGCTGGCGCATCGCCACGGCGCCGACCGCGTCGGCCTCTACCGCACCGAGATCGCCTTCCTCAGCCACCGCGACTTCCTCCCCGAGGAGGACCAGGTGACGCTCTACGAGCGCGTCGCCGAGGCGGCGCAGGGCCTGCCGCTCACCGTGCGCACGCTCGACCTCGGCGCCGACAAGTACCCCGCCTACATGAACGTGCCGCGCGAGGACAATCCGTTCCTCGGCTGGCGCTCGATCCGCATCTCGCTGGAGATGGCGGACGTCTTCCGCACCCAGCTGCGCGCCATCCTGCGCGCCAGCACGCGCGGCGGCATGCGCATCATGCTGCCGATGATCTCCAGCCTGGAGGAGCTGCGGCGCAGCAAGGAGATGATCGCGGAGGCGAAGGCCGAGCTGCGCCGCGAGGGGCGGCCGTTCGACGACGCCATCCCGATCGGCATGATGGTCGAGGTGCCCTCCGCCGTGCAGCTCGCCGATCGCTTCGTTCAAGAGGTGGACTTCTTCAGCCTCGGGACCAACGACCTGATCCAGTACCTGCTCGCCGTCGACCGCAACAACCGCAAGGTCGCCTCGCTCTACGAGCCGCTGCACCCGGCGGTGCTGCGCGCCGTCGCCAGCGTCGTGCGGGTTGCCGACGCCGCCGGCAAGCCGGTGTCGCTGTGCGGCGAGATGGCCGCCGACCCGGTCTCGACCCTGCTGCTGGTCGGCATGGGACTGCGCGACCTGAGCATGAGCGCCTTCTTCATCCCGGTGATCAAGCGCCTCATCCGCTCGGTCGACCTCACCGCCGCCGCGCGCGTCGCCGCCGAGGCGTTGGCGCTCGACACCGTCAAAGACGTCAAGCGCCACGTCTTCGAGGAGATGCGCGCGCTGGACGTGATCGATCTGATGGAAACGTACCACTGAGGAAGGCTGTTAGGCGGTTGGCTGTTAGGCTGTTAGGGGGTCTGAAAATTTCTCCCTAACAGCCTAACAGCCAGCAGCCTAACAGCCTTCTTGGAGCACGCATGCGCCTACTTGCCGCACTCTTCGTTCTCACCCTCGCCGTCGCGGCGCGCGCCGCTGATCCTGCCGCGCCGGCCACGCCGGAGGAGACGGTCAAACAGTACCTGATCGCCTTCAAAGCGGGGGACTTCAACGCCGCGTATCCGCTGGTGACGCGCGACATGGCCCAGAACAAGAGCAAGGAGGACTGGGTCAAGGAACAGCAGTGGATGATGCAGATGGCGGAGGTGAAGATCTTCGAGTTCAAGATCTTCCCCGGCAAGCTCGAGGGCGACAAGGCGCTGGTCCCCAACATTTTGAGCTCGCAGGACAAGTTCCTGAACCAGCTCGGGGTCACCGAGTACGAGCTGTACACGCTGGTCAAGGAAGACGGACGCTGGAAGGTCAATCAGCAGCAGATCGTCGAGCCCACCGACGTCGGCAAGTGGTTTCCGAAGGAGAAGTAGCTTCCGCTCGGCTGATAGCTGTCAGCCGTCAGCCTTCAGCTCCTGCATCCCTAGCTTGGGGGGGACGGGCCGCAACAGCCGATCCGAAGCTGATCTGCTCCTGCCTCAGCTGATGGCTGATAGCTGAAGGCTGACGGCTGACGGCTGCTTCCTTGACACCCCGCTTTCGGCCCCGCTAGGAGCAGCCAGCTTTTCCAACCACTTGTCTGCGGCGCGTCGGAACCACAAAGGGGGGAGTCTCATGCACAGATCCTGGCTGTCGGCCTGCGGGCTTGCGGCCCTCCTGAGCGGCGCCCTCGGTTGCCATCACGAGGTGCTGGAGGACATCCCGCCGGCCGACGCGCGCAAGATCACCATTGCCGACCGCTTCTACGACGTGGTCGCGCTGGACGAGAACAAGGCCCTGGTCTCCGGCTACGCCGGCAAGATCCTGATGACCGAGGACGCCGGCTACACCTGGTCGCTGATCAACAGCGGCTCCGACAAGGCCCTGTACGCGATGCGCTTTCCGGATCCGCAGAACGGCTGGATCGTCGGCCAGGACGGCCTGATCCTGCACAGCAGCGACGGCGGCAAGACCTGGAGCCGGCAGATCAGCGGCGTCACCGTGTACCTGTTCGATGTCTTCTTCCTCGACGCGCAACACGGCTGGGCGGTGGGCGACAAGGCTACCTGGCTGAAGACCAGCGACGGCGGCAAGACCTGGTCGCAGGCGAAGATCGGCCGCGACGAGAAGCTGTCGGCCGACGAGGCGCTGCTGGCGCAGGAGCCGGTGCTCTACGCGGTGCAGTTCGCCGACGCCAACACCGGCTGGATCATCGGCGAGTTCGGCAACATCTGGAAGACCACCGACGGCGGCGCCAGCTGGCGCACCCAGCAGGAATCGCTGATCGGCGCCGAGGGCTACCTCGACGCGCTCGACATCCCGACCTTCTTCGGCGCCGCCTTCAGCGACGCGCAGAACGGCGTCGTCGCCGGTCTCGAGACCAAGATCGCGCGCACCCGCGACGGCGGCACCAAGTGGAACTGGGAAGACTTCGACCTCAAGGACGGCACCGGCGATCCGCTCTACCAGCCGTTCATCTTCCCCGACACCACCGCCTGGGCGGTCGGCGCCGCCGGCGTCGTCGTGCACCAGTCCTCCACCGGCGAGCCGTGGCAGCGCGTGTCGCTCGGCCAGGAGGTCAACACCTGGCTGCGCGGCGTCTACTTCCGCGACAAGAACGACGGCTGGGTCGTGGGCGGCTTCGGTACCATTCTGCACACCACCGACGGCGGCAAGACCTGGCTGCGGGCGCTGGGCTGATCACGGGACGACGCGGGAGACTCCATGGCACTCGACTACGACGTCCCCAAGGACAAGCGCCTCCTCTACTGGCTCGGCGACAAGCTGATCGACTACCGCCACCCGGTGTCGATCGTCGTCATCCTGGTCACCGCGCTGTTCGCCTTCTGGGCGTTCCAGCTACGCCTGGTCACCAGCTTCGGCGACCTGCTGCCGCAGGATCACGAGTACATCAAGATCCACAACCGCTTCTCCGGCACCTTCGGCGGCGCCAACAACATCATGATCATGATCGAGGTGAAGGACGGCACCATCTTCACCCCGGAGACGCTGAACAAGATCTGGAAGATGACCGAGGGCCTCGACAAGGTCTACGGCGTCAACCACAACCAGATCGACTCGATCGCGCACCGCACCGTGCGCTACCTCAAGGTCGCCGCCGGCGGCACCATGCGCGCCCAACCGGTGATGACCGGCGAGGTGAAGACGCAGGAAGAGGCCAACCTCATCCGGCGCAACGTCCACAACTCGGAGAACATCTACGGCCTGCTGGTCTCGCTCGACGACAAGGCGGCGCTGATCCGCGCCAACTTCATCGAGGGCAAGCTCGACTACCAACGCATCTTCGGGGAGGTGAACGCCAACGTCGTCGACCCGTTCGTCGACAGCAACACCAAGATCTTCGTCGCCGGCGAGCCGCGCCTGTACGGTTGGGTGTACAACTACGCCGGCGACGTCTTCTTCATCCTGGTGGTCACCTACTGCATCGAGTGGGTGCTGCGCTGGATGTACTTCCACGACTGGCGCGGTGCCCTGCGACCGACCATCACCGGCCTGATCGCCGCCTTCTGGGGATTGGGCTTCATTCATCTCATCGGCCTGGCGCTCGACCCGTTGATGCTGGTGATGCCGTTCCTCATCACCGCGCGTGCGGTCAGCCACGCCATCCAGATGCACGACCGCTACTACGAGGAGTTCGAGAAATCCGGCTGGCACAAACGGCGCGCCATCGTCGCGTCGTTCGGCGAGCTGTTCGTCCCGATGCTCTCCGGCATCAGCACCGACGCCTTCGGCGTGCTGGTCATCCTGCTGGTGCCGGTGATCATGCTGCAGAAGCTCGCCATCACCGCGTCGTGGTGGATCCTCGCCATCACCATCTCGGAAGTGCTGCTCAACCCGATCGTCTACTACTACCTGAAGGCGCCGGAGCCGGAGCTGGTGCTGCTGCGCGAGCGCGGCGGCTTCCGCAAGCTGATCAACCGCTTCGTACAGAAGCTGCTCACCCGCACCGGCGTGGCGGTGACGATCATCGCGTGGTTGGCCTGCTCGGTGGTGGGCCTCTACTTCATGCGCGGGCTGACCATCGGCGATCCCACGTCGGCCTCGCCGCTGCTCTTCCTCGAGTCGCCGTACAACGTCTCCCACAAGGCGATTCAGGACAAGTTCGGCGGCGTCGAGCCGCTCATCGTCGTCGCCGAGGGCTACGACCGCGACGCGATGAAGGAACCGAAGATGCTCCAGCGCATGGAGCAGTTCCAGCGCACCATGGAGCGCGATCCGAGCATCGGCTACAGCTTCTCGCTCGCCGACATCATCCGCGCCGTGAACATGGTGTTCCACGAACTGGAGCCGAAGTGGGGCGTCATTCCCAACAGCTGGGTGGACGTCGGCGGGCTGTTCTTCATCTACTTCTCCGGTTCGCCGCCGACCGAGACCGCGAAGTACGTCGACCCGAGCTATACCACGGCGCACGTCACCTTCTTCCTCAAGGATCACAAGGGCGAGAACATCCGCCGCGTCATCCACCGCGTGAAGCAGTTCATCTTCGGCGCGCAGATGGACGACCTCGGCCTGACCGTGGCGGAAGACAACGGCCGCGTCGTCATCAAAGAGGTCCAGGGAGTGAACTGGGAGCAGGCCGGGCCGTCGTGGGTCACCACCGACCGCGAGACCGGCGAGTCGCCTTTCAAGCCGGGCGACGTCATCAAGGGGCTGGGCAAGAACGAGGTGACCGACCTCGAGAGCCTGCGCGTCGGCATGAACAAGCAGACCGCGGCCAAGACGCTGGTCGACGTGCGCCTGGAACGCAACGGTCAGCTGGTCGAGGAAACCGTCGTGGTGCCGTGGAAGGCGGCCTTCAAGCTCGCCGGCGGCCTCATCGGCACCCTCGCCGCGGCGAACGAGGAGCTGGTCAATAACGACCTGCTGATGAACTTCCTCGGCTTCTTCACCATGTACGTGATCATGCTGTTCACCTACCGCTCGTTCGCCGCCGGCCTCTACCTGCTGGCGCCGCTGGCGCTGTCGAACATCATGGTCAACGCCTACATGGCGGTGAACGACATCGGCGTGAACATCCACACCCTGCCGCTGGTCACCGTCGGCCTCGGTTTCGGCATCGACTACGGCCTCTACATCGTCAGCCGCACGATCGAGGAGATCCGCATCCGCGGCGACCTGCGCGACGCGCTGCGCGAGGCGCTGGAAACCTCCGGCAAGGCGGTGACCTTCACCGCCGTGACCATGATCATCAGCACCATCTTCTGGATGACGTCGAGCATCCGCTTCAACGCCGAGATGGGCCTGCTGCTCGCCATCTGGATGGCGATCAGTTACGTCGGCTCGCAGACGCTGACGCCGGTGCTCATCCTGATCTTCAAGCCGCGCTTCATCATGCGCGAGGCGAACCGGGCGCCGGCAACGGTTTCGCACTGAGAGGACGACATGGAACTCGGCCTGTGGAGCTCGATCATCATCGTCACCGCCTTCAGCTTCCTGGTCATCGGCCTCGACGAGTACGTCGTGAAGCCGTGGCGCGAGAAGAAGTGGGAGCGCCTCGCCGCCTCCGGTAACAAGGAAGCGCAGGAGCTGCTGGCGATCGCCAAGTCGGCCAAGGTGAGCGAGGAGTGATCGCGGCCGCGCGCCGTTGACGCCATGCGCGTCGTGCGCATCGCGGTGGTGGCGCTGCTGCTGCCGTGGCTCTTCGATCTCTCGCGCCAGGTCGGCGAACGCAGCGGCAATGCGCCGGTCGAGGGACTGCCGTGGGCGATCGGCGTCCTGGCCGTGGTCTTCACCCTGCGCGCCATCGCCGGCGAGGTGTCGCTCGGGCCGGCGCACGTCGTGCGCAAGGATTTCTCCTGGGGGCTTGCGGCGGGGTGCGCATTGACGGCGGCGTGGCAGTCTGGCGTCCTCGGATGAGCGCCAGTCGCCGGCGCGTTGATGGCGGCCGGCCACGCGGCAATCGATGAAGAAAGGCAAAAGGCAAAAGGCAAAAGGCAAAAGGCAAAAGGGTGGAGACGGATCGATTGGAATAGATTCCAGCCCGTCACTTTTGCCTTTTGCTTTTTGCCTTTTGCCTTTTGCCTTCTCTGCCGCTCCCAGCGGCGTGCAGGGCGGTGGCGAGGCATGATCGAGGTCGCGCACCTCACCAAGCGCTTCGGCCAACGCACTGCCGTCGAAGACGTCTCCTTCCACGCCGACGCCGGTGAGGCGGTCGGGCTGCTGGGGCCGAACGGCTCCGGCAAGACGACCATCATGCGCACGCTGGTCGGCTACTTCCCGCCGAGCAGCGGCCGCGTCGTGGTTGCCGGCGTGGATGTCGGAGCCGACCCGCTGCGCGCGCAGGCGCAGCTCGGCTACCTGCCGGAGACCGCCACCTGGTACCCGGAGCTGCGCGTCGGCGAGTTCCTCGGCCTGTGCGCCGACGTGCGGCGCCTGCGCGGCGCGGCGCGGCGGGCGCGGCTCGACGCGGTGCGCGCCGGCTGCGGCCTCGCCGAGGTCGACCGCCGCCTGATCGGGACGCTGTCGAAGGGCTACAAGCAGCGCGTCGGCCTGGCGCAGGCGCTGCTGCACGAGCCGGCGGTGCTGATCCTCGACGAGCCGACGGTCGGGCTCGACCCGCGCCAGATGGTCGAGATGCGCGCCCTGGTGCGGACGCTGCGCGGGCGCACCACCGTGCTGCTCAGCACCCACATCCTCTCCGAGGTGGCGACCACCTGCGACCGCGTCGTCATCATCGACCGCGGCCGGCTGGTCGCCGAGGATCGCGCCGACGCGTTGGCGCGCACCGCGCAGCAGGCGCAGCGCCTGCTGGTGCGGGTGGTGGGGCCGGCCGGCGAGGTCGCCGCGGCGCTCGCCGGGCTGGCCGAGCTGAGCGCCGTCGAGCCGCAGCCGAGCGACGACGGCAGCGTGCATCTGGTCGCCACCGTGCGGCCCGGCGCGGCGGCGGCCGGCGCGGTGGCCGGGCTGGTGCTGCGCCGCCACTGGCGGCTGGAGGAGATCCGCGTCCTGACGCCGAGCCTGGAGGAGCTGTTCGTGCGGCTGACCGGCGGGGAGGCGGCGCCATGATCGTGCTCGCCCTGCTGCGCAAGGAGCTGCGCAGCTTCGCCGTCGGTCCACTGCTCTACGTCGTCGCGGCGGTGTTCTTCGCGCTCAGCGGCTTCTTCTTCTACACCCAGCTCGTCTACTTCGTGCAGTACGGCTTCGGCCTCAACATCCTCGGCAACTTCTGGGTCGCGTTCATCGCCGGCGCGCCGTACTCGGTGTCGATGGTGCTGCTGCTGGTGATGCCGCTGCTCACCATGCGCTCGCTCGCCGAGGAGCGGAAGCTCGGCACCATCGAGTGGCTGCTCACCCAGCCGGTGCGCGACGGCGCGCTGCTCGCCGCCAAGCTCGGCGCCTGCATCGTGGTGCTGGTCGGGCTGCTCGTCGGCACGCTCGCCTACCCGCTGTTCCTCGGCGGCATCCAGCCGATCCCCTGGGCGCCGGTGGCGGCGAGCTATCTCGGCCTGCTGCTGCTCGGCGTCAGCTTCGCGAGCATCGGCCTGTTCGTCTCCGCCTGCACCGACAGCCAGGTGGTCGCCGGCGTGGTGACGCTCGGCGTGCTGCTGGCGCTGTGGGCGTTGAGCTGGAACGAGGCGGCGCTCAGCCCGACCGGCTTGCAGGCGGCGGCCTCGCTGGCGATGTTCGACCACTTCGAGCGCTTCGCGCGCGGCGTCATCGACGCCGGCGATCTCGCCTACTTCGTCGCCGTCTCGGCGTTCTTCGTCTTCGCCACGCTGCGCGTCCTGGAGGCGCGCCACTGGCGCGGCCCGCTGCTCGCGACCGTGATCGGTACGCTCGCCTGCGCGGTCGCGCTGCTCAGCGCGCAGCGCCTGGCGACGCGCCCCGGCTGGCGGCTCGACCTGACGCCGGAGCGCCAGTTCGTCCTCTCCGAGCACGCCCGCCAGATCCTCGCCGGCGTCGACCAGCCGGTCGCGATCACCGCCTTCCTGCGCGCCGACGACCCGCGCAACCGCGACATCCAGGATCTGCTGGCGCGCGTGCAGCGGGCGCAGCCGCGCATCGCCACGCGCGCGGTGGACGTCAACCGCAATCCGGCGCTGGCGCGCCAGCTCGGCGTCGACGCCTTCGGCGCGGTGGTGGTGGAGAGCGGTGGGCGGCGGCGCGACTTCGCCAACCCCGACGAGCAGGCGCTGATGGCGGCGATCATCCAGGTGACGCGCCCGGGTCGCCGCCGCGTCTACTTCAGCCGCGGCGCCGGCGAGCGCCGCCTCACCGACCGCGACCGCCAGAAGGGCTACTCCGCCGCCAACGTCGCGCTGATCAACGAGCTGTACGACGTCGCCGAGGTGGGGCTCGACGCCGACACGCCGGTGCCGGCCGACGCCGCGGCGCTGATCGTTGCCGGGCCGCGCCGCGACCTGTCGCCCGGCGCGCTGGCGCAGCTGGACGCCTACCTGCGCCGCGGCGGCCGCGTGCTGGCGCTGCTCGATCCCGGCGACGCGCCCAATCTGGTCGCGCTGCTGCAGCGCTACGGCATCGTGGTCAGCGACGAGATCGTGCTCGATCCGGCGCAACGGCTGTTCGCCGGCGATGCGCTTACCGTGCAGGTGCCGGGACACAACCCGGCGCATCCGGTCAGCGCCGCGCTCGGCGCCGCGCCGCTGGTGTCGGGCGCGCGCCCGGTGCGCGGCGCGAGCGGCGACGGCGGCACGCAGGCCGCCGATCTGCTCAGCACCTCGGGCGACAGCTGGCGCACGCCCGACCGCAGCGTGCTGGAGCAGGGCGAGGGCATCTTCGTCACCGGCCGCGACACCGCCGGGCCGATCGCCATCGCCGCCAGCGCCCTGGTGCCGCGCGCCGACGGCGAGCCGGGCCGCGTGCTGGTGGTCGGCGACGCCGACTTCGCCTCCAACCTGCTGCTCGACTACCTGGGCAATCGCGACCTGCTGCTCAACGCGGTCAACTGGCTGAGCGGCGAGGAGCACATGCTCGGCAGCCGGCCGCCGCGCCAGATCCCCGGCGTCAACCAGCTCTTCGTCAGCGCCAGCCAGGGCGAACGCGTCTTCTGGCTCGGCGCGGTCGCCCAGCCGCTCGTCGTCCTGGCGATCGGCGCGGTGGTCGTCGGCCTGCGCCGGCGGACGCGGTGATCGACCATGCGCTGGCCGCACGCATTCGTCTACGTCGCCCTCGCCCTGGTGCTCGGCGTCCTCGCCTGGCGCAGCGCGCCACCACCGCCGCCCACCCCGCCGCCGTCCGGCACCGCGTCGGCGCCGACGCCTGGTATCGCGGTGCGGCAGGTGACGATCGAGTCGCAGGGGCGGCAGGTGCGCGCCGTACGCGCCGGCGACCGCTGGCAGGTGGTCGAGCCGTCCGGCGCCAAGGTCACCTCCGACCTGGTCAGCGCGCTGCTCAGCGCGGTGCTCGACACGCGCGCCGAGCCGGTGGTCGCCGATCCCGCCGACCTCGAGGAGTTCGGCCTCACCCACCCGAGCGCGCGCATCACCCTGGAGCGCACCGAGGGCGCGCCGGTGGTGCTGCTGCTGGGCCGGACGAACCCGGCCGAGACCGGCATCTACGGCCGTCTCGAGGGCAACCCGCAGATCGTCCTGCTCGGCCTCAACGTCCGCTACTACGTCGATCTCGTCCTGCGCTGACGCCCCCATCCCGACCTTCCCCCGCTGCGCGGGGGAAGGAGCCTGAGCAGCAGACCGCACCGATCGCGACGCATCGCGGCGGATGTGCGACGGTGCAAAGCCGCGCGCTACGGCCTCTCTCGCCGCACACGCATGAGGGCGAAGCGGCCGTCAGCCATCAGCCATAGGCCATCGGCGCGGGGCTGCGCCGACAGGCGCAGCCCCGCTTTTCCTTGCCTCTACCGGGAGGCTTCGGTAGCCGTGGAGCGTTCGCTTCAATTCGCAGGCTACCGCGTCCGGCCCTGGGGCAGCGGCGGGGCGGCCGGACGGGACAAGGGAATCATGCGAGGCAGAACTCTGTCGATGCAGTGCGCGCTGTTGGGGCTGGCCGGCCTGCTGCTGGCGGCGGGCGCCGGCGCGTCGCCGGCAGCGGCAACCACCGCCAACGACCTCTGTGCGGCCAATGCCGATCCCTGCGTGATCAGCACCGTGGTCGCGGTCACCACCGGTTCGGTGCTCGATTTCGGCCAGCGCGAGTTGCGCATCAACACCGGCGGCGCGCTCGACGTGTCGAGCGGCACGCTGGCGATCACCGCGCGGGCGCTGACCATGCAGGCGGGTAGCTTCCTGCGCGCCCGCCCGACCTCCAGCTCCAGCCCGGGCGGCTCGCTCACCATCACCCTGGCGCAGGCCGACCTCGCCGGCACCATCGACGCCAGCGGCGCGCCCGGCGGCGCGGTGACCATGGTGGTCAGCGGTCGGCTCACCCTCACCGGCACGCTGGCGGCGCGCGCGACCTCCAGCCTGGAAGTCGGCGGCTCGATCGACCTGACCGGCGGGGAAGTCGTGATCAGCGGCGCGGTGCAGG
This sequence comes from Deltaproteobacteria bacterium, assembly GCA_033764095.1. GTDB lineage: Bacteria > Desulfobacterota > Binatia > HRBIN30 > CADEER01 > JBDTMT01. Next base: position 8,752 of record JANRJF010000118.1, on the reverse strand, counting down.
CGTTCGGCGGCAACTTCGAGGGGCTCGGCGGCGACATCAGCGTCAGCAGCACCGGTCCGATCACCGTCAGCGGCACGCTCGATGCGACCGGCGCCGACGGCGGCACCATCGACCTCGACGCCGGCCCCGGCGCCGGCAACGCCGGCGATCTGATCATCGCCAAGACGGCGATCATCAAGTCCGACGCCACCGCGGCGGGCAATTTCGGCGGCACCATCGATCTCGCCGCGCAGGGCGACAACCTCACCACCGGCCGCGTCTTCGTCGACGGCCAGCTCACCGCCAGCGGCCGCACCGGCGGCGAGGACACCGGCGGCGGCGACGGCGGCTGCGTGTCGATCGCCGCGTCCGGCGACATCCGCATGCTCGACGCCGCCGCGACCTTCAACGTCAACGCCGGCGGCCCCGACGGTTCCGGCGGCGAGATCGAGCTCAGCACCATCAGCGGGGCGATCGAGGTGCGCGGCACGCTGACGGCGCTGGCGCCGGGCGACCAGGGCAGCGGCGGCTCGGTGTCGATCGACGCGACCCGCGATGCCATCGTCGCCGGCCCGCTGTTCGCCGGCGGCGGCGACAGCGGCGGCGGCGAGATCACCATCGCCAGCTCCGCCGCCGGGGTGACCCTGGAGAAGACCAGCTCGGCGTCGGTGGCCGCCAACGCGCTCGGGGCGGGCGGCACCATCTGCGTCGAGAGCGGCAGCGGCGGCGCCGCGCAGGAACGCACCGTGGTGATCGAGGGCGACCTCACCGCCGACGGCGGCACCGGCGGGGGCGGCATCGACATCTCCGGCGGCGCCGCGGTGCGGGTCAGCGCCGACGCCGTGCTGAGCGCCACGGCGCTGACCGGGCGCGGCGGCGCGGTCAGCATCGCGGTGGACAGCGGTCCGGCGCTGATCGACGGACCGATCACCGTCAGCGCCAGTCGCCCGGAGGCGCCGGGAGGCATCATCGCCATCGACGCCAGCCAGCGCATCGTCTCCAACGGCCAGCTCGACGCGCGCGGCCAGGGAATGGGAGGCAGCATCGGCCTGTCCTCCGGCGGCGGCGTCGACGTGCGCCGTCCGGCGCTGGCCGGCTCCAGTGCCGGCGCCGGTGGCGAGGTCGAGATCGTCTCGCAGGGCCAGGTGCTGGTCGGGGCAACGCTCAACACCGACGGCTCGACGGCGGCCGGGCACAGCACGCTCACCGGCTGCGACGTGACCATCTGCGGCATGGATCACCCCGCCTGCCCGAGCGGCGGCACCGGCATGCTGACCAGCCTCGGCCCCAACGGCGTCAACCGCATCGTCGGCCGCGACAGCTCCTTCGTCCTCGGCACCATGCGCGCCAACACGCAGACCGGCCGCAACGAGCTGGTGTACAACGGCGCCAGCGAAGCCGAGCCGCTGGTGCTCGGCAGCGTCACGCCGGAGGCGACGGTGATCGTCGACGCCGGCGTGCGCGGCTGCCCGCGCTGCGGCAACTCCGCCACCGAGCCGCCCGAGACCTGCGACGACGGCAACCAGCTCGACGGCGACGGCTGCTCGGCGGTCTGCCAGCTGGAGGCGCCGCTGCCCGGCGACGCCAACGGCGACTACGTGCTCTCGTCCGAGGACCGCGTCTTCCTCGCCAACGAGATCTTCGACGGCGACGGCGACAGCGTCGGCGCGGTCAGCGGCGGCGCCTTCGCCGGCAGCCCCGGCGCCGACGCCAACGACGACAGCCACGTCACCGCCGCCGACCTGGTGGCGATCGCCAGGCTGCTCGGCGAGTGAGGCGTGCGAGAAGAGACGCGTGCGGCGGGGCGGAGGGGCTGCTAGGACGCCCGATAGCCGAGGTCACCTGTGATGCCTGATCAGATCTTTCCCACCGCACACCTTCACACCTCCGCATCTCGGCACCTCCGCACGCCTTTGGTTCTCGGCGCGCTGTTCGCGCTGATGGCGGTCTCCATGCGCGCCAACGCCGCCGAGCCGACCGGCTACGGCAAGGCGAAGTTCGGCAGCTCGACCGCGGCGGTGAAGAAGCTCTATCCGACGCTGCGCGAGGTCGCGCCGACCGACAAGCTGGTGGCGCCGTTCATCGGCGGGCCGTTCATCACCCGCATGCTGCTCGACAACCAGACCGTCGCCGGGCTGCCGAAGCCCGTCCTGGTCGAGCTGCGCTTCTGGAAGGATCAGCTCTGGGGCGCGATCGGCTACTTCGGCGACAACACCGACCAGCAGGTCATGGACATGCTCACCAAGCAGCTCGGCCCGCCGCAGGCGAGCAACGCGGCCCAGGTCACCTGGACCGGCAAGGCGACGCAGACCATCGTCAGCCCCAGGCTGCGCTGGTACGGCACCACCGACGATGCGCTGTCCAAACAGGCGCAGGCCTGGCTGGCGGAAGAGATCGAGAAGGCCAAGCAGCACCGGCACTGAGGCCGTCAGCTATCAGCTGTCAGCCTTCAGCTCAGAGGTCGTGGCCCCATTTGCGCGGCGCTGCCCGACACACGGACTCCTTGCGCTGACGGCGAGCGGTTCGACAGGGGCTCCCTCAGAGCTGAAGGCTGACAGCTGTCGGCTGATAGCTGCCTTCTTAAGAGCTGCAAGCCGACGGCTGATAGCTGACGGCTGACAGCCGCCCTTCTCCGCGCTTGCCTTTAACACTTGCGCTGTAGTTGATTGGAGAACGCGGTGCCCGAGGGGCCCGCGCGGCGTCGCCCGACGCCGTTCTGGGGGGACGACAGGCCGGCCGCGCCGGCCAGCGCGAAACATCGTGAAAGGAGCCGGAATGATACGCGGTGGGCTGTTGCGCCCGTACGCCTGGCTCGGCCTGGCGGCGACGCTGCTGCTCGCGAGTTGCGGCGGCGAATCGTCGGTGTCCGGCGGTGTGCCGACGGACAACAACGGGCCGACCATCTCCGGCACGGTGTCGATGCCGAACGGACAGGTGGCGGCGGCGCCGTCGGCGCTCGAGCGCCTGGCCGCCGCGGTGGTCGCGCGCGTCGAGGCGCTGGTGTCCGGTACGGTCCGGCCGGTCGGCGCCGGCGTCGAGGTGCGGGTGCGCGAGATCGGTCCGCAGAACATCTCCGGCGGCCGTATCACCGGCGGCCGGGTGACCTTCCGCGGCAGCACCGGCGCCGGCGGCGCCTACGCCATCAAGCTCCCGACCGGCACCAGTCCCGAGACCTGCCGCTACATCCTCGAGGTGGGCAGCGGCTCGACGCTGACGCGCGCGTTCGTCGACGATCTGCTGGTCGACATCGACTTCGAGAGCGAGGCCGCGGTGCGGCTGGTGCTCGACGAGATTCGCCGCAAGACCACGACGCTCTGCGGGCTCGACGCCGGCGACCTGCACGGCATCCGCCGCGCCGTCATGCAGTCCACCCGCGAGGTCTTCGGCGACAGCGCCAGCGCGGTCAACGCCGCCGCGACCGCGGCGGCGGCCTCCGACCCCGGCGTGCAGTCCGCCATCTCCATCGCGCTCGGCGCGCCGACTCCGGCGCCGACGAGCACCCACACCGTGCCGCCGACGCTCACCGCCACCGCGGTGCCGACCGCGACCCGCACCGTGCCGCCGACGCAGACGGTGCCGCCGACCGCCACCTCGACGCGGGCGCCGACCCGCACCGCGACCAACACCGTCCCGCCGACGCGGACCGACACGCCGGCGCCGACCAATACCGCCACCACCGTTCCCACCAACACCAGCGTGCCGACCAGCACGCTGACGCCGGTGCCGACCGCCACCTTCACCACGGCGCCGTCCAACACGCCGGTGCCGACCAACACCGCCACCGCGGTGCCGACCAACACGCGGCCGACCGACACCGCCATCCCGACGCCGACGGCGACGCCGCAGGCGTCGTCGGTGGACATCGGCGCGGTCGCCGGCAACGCCGGTGCCGAGGTCGAGGTGCCGGTGACGTTCACCAACCGCGGCGGCGCCATCGCCGCGCTCTCCACCGACATCGAGTACGACGGCGACGCCCTGGCCGTGGTGACCAACGGCGGCAAGCCCGCCTGCACGATCGACGGCCGCCTGGCCGGCAGCAAGCAGGTGGTCGCCAGCGTCGGCACGGTGGGCGGCGAGGCGCAGCGCCTGCGCATCGGCGTCATCGGCCTGGACAACAACCAGCTCATCACCAGTGGCGTGCTGTTCCGCTGCCGCTTCCGCATCGCGATCGACGCACCGGCGACGATCACGCTGGTCAATACGTCGGAGGCGGCCAGCGACCAGGCGGCGCCGGTCGCGGTGGTCGGCAGCGACGGCCGCATCGACGTCACCGCCAGCGCTGCCGCGCTCGGCCTGGTGGCCGGCACCGCCGCGGCGGGCTCGGTCACCACCGTCACCGCCCGGCTGGTGAGCAGCGGCACCACGCTCGCCGCGGTCGCCACCGACATCCGCTTCGACGCCGCGGCGCTGGAGGCGGACGGCGGATCGCCGTGCGCGGTCACCGCCGCGGCGGCCGCGGCCGGTAAGACGCTGCTGTACGCCAGCCTGCCGGCGGACGGCGCGCAGCGCGCCGGCGTGCGCATCGGCGTCATCGATCGCGGCGGCGCCGCGGCGCTGCCCGACGGCGCCGTGTTCACCTGTCGCTTCCACGTACTGGCGACCAGCGGTTCGATCTCCCTTACCCATCAGCCCGAGGGCGCGACGCCGGAAGCGGCGCCGGTGGCCCTGGCCGGCGCGCCCGGCGCCATCGAGGTGGTGCCATGAAGCGCGGCGAGGACATGCCCATGACGCGTTCCCGAATCTGTGTTGGCGCGGGTCAGGTGACCCGCGCGCTGCTGTTGGCGCTGGCGGCGCTGTGGCTCGCGCCGGCCGCGCGCGCCGCCGCGGTGTGCGCCGGCGACTGCAACGGCGACGGCCGGGTGAGCATCGCGGAAGTGCAGAACTGCGTGAACCTCGCCGCCGGCCTGCAGGCGCCGGCCTGCGCCGCGGCCGACGCCGACGGCAGCGGCAGCGTCGAGAGCAACGACGTCGACCTCTGCGTCGACTCGTTCCTCGATCCCGCCACCTGCCAGATGGCCGCCACGCCGAAGCCGACCAACACCGTGCCGCCGACCAATACGCCGGTCTCGACCAACACCCCGGTGCCGACCGCGACGCGCACCAACACGCCGCTGCCGACGCCGACCAACACCACCGCGCCGACCAACACGCCGACCCCGACCGCGACCGTCGCGCCGCTCGGCAAGCGCGAGTGCAAGCTCAACGGCGCACCGGGCAGCACGCTGCTCCTGCAGACGCAGGCCTTCCCGCTGCCGGCGTTCGGCGCCACCGGCGTCATCGAGATCGACTGCGGCGCGCCCGGCGCCGACGGCGCCGCCGCCTGCACGTGCGGCGTGAAGAGCTTCGGCACCGTCGTCATCCCGTCGATCGGCGACGTCTGCGTCAATCCGTTCCCGGGCTGCGCGCCCGGCCGCTTCGACTGCGACGGCGGCGTCGGCACCGACGTCGACCTCAGCACCAATCACAACATCGGCACCTGCTCGAGCAACGCCCAGTGCCTCACCGCCTGCCAGGCGCGCTGCGGCTCGCTCGGCGCGACCTACGAGCCGCTCACCTACGGCTGCGAGGGCTACTGCCAGGGCGGCACCAACGAGGAAGCCAGCTGCCTGCGCGACAGCGAGTGCCCGGGCGGCCAGTGCGTCGGCGCCGAGCCGGTGTCGCACATCGGCACCTGCAACTGCTCGTGCGGCGGCGACAGCCTCGGCGCCGCGGCGCCGGCGGGGTCGTTGACCTGCAACGTCGGCACGCAGATCGACGTCGAGCTGCCGAGCGACGGCGACTGCCTCGACGCCAATACCATCGTGCTCGCCGGCGTCTGCGGCGGCGTCACCACCAGCACCTCGACCGGCCAGCTGATCAACGTGAACAACAGCAGCGGCACCAACACGCCGCCACAGCCGCGCGTGATGACCGGTGCGCCGATCAGCTGCGCGAACTATGCCGCCGGCAACGTCAACGGCCTGAAGCTGGTCGGCCAGCTCGGCTTCTTCGACTCCACCCTGGGCGACATCCTCAGCCAGAACACCTTCACCTGCAGCCAGCCGTAAGCGCGCGCCGCGCGAGTGGGGCCACCAGCGCCCCACTCGCGAGCGCGCCGCCGCCGCACCCATGACCGGCAGGCTCGCCTGCTTCCCGCCGCGCCGCGCGCGGCGCTTCAGCCGCGCGATCCTGGGGCTGCTGCTCGCCGCGCTGGTCTCCTGCGCCGGCGACGCCGACGGCGACCGCGTCGGCGACGCCGCCGACCGCTGCCCGGGCACGCCGCCCGGCCAGCGCGCCGACGCGGACGGCTGCTGCGCCGCGCAACGCGTGTACGGGCGCGCCGTGGCGGCGCTCGCCGCCGCCGACGCGCCGCGCATGGAGGTCGGCGAGACCTGGTTCCTGCAGCAGCTGGCGCGGCGGCGCCCCGACCCGGCGCTCGACGCGCTGCTCGAGCGCACCCGCCGCGGCCTGGCCGGCCATCGCGCCGCCCGCCTGGTCGACCCTGCCGCGCCGCGGCTCGAATTGCCCGCCGACGCCGGGCACGGCATCATGCGACTGGCGAATTACATCTTCGCGCCGGTCGGCGCGCCGCCGGATCGCGCCATGGCTTTCATCGACGATTTCACCGCCCAGCCGCTGACCGGCTACCCGCTCACCCACCAACTGCTGGTGCTGGAATGGGCCGACGCCGTCGGCCTGGCGCTGCCGGCGCCGGTGCGCGAACGGCGCGCCGATCTGCTGCGGCGCATCGCCGCCGAGCAGCGCGCCGACCCGACCTTCAGCGACCTGTTTGCCGAGCGCGCCGCGATTCTGCTCGCCTTCACGACGCCGGCGGCCGACGAGGCGGCAGGTTGGATCGAGGTGATCGCCGCCGCGCAGCCGGCCGATGGGCGCTGGATCTCGGGCCGCACGTCGTTCGCCTACGACGGCCAGAGCGCGACGGCCAACCATCCGTGGGTACACACCACCGGCTTCGTCGCCGCCGCGGCGGGGTACTACCTGGCGACGGGCGGCCGGGCGAGCCCGGCAACCGCCAGTTGAGATACAGGATTCGAGGGCAGGGCGAGCGGTCGGGCAGTCCGGCGGCTCGCCGACATGAGTACGCAGCTTGTGAGCTGACCAGAGAGAGGGGTGCTTTCATGCGAGGAATCGTACGGCAGGGCCTGGGCGCAGTGATCGGGATCGCGCTGGCGGTGGCGGCGCCGGCGTCGGCCACCGACATCACCGCCGTCGGCAAGGCAAAGCTCGGCATGAGCGTCGACGAGGTGAAGAAGATCTATCCGAAGATGGAGCAACTGCGCCCCGACCAGGTGCTCGGCGCGCAGACGATCATGGCGGAGGACCTGGTGCGCTACGTCGTGCACGACACCAGTGCGCCGGCGCTGACCAAGCCGGGTGACGTCGAGCTGCGCTTCTGGAAGGGCAAGCTGTGGGCGTTCATCGTCTACTACAAGGACAACGACCCGAAGCAGGTCGAGGCGGCGATCAGCAAGCAGCTCGGACCGCAGACCGGCAAGCGCCCGACCCACCCGTTCTGGAAGGGCACCGCGATGACCGCGATGCTGGACCCGGATGGACGCTGGTACAGTCTGACCGACGACGCGATCTCCAAGGACGCCCAGGCTTGGTTCATCGAGCGCGTCCGCGCCGTCAAGGGCGCCAACGTGGTCCAGACGACGCCAGCGGCGGAATCCGCCGCGCCCGCCGCGCCGCCAGCCGCGCCAGCGGCGAAGCCATAGCCCGCATTCGAGGCTGTTGGGCTGTTGGCTGTCAGTGCCGCCACCGGCCGGGCCGGAACACTCGAGCGAGCAACGCGCGTCCTCGCCGCCGAGAAGATCACCACCAAGACACCAAGGCACCAAGAAGAGGGTGTGAGATTCCCTTGGTGTCCTCGGTGTCTTGGTGGTCGGCTGTCTTCTCTGTCGGGAAGTCTCAGGTCAGGGCAGACGATCAGAGCCCCTGGCAGCGAGCAGCCTCACAGCCTCGTCCGTGCACTTCGCTGCTGAGGCACATTGGCGGGCAAAGCCGGGTACGGCAGGCCAATCGGATCCGCTAACCGGCTTGCCCAGGAGTGACCTTCCCCCGCTGGCGCGGGGAAGGAACTGGGTCCGATTCCATCCCTCGGACCGCGGGGGGCAGGGTGGGGTCGGGAGTGACGGGCAAAGCCACCAGGCCGGCCTCAGAGCTTGGTGCCTTGGCGCCTTGGTGGTGATTCCTCTGCAAACGGTGGGAAGCTCACGGCGCCTCGCCGGCCAGCGCGTTGCTCTCCGGCTGCCACAGGTGCTCCATGCCGGGGCGGATGCGGGCACAGGCGGCGAGCGCGGCGCGCGCTCCGTCGCGATCGCCGCGCGCCAGGCGGACGCGCGCCAGGTTCAACCAGGCGAAGAACGCGTACGGTTCCGCTGCGACGGCGCGGCGCAGCGCGGCGTCCGCCTGCGCCATGTCGCCGGTGCGCAGGTAGGCGCGGCCGAGGTTGAGCCACAGGATGCCGCTGTCGCCGCCCAGCTGGCGCGCCGTCTCCAGCGCGGCGAGCGCGCCGGCGGTGTCGCCGCGCTCGAGGCGTAGCGCCCCGAGGTTGTGCTGCAGCAGCACCGACCGTGGCGCGGCGCGCGCGGCGTCCTCGATCAGCCCGAGCTTGGCGTCGGCGTCGCGCACCCGGGCGGTGCGGTCGACCGGCAGGTACCACTCCTGCACCGCCCAGTCGCGCCACAGACTGAGCTCGTCGTGCCAGACCTCGACGCGCCGCACGCTGATCGCCGCGCCGGCCAGGGCCGCGGCCGCCGCCAGCCCCGCC
>JANRJF010000117.1:0-3802 GCA_033764095.1 Deltaproteobacteria bacterium | reverse complement strand
CGATGGCGCAGGTAGGCGAGCGCCGCGGCGAGGAAGAAGACCGCCGCCAGCACCGTCTTGCGCTCCGCCACCCAGGCGACCGACTCCACCTGCAGCGGATGCGCGCCGAACAGCGCCGCCGCCACCGCCGCCACCCAGGGGCTGGCGCCCAGCGCGCCCAACAGCAGGAACACCAGCGCCGTCGCGACGCCGTGCAGCACCAGGCTGACGGCGTGATAGCCGAGTGGGTCGAAGCCCCACAGGCGGTGCTCGACCCAGTAGCTGGTGAAGACCAGCGGATAGTTGGGAAACCCGTCCGGCAGCTCGGCCGTCGTCCAGATCCGCGCCAGCCCATCGGCGCGCGCCACCGCCGGGTTGTCGAGCAGCACGCGGTCGTCGTCCCAGTTGACGAAGCCGTTGCCGAGCGCCGGCAGATACAACGCCGCCGCCAGTGCGCCCAGCACCACCGCCTGCCCCACCCGCTGCACGCCTCCTGATAGAGGAAACGGCGCGGCTTTGCAGCCGTCTTTCGGGCGCGGAAAGTCCGGGCGCGCTGACCGTCGGCGCGCTGCACCGGGAACTCGCTACCGACGGCGATCTGCGGTTGCGCAGGCGCCGTTCGCCCAGTAGCTCTGTGCGCCGCGCATGTTCACCCTCGCGGTCTTCCTGCTCGGCGCCATGGTCGGCAGCTTCCTGAACGTCTGCATCCACCGGCTGCCGAGCGGCGAGTCGATCGTCTTTCCGGCCTCGCACTGCCCGCGCTGCCGTACCGCCATCGCGCCGTACGACAACATCCCGCTGTTCAGCTACGCGCTGCTGCGCGGTCAGTGCCGGCACTGCGGCGCGCCGATCAAATGGCGCTACCCGCTGGTCGAGCTGCTCGGCGGTCTCGCCGCCGCCGCCGCGGTGCTGCACTTCGGCATTACCGCACACGCGCTGGTCGCCTTCGCCTTCCTCGCCGCGCTGATCGTCGTCACCTTCATCGACCTCGACCACCAGATCATCCCCGACGCGATCAGCCTGCCCGGCATCGGCGTCGGCTTCGCCGCCGCGCTGCTGCTCGGCGAGCCGCCATGGCTCGACGCGCTGATCGGCATCCTGCTCGGCGGCGGCCTGCTGTGGGGCGTCGCCGAGGGCTACGCGCGCCTCACCGGCCGCGAGGGCATGGGCGGCGGCGACATCAAGTTGCTGGCGATGATCGGCGCCTTCGTCGGCTGGCGCGGCGTGCTGGTGACGCTGCTGATCGCCTCGCTGGTCGGCAGCGTGATCGGCGTGCTCGCCATGCTGCGGCGCGGTGACGACGTGAAGATGGCGATCCCCTTCGGCCCCTTCCTCGCCGCCGGCGCGGTATGCGCGCTGTTCTGGGCCGACGCGTTGATCGACTGGTACCTGGCGTTCGGGGATTGGCTCGCGGGCGGCCTGTCCTGACTCCGAACGGACGTCTCGGAGCGAGCGACGTTGGCCACGGATTACACGGAGTCGCACGGATGACGAAGCAGGCGATCAGAATCCAGACTGAGCCTTGATCTGGGCGAGAGGATTCTCACCGCGGAGGCGCGGAGACGCGGAGAACGGCGCGCCGCATCTCGCTCCCACCCTTCGCGCAAGCTCCATTCACAGTGGGGGTTGTGAGAAGCATCGATCTGTTCCTCCGCTCCGCAGCCTCCGCGTCTCCGCGGTGAAGAATCACTCGAGTATCCGTGCAGTCCTCAGATGTGATCCGTGTAATCCGTGATTCGAGACGCTCGCGACGAGACGCGGTGCCGATGCGCGCATCGATGTAGCGGCTGCATGCGCCGATCGCATTGACGCTCAGCGCGCGTGCGCCGTAGGCGTCTCGCATCATGCACACGCGATCCGCCGGCCTGACGCTGCTCGAGCTGCTCGTCGCCCTGGCGCTGTTCGGCGCGCTCGCCGCGATCGCACTCCCCGACCTGCGCCGCACCCTGGCGGCGTGGCGGCTGAACGCCGCGGCGCGCCAGGTGGTCATGGACCTGAAGCTCACCCGCGCACAGGCGATCGCCGCCGGTGTCACCCAACGCCTGCGCTTCACCGCGGCGGCGGGCCGCTATCAACGCGAGCGCCAGTCCGGCGGCTCGTACGTCGCGGTCGGGCCGCCGACCGCACTGCCCGATGGCGTAATCGTCGCCGACTGCAGCGCCGCCGGGAGCGGCATCAGCTTCCGCCCGCGCGGCCTCGCCGCGACCTTCGGCACCATCACGCTGCGCGATGTCGACGGCGTCGAACGCCGCATCGTCGTCGACATCGCCGGCCGCCTGCGCCTCGCATGAAGGGCTTCACGCTGATCGAGGTGCTGGTGGCGCTGGTGCTGTTCGCGCTCGGCGCGGCGGCGCTGGCCGAGACGCTGGTGGTCGCACAGCGCCAGCGGGTGAGCAGCGGCCGCTGGCTGCGCGCCGTCGAGCTGGCCGAGGAGCGGCTGGAGCTGGTGCGCGCCGGCGAGCGCGGGACGGATGGCGCGCCGCTCGGCGAGTTCACCCGCAGCTGGCACGCCGCGGCGGTCGCCGCCGGGCTCGAGCGGGTCGACGTGACCGTCACCTGGGAGGACCGCGGCCCGCAGTCGTTCGCGCTGTCGGCGCTGCGGCGCAGATGATGCGCGGCTTCACGCTGGTCGAGCTGCTGATCGCGCTGCTGGTCTGCGCGCTGCTCGCCACCGCCGTGGCGCAGTTCTCGCGCAGCATGCTGCGCGGCGTCCGCGTGCTGGAGGTGGCGAGCGAGGCGCAGGAAGCGGCGCGCCTCGGGGCGCAGCTGATCGCCGGCGAGCTGCGCGACGCCGGCTTCAGCCCCGATGCGCGGCTCGGCAACGGCATCCGCCGCGCCGCCGCTGATGCAGTGGCGCTGGTGCGCGACCTGAACGGCGACGGCGACAGCGACGACGCCTCCGAAGCGGTCGCGTTCCAGTACAACGCCGCGACGCGCACGCTGGTGCGCGGCCTCGGCAACGCCCCGCCGCAGCCGCTGCTCAACGACGTTCCCGCCGGCGGCCTGCGCTTCGCGTTCTTCGACGAAGCCGGCGCACCCCTGATCGCCAGCGGCGAGCTCAGCGACGCACAACGCGCTCGCATCCGCCGCATCGTCGCGCAGCTGGTGGTCGAGATCGGCAATCCCAACCCGGCCGAGGCGCGCCCGATCCGCGCGACGCAGACGGCGACCGTGGTGCTGCGCAATGCTCCCAACCCGTGAGCGGTTGCCCCGCTTCGGAATCGTTCCCCCCTTCGAAGAAGGGGGGATAGGGGGGATTCTTCGACTGATCCGCGTGGCGCGCAGACGGCAACGCAGAGCCGTCAGGAAATCCCCCCTCACCCCCCTTTTTCAAAGGGGGGAAGCTGGCTACGCACTCATCAGCGTTCTCCTCACCACGGCGGTGTTGCTGCCGCTCGGCGCGTTCGCGGTCATGCAGGCGCGGCTCGACGCGTTGATCGCACAGCGCACCCGACTCGCGGCGGTGACGCTGGCGGTCGCCGAGTCGGGGTTGGAGCACGCGCTCGCCGATCTCACCGCCGACCCGCGCTTCGTCCGCCTGACGCTCGGCCCGGATGGCCGTGCCGGCACGGCCGACGACGGCGAATATCCGTTCGCACTGGCGCCCGGCAGCTGGCCAGCGGCGCCCTACCGCTACGAGGTGCGCGTCGTCACCGGCAGCGCCGATCGAGCGGAGATCGTCTCGCGCGGCTTCGGTCCGTTCGGCGCGCTGCGCGGCGTCGCCGCCAGCGTGCAGCGCGGCTCGACGCCGCAGCTCGCCGCGGCGCTCGCCGCCGAGGCGCCGCGCCTGGCGGTGCGGCTCGACGACGGCTGGCGCCTCGCC